>JAGVHG010000080.1 GCA_020056715.1 Phycisphaerae bacterium | reverse complement strand
CGATCCGCTTGAAGAGCGAACGATTTGCCCCAACGGGGCCGTAACATGTAAGCCCAGGGCAACGCCCTGGGAACCATACGACACGAATCGCGCAAGCCCTGAAAGGGCGAAAGATTCGCCACCATTTGCGGGATTAAACATTTTGTTTCGCCCTTTCAGGGCATTGGTCATTGTGGCGTTCTTGTTTCCCAGGGCGTTGCCCTGGGCTGTTATGTTTGCGCCCATTCAGGGCGAAGAACATGCCGCCTAAACTGTCATGCACCCGCAAATCCACCACGATCAGAATTCCACTTGCCATTGGAGAATAACGCCAAAATCGTCGCTTTCCTCGGCAACGCCGGTCAAGCCCACCGGAACACCCAGGCCGACCTGCCAGCGATAGCGGTCACCGACCGTCCACCCATAGGAAATCCCCGGCACCAGGTTTAGCGAGTGCTCCCATGCTCCGCCGTCCAGCTCCTCTTCCGCTGAGCCTTGCAACTCGACTGACACGCCCCATTCACGCCCCGGCCCCAAGAGGTAAAGCAGACCAACTCCATACTCGTACTCACGGCTTTCATTGACGGTCAGTCCGAACTCGAAGTTGGCGGTCGCAAAGAGCCGATCCCAGGCTCGCGTGGCGCCCACCCCCGCCTCGAAACCGCCGTGATTGCTTCCCAGCCCGTCGTCATCGTCGCCTGTGGGGAGAATGGCTCCGATTTGGACCGTCACGGCGGGGAACCGGTCGGTCTCAGGGAACAGCGCATAGCTCAGACCGATCATCGAAGTGCCGAATCCCTCCTCGTCGAAGCCGATGCGGGATGATGATTCGAGCATGCCGAACTCGAATTCCCGCCTTAATCCGTGATGGTGCTGCCAGAGGGTGACGGGTACGGATAAGTCCAACTCCAGGCGGTCAGTGAGCCGTACTCGATATCGAACGTCACCGTCGCTTCCTTCACGGTTTTTCGGGTGATCTCCAACTTGCCGAGGCCTTCTCGCTCTCGCTCCACCACGGAACGCCGGGAATACTCCATGTTCAGGCGAAACTGCCACTCGCCTTTTTCTTGCGTGTACGCCTCTTCGAGACGTAGGAGGCGAAAGGGTCGATCGGGTTCTTCCTTCTGCTCCCCTTGTTCCCCTTCTTCCGCGCGATCCCGGTCTTGGTCACGCTCCGGGGATTCGTCGAGGGAATCAAAGGAAGCGGAGGTTGACGTTAGATCGAATTCGTTTCTCGCCGCAAGCGCGTCCGTTTCGCTCGCCGCACGGAGGCCGGTGACTTGCGCTAGGCTTGATTTGGATGACGTACCCAACGCGATCGGCGCGACCATCGCCCACAGATAACTTACGCGTCGGAGAATCATGTTCACTCAGTGTTCAAAGGAGCGGTTTCGCCATTTTGTCCCCTATGGTTCGCGATCCGACGGGGACGCCAAGAGAACATCGGTCGTGCTCCCGACGACCGTCTCCACAAAGGTGTTGGCCGCGAGGGCTGCCAGATTGGCCCATCCGTCTTCCATCGCACAGCCGGAAAACGGCAGAAACAGCAACCCGATCGCAAGGCCCCACGGACACGCCCGCCGCTTCAAGGATTGACGCATGTTTAACACTCCTTTGCTCAGTCCGGCATTGAGCCGCATTTCGGTGTATATCCAACTGATGTAATACGGGGCCGTCGAAGGTTTCAGAGATGATCCCTCGGCAGCCTCGTTACGCACTTCACACGCCGGGCCTACGCACGAAGCATCAGTGTCCGCCTCGGCAGGCTCAGGTGTTAGGTGTTTTTTCGACCAAAGCTGAGAGCAATAATAGGAGCGTGGGTTGGGCAACAGTCGCGGGCAAGGCTTGCGCTACTTATCGGTCGGGAGGGAGTAGTTTCGCTTCGCCCGCACAGCGGGAACCACGTGCAGCGTCCCCCAGGAAATGAAACTGCACGATGGTCAGGGAGCGGAAGAGTATGGATTATGTTTTGGGCGGCGGTTGTTCGAAAGCGGCCCCGATCAAGTAGCCGCGAATACCCACGGTGCAGTGGGTGACCTTGGCCTTCACCCAGCCTTGGGAATTATCATCCGTATATTCGCGAACGAACATCGACGTCCGCGCCGGCACTTCTCTCTTGGACCAGAAGGCGAATCCCCCGTCCGAGACGTTGTGCATATAGACTCCCCACGACGCCGTGGGCTGAGCGGGGTTGAGCGTCACGTCCAGCCGCATTCCATCGGCGAAGCGGGTCCAGTGTCGCTTGCCCGCGTACCAGTCGGCCTCCCCCTGCTGACCGGCTATTTCCACCCATCGAGCGATATCGTCCTCACCCGAAACGGATACACTGCTTTTCGATTCCTGCATGATCTCGCCTCACCTTCTCAGCTTCAATCGCCTCGCCGCCGAGCCGACCGCAGCCCGTTATCGCTCACGCGACCGCCAATCACTATATCGACACAGGGCGAGTCTCAAGCGACATGCTCACTCATGCTCCGATAATGAGAGTTTCATCGGGGCGCGGCATTCGTTTATCTGAACAGTACGACGTACCGCTCACGGGCGGTCCGTCTGATTGGAGGGATCACTGCACTAGCATGAGGCTCAAGCCTTCCAAGCAGATTTCCTGGAGCTCGGTTGCGATCTCAGTCGGGTCGGGGGTCTCGTGGGCCGTACCCTCGCCCCGAACCAGGCCGGCCAAAAACGCTGCCGCGCCGGCACTGGTATCATTTCCGGAAAAAAACAACGTGAAGATGGAGATGTCCGAGGCCGCCGCCTTGTCCGCCGACTTGACCGCCCAGTTCGCAAGGTCCTTGGTCGTGTAGCCTGGAAGGCTGGAGTTGGGCTGCCCGTCGCTGACAATAATGATCGCCCGGGGCCGCTTGGTGGTGGAGGCCGTCAACAATGGGATCGCTGTGTCGATGCCCGCGCCGATGTTCGTGCCGCTGCATTGGGGCATGCCTGTTGAGCCGCACGATTTGAGTGCCCCGATGCTCGCGGAGAGGCTGTCGTAGGCGACATCCACGCTTTGTAAGGAAGCGATGAGCTTGCCGAAGCCGGTGAACACCGCCAAACCTAAGTACGTATCGGGAGCATGGTCCCGGATGCAGTCCAGGAGTCCTTGATCGGCAATCCGCGCTTCGTCGATCTCGTCCTTAAACGAGCCGGTTACGTCCTGGACAATCACCACGTCCCATCGCCCGGCCTTGCCGAAGGAGGCGGTCGCCGAAGCGGATACGTCGGTCTGCGAGATTCCCAAAATCGGCGCGAAAAACAACTTCAGAGGATTGCCGTTGCTCTCCGTGCAGCGCGCGAGCACATGGACGGCGTCCACCGGCGCGCCGCCTGGCGTAAAGACCGCGGCCGCCGCATCCCAGTGACCCAGCACGACGTCCGAGTTGGCGACAACGATACCGTGTCGCGAGCTGTTCCGGTTGGCGTATTCGACTGCCGTCTGTCGCGCCGCCGCCCCATCAGGCAACATCTGAGCGCCGGCGAGTGCCGCCGCGTCGGCGGTGTTTTGCAGCTCGGCGCGGGTGTTGAACATGACGCCGACATCAATGGTCAACGAGGCAAAGCCGATGAGAACCACCAACATGACCACAGTGAGCACCGCAACGGCGCCACGCTTTCGGCGAAGAGGATTGACCAGAGTTTTGAAACGCTTCATGGTATGCCCTCCTAAGGAGCAATGGAGCTTCCGTTCCCAACCGGAACGCCGATTCCCGCGGTATTCTGGACGTCAAACAGTCCTACGAACAAGTGAAGGAAACCGATCGATTCCGGTACGAAAGCGGGACCGAAAACCGCTTGGCCCCGCATACGCTGTGGGTGTCGGTCACGCATGCCCAGTCACTCAATCAGCTCCGCGTTGCCTAGGCCGCCAATGTTTCGGAAAATGAGCCGGAGTTGGGCTGTATACTGCTCGGGCGTGCCTTGGGCGTAGTACTCCTGCCCGTCCGTGAGCGCAGCGATTGCCTGCATGAGAACGCGATCCGCACCGTATCCGACGCTAATGGTGTGTATGCGAATGCCCAGGTCGGCGGCGTCCTGCGCAACGGATAGCGGATCCGGGCCGGTATTCGACGCCCCGTCCGACAGGAGCACAATCATCTTTTCGGCATTTTCTCGTGCGCGCGATCCGGTTAGCTCGTTGATTCCCTGTTGGATGCCCGCGCCGATGTTCGTGCTGGCGTCGTAATAGTTGGGCTGCATCGCGTAGAGTCGGTCCGCCGTCGCCTGGCGGTCGTCCGACAAATCCTTTTCGTGCCGGGCGGTGGTAGCGAAGACCTCCAGGGACATATTGTCAAACGATCTGGTGAAGTTCACGAACTCCTGCACGCCGTCTTTAACGCTTCGCATCGGCTCTTCCGGCGTCTTCGTGAGATCGGTCTCGCTGAAACTGTACTTCCGGTCCAGCAAAAAGTCGACGTAGGTCTTCACACCGAATCGAAATTTGAACGCCGGAAAGTCGGAGACCAAGTTGTTGTTGTTCCCCTTGACCCAGTCGATGTATTGGGGCCACGTCCAAGTCTTGCGATAAGACGGATACGGGATCCAGGTCAGTTCGCTGCTGCCGACCGTCGTGTCGCTCCCGCCGCTGGGGGTCCATTTCGCAAGACCCGTCATCACTGCGACACGATTAGGCCACGTGGTAGCGCTGCTGCTGTTCATCAGGGTGTTGCGCTGGCCGGCGGTGTATCCACGTGCCGTCAGGCTCGCAATCACCGCGGCCAAGGTACAGGGTTTGTTGTTGGGGATGTACCAAAGTCCCGGGTCGGTCGTGGGATTATACGAAGTCGTGACCGGGGTTCCCCACGTATTCATAACGCCAATCGTGGGACCCGTATCACTCGCATATTCCGTCTGGTTCTCGGCGCCGGGAATATAAGGCCTGGACGGCTCCGGGCCGTCCAACGACGCCCATATGTCGCGGAGATTGATCGGGGTCGTTTTGTAGAACCTCAAATCACTATCGAACTTCATGGAACCCGAAAGGTCGACAATCACTGCGATATCACGGCGACTGGTCAGCGCCGCAGTCGCGGTGGCTGCCACATTGGCGGTGGGTTTCCCGAAGATGGAGGCGAAAAATAATGGGACAGGTCCATTGGCCGACCCGGTGGTGGAGCGAACTGAGATTCGGACTGCGTCCGGAAGAGTTTCCGTGGGGAAAAAGCTGAAAGTGTTGGTATCAGGATCGTAGTCAATCTTCCCGAAAACGATGTCCGTCGGATCGATGGCAAGTTGTCGCCCGAGGCTATAATTGCTGTGGACCATTGCTATGGCCTGGGCGCGCGCCGTTGTGACCCCGCCAATGCTTTTGTCGCTGCCCAAAATATCCGTCGCCGAGAGTGCTCCGGCATCGGCCGCGTTCTGCAAGTCTGCCCGCGAGTTGTAGAGAACCCCCACGTCAATGGTCAGGACCGCGAAGCCCAGCAAGACGGGTACCATCACCGCGACCAGCACAATGGTGACCGCGCGACGTCTTCGGGATGCAAGTGTACGACGAAGCCTTTGCATATTTGAATGCTCCTTTTCTCCCTTGAACCGAGCATCGCATCCTCAAGCGGAACTCGGGCGGCGCGACAATCCGCCCATTGCGGACTCAACGCTTTGCGTCCCAATCTTACGATTGGTTTGCTTTTAGGGATGTTCTTAAATGTAACCTACGATTCATTCCCGGCGCGGGCAAAGCATTTGGAAAAACACTTCAGCCGGAGAGGGGAATCGATGTTCCGCATTCTCGGACCGACCGATAAGCCCCTACCTCAAAGCGAATTGCGGTCCACCGCCTTGAGTCTTACATTCACCACCGCTGCGAGGGGGATGCAGGATCGCCCTGCCTACTGAACCAACGTCGAGATGATCGGCTTGAAAGAGGAACTTCGAGGTCAATGTCGAGATTCTTCAGTTTGAGTTCCTTCCCAATGAGGATATCGCATCCCGCGTTGATGGCGCCGCCCGAAATGAGAGCGTCATCATCGAGTTTAACGTCGTCCGCGGCCAGGACATGCGGCGGGATCGACCCGCCCACTTAGAATCAAGTTTGGACGCAGTCGGTTTTACCGCACGCGATGACAAGAGATCTATCTCACGAGGACGAAGCTACCCGCGACACCGCCTGAGGTGGGTGCGCTGGGGTCGACGATGACGCCGGGGCCGGCGTAGCTAACCGGCTGGACCCAAAGACCCTTTGCGCCGCTCTGAAGGCTGACGCGCATCACGCGTGTGAAGCGCAGTCCGACGACGCGGTATTTGGTGTTGGCCCCGCTACCACTGACAACATCGTGAACCGGTACGGCGACTACGTCGCCGATCCGCGTCTTGATACTGTTTTCGAGTGAAGCCTTCAAACCGGGATCGCCCGAGATGGAGTACGTGACCGCCTTGCCGTGGTCGTCATAGAAGTTCAACTGCTCGGCCCCAATTTCTTCTTCGATGTCCTCAGGTGGGATGCCGTCCTCGATGTGGGCGATCTGGCTGCCACCCTTGATGCTTAGTGCACCAAAATTGCCGGGCCCCAGGTTCGCGGGATACAAGTTCACCTCCGGAACCCCGTCCTTCCCCGACGAAACGTTGCCTGTATTGGAGTCATAGTCGTACTTGTCGCTGCCGGCGGCGACCTGTTTGTTGTACTCCGTTAAGCGGATGGTGAACGGCCAGAGATCCGCCCCCCCGGCGCCCGGGTCATACCCGCTGAACCGGTCATCGTAGGCCGCCACGGCGGACGCCGATACCTCGCCCTCATTTTTTCCGAAGATCGATGCGAAGAAAAACTTCACGGGGCCGTTTGCGCTCGATTGCGAGCGACGGGCAAGCACGTGGACGGCATTGAATGTGCTCGCCGGCTTTCCAGTGTCGACGCCCGACGTACTGGAGACAAGATCGATCCATCCGGTCGCGACATCGGATTGCGCGAGGACGGTTCCGGAAGCGCCGAAGGACGCATCTCGGAGGGCGACATCTTGCGCTCGGTCGAAGATCGCGGACATTACGGCGCCGATGGATCCGTTCTTGGCTACGCGAACTTTCAGCATGTCGTCGCCGGCGAGCACGGAAGCACCGGACAAAGCCGCGGCGTCGGCCGCGTTTTGCAGGTCCGCCCGGACGCTGTACAGCGTACCCACATCGAGTGTCAGGGATGCAAAGCCGATAAGCACGAAGATCATCACAACGGTGAAGACCATCACGGCGCCGCGCCGGCGAGCGTGATTCCTGCGCAAGAAATCAAGGTGCATGGGACGTCTCCGAGGATACCCTTTCCTCTCCTTACCAGAGTCGGGCAACCCCGGGCTTCTGGGCGGCGCGACAATCCGCCTTCGGCGGACTCAACGCTTTGCGTCCCAATCTTGCGACTGGTTTGCCCTTTGGGATGAACTCAGATGAAATCTACGATTCATTCCCGGCCTGGGCAGAGCGTTTAAGTAAACGCTTCGGTCCCGGAAGGGAATCGATGTGCCGCATTTTCGGACCGACTGATAAACGCTGGTTTGAATGGAACACCGGGGGCGATTGTGATGGGCCTCCCAAGAACTAAGAGCCTATCCCAATATTGTCACCCTGAGCGCAGCGAAGGGTCTCCGCTCCGGCAAAAAGAGATTCTTCGCTGCGCTCAGAATGACAACCAGCCGGTTTTTGGATAGGTTCTAAGCTCGACTTTTGCCCTTTTTGAGGGTCATGCGTGAGCGTTTTCATTAAGCAAAACGGGGCCACCGTGCCGGTATCAAGAGTAGTAATTGACAAACGACTCTTGGTACTTGGGCAAGGAGGCCCTGATGAACAGTATACCCAAAGCGGCGGAGCCGCTCATCCGAGAATTCACCACCGCGTTTACACGACCGACCTATCCACGCTTCGTCATCTTGTTGCTGGCCGCCATCCTGACCACGGGACGGCGCACGATCAGCAACGTGTTGCGGACGGTGCGGACCCTGGCTCCGGGACATCCATCCACCTACCACCGCGTCTTGTCCCGGCGACGTTGGTCGAGCTGGAGATTGGCCCGAGCGCTGGCGGGATACATCCTGCGTCACTGGGTTCCCCAAGGCCCCGTGCCTCTGTGCGGCGACGATACCGTGGACGAGCATCGAGGGAAGAAGGTCTTCGGCAAGGCCTGTCACCGCGATGCCGTCCGTTCGACCCACTCCTTCACGGCCTACCGCTGGGGACACAAGTGGGCGGTGCTGGCCATTCTGGTGAAGTTCCCGTTCGCCAAGCGGCTGTGGGCCTTGCCCGTTCTGGTCGCCCTGTATCGTTCCAAGGAATGGGACCAAGAGCACGGACGACGCCACAAGACCCCCTCGGAACTCATGCGTCAGTTGCTGGCCGTCATG
>JAGVHG010000014.1 GCA_020056715.1 Phycisphaerae bacterium | reverse complement strand
TTTGCGAACTGAATCAGGCGGTGCCGGCTCCTCTGGACGAAAAAACGATGTATTCGCTCTATGTGCTGGCAACGCTTCAGAAGTCCTGGAAGGTCGTCGCCGATTTCTACGAGGACCTCTTCGTAGAGGTCGCCGACCGCGTCAAACGCGGCATTGTCGCCGTCGCCAACGAGCGCTGCCGCGTCATGAGCGATACCCAGCCGCCTTGGGGATTCCTGAAAATCTTCCGCTACATGGAGAACTACGGCTGTATTTCGGTCGGCTCGTTATACACGTTCGGTCTTGAGGGTATGTGGATCTGGGAAGACGCGAAGCCCGGCACAGCTGGGACCGCCACCCCAAAGCGGCTGATCCCCCGGCCGATGCCCCCCCGAAAACCCACCAGCCGCGAGGAGGCGTGTAGGATGCTCGCCGATTGGCATCTCTGCAAACCCCAATATCAACACTTTTACCATCCGAAGTACAAGAATGACTACATGATTGCGATTGCCAGGCAGTGGAAGCTCGATGGAATCATGCTGCACTATAACCGCGGGTGCGAGGGATTGTCCATGGGCATCGCAGAGAACCGTCTTGCACTTCAAGCAGCGGGATTTCCGGTTATGACCTTCGAGGGCAACATGGGCGACGAGCGCGAGTTCGACGAGTCGAGAGCGAGGGAGCGGATCGACTCTTTCATGGAGACATTGGGAATAAAACAGATCGGAGGCGGTACGTGAAGCGGGGTTTCGCGGATTCGTGGGCGGCGCAGCGCACCCCAAGCAATCCGCGGGTTTCGCAGAACCTCCAGGATTTTCATTGTCGGGTGAGAAACGATGATTACAGCGGGTATTGACGCAGGCGCCAAAACGATCAAGGCGGTGATTCTCCGGGACGGGGAATTGGTCGGACGATCCATGGTGCCGGCGGGTTTCGACACGCGGGAGGCTGCCGAGAGGGCGTACAACCAGGCGCTGGCCGACAGCGGCCTCGCGCGTGAGGAGGTCAAGGCCTTGATCGCCACTGGCGCAGGTCGCAAGGAGATCTCGTTTGCGAGCGACACGGTGACGGAGGTGGGAGCCGACGCCCGCGGCGTGGCCGGGCTTTTTCCGTCCGCTCGGACGGTCATCGACGTTGGCGCCGAAGAGGGGCGCGCCATACGAATGGATGAGTCGGGCAAGGTTCTGGACTTCGCGGTAAACGAGAAGTGTGCCGCAGGGGCGGGAGCCTTCACCGAGGCGATGGCCCGCGCGTTGGAGGTTCCTCTGGAAGAACTCGGTGAGTTCTCGCTCAAATCGACGAAGGCGGTTCCCATGAACGCGCAGTGCACGGTCTTTGCGGAAAGCGAGGTCGTTACGCTGGTACATGCCAAGACCCCCAAGGCGGACATAGCCCGGGCGGTACACGACGCGATCGCCGACCGCGTTACCTCAACGGTTCGGCGGGTTGGCATCACCGAGGACGTGGCCCTGATCGGCGGCTTGGCCCGCAATGTCGGCTTTGTGAGGTCTCTAGAGGAGGACCTGAAACTGAAGCTCCTGATCCCCTCTGACCCCGAGTTTACCGGCGCCTTCGGGGCGGCGTTGATCGCCCTGGACACAAAAAGAGTGTAGACCGATTCAGCGAAGACGGAGAACACGCGATGGCTGAAGAATTCTGGAGATGGACTGAATCGCGCTGGACCTCGCCTGAGGTCGACTGGAAGGACGCCAAGATTATCACCGCCGGCGTCGATGTCGGTTCGGTGAGCAGTCAGGCGGTCGTCATGTGCGATGGAGAACTCTACTGTTACGCTTCGATGCGCACGGGCAGCGACTCTCCGGACAGTTCGCGGAACGTCATGAATTGGGCGCTTCAGGAAACCGGGCTGGAACTAGCCAAAATCAAATATGTTATTGGCACGGGCTACGGGCGCGTCAACGTGCCCTTTGCCAGTCGCGCAATCACCGAAATCGCCTGCCATGCGCGAGGGGCGAACTTCATGTACGGCAACTCCGTGCGCACTGTTCTGGATATGGGCGGCCAGGACTGCAAGGCAATCCGATGTGACGACAAGGGTAAGGTTGTGCAATTCCTAATGAATGATAAGTGCGCAGCCGGGACAGGCCGTGGAATGGAGGTATTCGCCGATTTGCTTAACGTGCCCATCAACAAAATCGGGGAACTGTCTCTCGACGTGCCCGAGGAGCCGCCGCCGGTCAGTTCGACCTGCGTTGTCTTCGCCAAAAGCGAGGCGTCGGCACTGTTGCGTCAGGGGTGGCCGAAGAACAAGGTCGTCGCCGCCTACTGCTCCGCCATGGCCAACCGCGTGGTAACGCTGCTGGAGAGGATCGGCGTCGAGAAGGATTTTGCGATTACCGGCGGCATTGCCAAGAACATCGGAATTGTAAAACGTATCGCGGACAAGCTGGGCATCAAACCGCTCAAGTGTGATATCGACACGCAAATCGCCGGAGCTATCGGGGGGGCCCTGTTCGGCAAAGCATTGATCGAGAAGGGCAAAGCCTAGTCATGCTCGCCAACTACGGCTTCAAAGACGGCACGGGTGAGTTCTTCATCACTATCGACAGCGGCAAGTGCAACGCTTGCGGCGACTGCGTGCCGGCCTGCCCGGAGGGCGTGCTCGCCGTAGGCGAGGACGTCAACGATCCTATGCGCGACGAACAGGTCGCGTTCGTAGTTGAGCGACAGCGCAGAAAGATCAAGTTCACGTGCAACGTCTGCAAGCCGTCGTCCGGCTATGATATTGCCGGGCTGCCGTGTGTGAAGGCCTGTCCGACCTCCGCCATAGTCCATTCATGGTGACGCCGATGCGACTTCAGATCGACGATCACGAAGTCAAAGTGGACGTCGGCCTGACGATACTCGAAGCCGCACGGCAGAATGATATCTACGTTCCCCACCTCTGCTGGCACCCGGACCTGCCTTCCGCCCGAGGCACACCGCTCCACGACCTCGTATTCCAAGGCGACACTGGGTTTTCCACGGACGTCTCCGAACAGACTCACCAGGGCTGTGGGCTCTGTATCGTGGAAGTTGATCGCCGCAACGAACCAGTGCCGGCATGTAGCACATTGGCCGAAGAGGGAATGCGCGTTCGCACAACCGGCGAAGACCTTACCGGGCTTCGCCGCCAACGCCTGGGACGCATTCTGAGCGACCACCCCCATGCCTGCCTGACATGTGCCCAGCAGGAAGGCTGCTCGCGGACACAGTGCTCGGCCAACGTGCCGGAGAATGAGCGTTGCTGTCCACTGCTGGGGCGATGCGAGCTGCAGAAGGTAGCAGCGTTCATCGGCCTCCCCGAGGATCTGCCTCGTTACCGTCCGACAGGAAAGCCCATTGTTGACGACGAACCGTTGTACATACGCGACTATAACCTCTGCATCGCGTGCGCACGCTGCGTGCGGGTATGCAACGACCTGCGCGGAGTTGGAGCCCTGGGTCTTACCTGCGTGCAGGGTCGACCCGTCGTGGGCATGATTGCCTCCAGCGCTGTCGCGTCCGGTTGCCGGTTCTGCGGCGCCTGCGTCGAAGTCTGTCCGACCGGCGCGCTGATGGACCAAGACAACCGTTCAAAGCTCCATGACGAAGCAAAGCTGGTTCCATGCCGATCGGCCTGCCCTGCGGGGATAGACATTCCGCGGTATATTCGATATGTCGCCGCCGGGCGTTACGACGAGGCCGTCGCGGTAGTCCGCGAGAAGGCGCCGCTTCCGGAGGTGCTCGGTCACGTCTGCTTCCATCCCTGTGAACAAGTCTGCCGACGCGGTGAGATCAACCTCCCCGTGTCGATCTGCGGCCTCAAACGAATTGCTGCGGAGAAGAGCACCGGTGCGTGGAAGTCGCACCTCCGGCCGCCGGCTTCAACCGGCAAGCGCGTGGCGGTAGTAGGCGCCGGACCCGCGGGACTCACGGCCGCCTACTTCCTGGCCCGCAAGGGGCACGCCGTAGCGGTGTTTGAAGCATTGCCCGAGCCCGGTGGAATGCTGCGCTACGGTATCTTGTCGTATCGCTTGCCCCCGGAAGTGGTTAGGAAAGAAATCGAGGAGATTCTCGCCGCGGGCGTCGAGCTTCGAACCAACTCCCACGTTACTCTGCAAGAGCTTCAATCCGCCGGGTTCAACGCCGTCCTGCTGGCCACGGGTGCACACGGAGGCAGGCGTTTGCCGATTGAAGGCGCGGGCTTGGAAGGTATTGTGCAAGGAGTACATCTCCTGCGCGACATAGCGGCGGGAGCCGCTCCCGTCGCCGGGTTCGCAGGCCGGCGTGCCGTGGTCGTAGGCGGCGGAAACGTGGCCGTGGACGCCGCCCGGGCAGTCTGCCGGCTTGGGACCGCGTCGGTGGACCTCGTGTGTCTTGAACAGCGGAATGAGATGCCGGCATTCGAATCGGAGGTTCAGAGTGCGATCGACGAGGGAATACTCCTCCACAATGGGTGGGGCCCCAGGCGCTTTCTTGGAAACGGCGCCGTCTCCACGATCGAACTGCGGCGCTGCACCAATGTGTTCGATTCGGACGGTCGCTTCAACCCGGCATACAACGATGCCGACACTATGATGCTGAACGCGGCAATCGTCGTGCTTGCGATCGGCCAATCGTGCGAGTTGGACTTTCTGGGCCAATCCGGGGTGCGAATCAGTCCCGCCGGGACCCTCCAGGCCGATGAATCCATGCAAACAAATATTGGGGGCGTCTTCGCCGCAGGCGACGTCCTGCGCGGCCCGGCCTCAGTGATTGAGGCTATCGCTGATGGTCGGCGAGCCGCCGAATCCATAGACCGCTACCTCGGCGGCAACGGGTGTATTGATGAACAACTCATTGCCGCAGAAATACCTAATCCGCACCTCGGCCCTGGCGATGGCTTTGCCAGTCGCCTCCGTGTTGAAATGCCGACCTTGCCCCCGGAG
>JAGVHG010000046.1 GCA_020056715.1 Phycisphaerae bacterium | reverse complement strand
TCCTCCTGACCGGGTTTCGATTCCAACACCGGTATCGGCAGGAAACACCGCATTTTTGTTGCCCTATCCGCGTTCACGACGAAAATCGGTCAGTTTGAGATTATTAAACAGGGGGCGCCTTGATAAAGCGCCCCCTGTTGCCCATACGCGTTCCCTTATACTGACGGGGGCGTGGGTCGGCGGGGGGGACTCGGCTTAAGAAAACGATCCTGCGAGACTGAAGGTCGGCGCCCGTGGATCCACAACTTGTCATCCTGGGCTATCGGTCTGTTCACATTCGAAACCGTACTCAGACGAATTGTATAGGTCGTGCAGTTCGCGCCGGCCGAACTGGCGGAACCCCAACCCGCGATACAAACGGTGGGCGTCGGTAAAGCGCGTGTCGCTCCAGAGGAGCACACGTTTCTTGCTTGTCGTCCGAGCGTAGTCCATCACCAACTTCGTGAGTCGCCGCCCCCAGCCCTGCCGACGGATCGACGGATAAACGTAGAGGGCTTTCAACTCGACGGTTTCGCTGTCATTCGGCAGCGCCCCCACTGTCGCAACGATCCGCCCGCCGTCCTCGACAACCCAAAACTCACCGCCTCGCGCGTGAAAGTATCCAGCAGGCTGAGCCAAGTGCTCATCGACGCCGTCCACGGCAATGGCCAAGCCGTATTCCCCGAAAATGCCGTTGACGAGATGTTGGATGGCAGTCGCGTCGGCGGGAACAGCCGTACGAACGACGGAACGCGCGCCTAATTTGGACCCTATTCCAAGCATGTTGCACTGACGTATACCCTTATCAGCAATGGAGACCACTACAACGATGGCCGTGTGGTCACAACTGCGGAATACCCAACCCACGGCAGATTTTCTCCACCAGTCGGTCAGCGATCTCCGTGTGACGAGGCACCGTCTCCACCGCGCCGGTCTGTGGGTTCATCCACAGCGAGTGTTTGGCCCCCTCGCGCTTGAGAACGCACCCATTTCGGCGCAAAATGACGCAGCATCGCCTGACGTTTCACCGGACCACCACGGTCTCTTTGACCGCGTCCGGCGGGACGCCCACCAGTCCCTGTTCACGCCGATCGTCCAGGATGAGCTTAATGGCTTCGCAGAGGCTGTCTCGACACTCGTCGAGCGACTTTCCCTGCCCGTTTGCGCCCGGTACTTCGGGGCAATAGCCGATGTACCAATCGACATCTTTCTCGAAGATGCCTGTAAATTCGTTGGCCACAATGTTTCTCCGATGCCGTATCGCGCGGCGTGCCCGACGCGCTGGTTGGACTACGGCCATGCTGCGCATAACCGTGCCACCCGGTGACATTCTACCGCGTCTTGACTAAGTTCTCCACTACGCTCGGATCGGCCAGGGTGGATGTGTCGCCGACCTGGTCGGGGTGGCCTTCGGCGATTTTCCGCAAAATGCGACGCATGATTTTGCCGGAACGGGTCTTGGGCAGACCGGGGGCCCAGTGGATCACGTCGGGAGCGGCGAACGCTCCGATTTCCTTGCGGACATGGACGGCCAGCTCTTTCTTGAGAGCGTCCGTATACTCCCGGCCGGTTTTTAACGTCACATACGCATAGATGCCCTGGCCTTTGATTTCGTGCGGGTAGCCGACGACGGCGGCCTCCGCGACGGCGGAGTGGGAGACTAATGCACTTTCGATCTCGGCGGTGCCGAGCCGGTGGCCGGAGACGTTAATCACGTCGTCGATGCGCCCGGTGATCCAATAATACCCATCCTCGTCGCGGCGGCAGCCATCGCCGGTGAAATACAGGCCCGGACAGCGCGTAAAGTACATCTCTTTAAAGCGTTCGTGCTGGCCATATACGGTGCGCATGATCCCCGGCCAAGGCTCTTCAATGAACAACGCGCCTGATCCCGGCCCTTCGATGCGTTTGTTGTTCTCGTCGAGAAGGACGGGTTTGACCCCGAAGAAGGGCAGTGTGGCCGATCCCGGCTTGGTGGGAATCGCACCGGGAAGCGGGGTCATTAGAATCCCGCCGGTCTCCGTCTGCCACCAGGTGTCAACGATAGGACACCGCTCCTTGCCCACAACGCGATGATACCACATCCAGGCTTCCGGGTTGATCGGCTCACCGACTGTACCCAACAGCCGCAGACTGGTGAGCTTGCGCTTGTTCACTGGCTCGTCGCCCTCGCGCATGATCGCACGAATGGCCGTCGGAGCGGTGTAGAATTGATTCACCTGGTATTTGTCCACCACGTCCCAGAACCGCCCGGCGTCAGGATACGTGGGAATTCCCTCGAACATGACGGTCGTCGCCCCGGCGCAGAGCGGGCCGTAGACGATGTAGGAGTGCCCCGTCACCCACCCGATGTCGGCCGTGCACCAGAAGATATCCCCATCGTGATAATCAAAAATGGTCTTGAAACTGAACGTCGTATGGACCATGTACCCGCCGATGGTGTGCAGGACGCCCTTGGGTTTGCCCGTTGAACCCGAAGTATAGAGGATGAACAACGGGTCTTCGGAATCCATCCATTCACAGTCGCATTGCGGCGAGGCGTCTTTCATCACCTCGTGCCACCAATGGTCCCGGCCCGGTTTCATCTTCACCGGCAGTTTGGATTCGCCCAGGCGGCGATAGACAATGCACGTCTTAACGTGGGTGCCTTGAGCGGCGGCGCGATCTATGGCCTCGTCGGCATTGACCTTTATCCCGACGGCCTTGGCCCCGCGGAAGACACCGTCCGCAGTGACAAGAATTTGGCACTCCGAGTCCACGATGCGATCGGACAACGAATCGGGACTAAAACCCCCGAAAACGATGGAATGAACGGCCCCGATCCGGGCGCAGGCCAGCATGGCGATGGCCAATTCCTTGATCATGGGCAGGTAGATTGAAACACGGTCGCCCTTCTTGACCCCGAAGGACTTCAACACGTTAGCGAACTTGCAGACCTCCGCGTAAAGCTGGCGATAGGTGAGCTTCGCATCCTCGCCGGGTTCGTTGCCTTCCCAGAGGATCGCCGTCTGATCGCCGCGTTTGGCCAGGTGTCGATCGAGGGCGTTGTAGGTGATATTCGTCTTCGCCCCGATGTAGTATTTGATCGAAATCTTGTCGCGAAAGTCGAACTCGCGAACTTTGGTCCATTTCTTCTGCCAGTGGAAATCGTTGGCGACCTCTCCCCAGAACCCCTCCGGGTTTTGAACCGATCGCTCATACATTTGTCGGTACTGTTCCAGCGAGCGGATGTGGGCCCGTTCCGAAAACTCTTTGGACGGCGGGAACATCTTCATGTTGCCGGAACCCACCCCGTCTTTGCTACTAGATGTCATTGTATGGCACTCCTAAATATCGACAAAATCGCGGCGAATACCGTGCGCCGCGGTCCGCTTGCCGAAGCAAGCATGATAGCGAAATAAACCCCTAATGCCCGGTCAACCGGTGCGTCCGGCGACAGGCATCAGCCGGACCAGCCGATCGGCCGTACGTCGCGTCGCTCCTTGATTGCGGAGAACAACTTCTCGCGCCGCCGCGCCCAGCCGCGCCCTCGCGGTGGAGTCGGACAGCAGTTCACCGATCACCGACGGGAGATCATCGGCAGTATCGAGGACGCGGATCGCTTCGGCGCTACGAAGCGAATTCACCGCCGATTCGAAGTTATCAAAGTGCTGACCGACGATGATCGGTTTTGCCAAAGCAGCGACCTCCATTGGATCCGAGCCTCCCAACGGAACCAGCGATCGGCCGACGAATACCACATCCGCAAGAGAGTAGAACTTGCGAAGCTCACCCATCGTGTCGCCGAGAACTACGCTGTCTTCTGAATATGTGGCAAGTCGCGTGCCATCCGGCCGCAAGCTGCGACGAACACAAGTAAATCCAGCGTTGGCAATGAGCCTAGCCACCTCATCAAACCGCTCTGGTTTCCGCGGTACGAGGATGAGAACAGGCGCTGTGCAATCCGAACCCGGAGCGTAAGCGTCGGGCCGGTGCTCCGGACCCCGCGCTGGCGCTTGGGGTTCTGATTGTCTCGGCCCACCATGAACTTCCGAACCCGGAGCGCAAGCGACGGGCCGATCAGAGCGTGGAGCGGCAGCGACACGATCATCATCCGGCCGCTCCCGGTTCCGATTTGCGTAAATGCGAACATTCGTTCGGTAGGCGTTTAACAGCATTACTTCTTCACCGGGTCCGGTACTGCCACAAACCCATACGGGACGAGAACCATCCAACCCCAGTGCGGCGGCGAGTTCGTCCGCGCCGTCGGCGCGATCCGTGACCGCGGCGGTATCCCACTTCAAAGACGATGTGACTTCAATGCGATCCGCCGGAACTAAGACGGAACGGAACCGCGCGGCGATCGTTTCATCCTGTGCCCCCACCCAGGTCAAGTCGCGGAACATCGAATGCCCGATCGGCCCCAGCCAACGAAATCGTCGAGCGCTGTGCTGCGTCAACCGGCCATTGACGACCGCCACCGGGATTCCACACCGTGCCGCCATTCGCACCAGGTTGTACCAGACCTCCAACTCAACCAGCACGATCATCGTAGGACGAACGCGACGTAGCACGCGGCTGACGACGAGGCTGAAGTCGAGCGGGAAGCGGAAGACGCGATCCAGCCCGTAAAGCTGAACGGCCCGGGCGTAGCCCGTATCCGTCGTCGTGGAAAAGACGATGTCGGTTTCCGGGAGCCGTTCCCGGAGTGCGGCCACCAAACGGGGCGTGGCGTTGATCTCGCCCAGCGAAACGGCGTGAATCCAAATCCTCGGCACGTTGGGGTCAAAGATCGGAACGCCGCCAAACCGCTGCCTCCATCCGCGACGGTTCTTACCCAAGATCAACGCGTGATAGAGCGCAATGGGGAGGTAGATCAGTCCGGCGAGAAGGTAAGCGATATCGGCCAGCCAACGCATCGCCTGGCGATGGTAGTCTTATGCCGCCCGATCGCCTAGCAGCCGTCCATGTAGACCAGCAAAGAACGCGATCATTGCTGCGGGCGATACCGGTCGCAATTGGACGCGGCGAGGTAGTGTCCCAATCGGGTGCGAAAATCCTCCGATTTCCCGCCGACCGCGACCTCCGTTACATTCCCTGCGTGAGCGCAAACGACAGTATGACCGACTGGCCCTATCTCACGGCGGAACTGCCCGGCGTGGGGGGCGAAATCAAGCGCTTTGACGACGATTTCGTCGTCGAGGAGGCGCCCCTCTATCTCCCGTCGGGGCAAGGCACGCACACCTACTTCACGATCGAGAAGCGCGGACTCACCACCCACGCGGTGATTCAGCACATCGCCCGACTCTTGGGTCGCCAGCCATACGACATCGGGTATGCGGGATTGAAGGACGCCCACGGCGTCACCCGACAAACCTTCAGCATCGAGCACGTGGATCCCAATCGTGTCTCTGCGTTGGAGCTGAGTCGGGCCAAGGTACTGTCCGTCGATCGACATACCAACAAGCTCAAGCTGGGGCACCTGGCCGGCAATCGCTTCGCCATCAAAGTCCGCGATACCATCTCCGAGCCGCAGACTCCGGCACGCGCGGTCCTTGATGTGTTGATCCGCAGGGGGTTGCCGAATTATTTCGGGCCGCAACGGTTCGGTGTCCGCGGCGACAACGCCCAGATCGGACTAGCGGTGCTTCGGGAGAACTACGACGAAGCCTTCGCTCTCATGCTCGGCCGGCCCGGACCGGTGGACCACGGTGCGGCGCTGAAGGCACGGGAGTTCTTCGACACCGGGGATTTCGAGGCCGCGGCCGAAGCCTGGCCTCGCGGCGTGTTCAGCCAGCAATCGCGACTCTGTCGGACGTTGCACAAGACCGGCGGTGACACGCGCAAGGCATGGCGAACAGTGGACCATACCATGCGAAAGCTCTATATCTCGGCCTTTCAAAGCGGCCTGTTCAATCGAGTGCTCGCCCAGCGGATCGCCACTATCGACCGACTCGAAACCGGCGACGTCGCGTGGAAGCACGTCAACGGCGCGTGCTTCCGCGTCGAGGACGCGGCCACGGAACAACATCGATGCGATTCGTTGGAGATTTCCCCGACCGGCCCGTTGTTCGGCCGGAGGATGACCGAAGCGGCGGGGACGCCCGGTCAATTGGAAGCAGCCGTGCTGGCGGAGTGCGGACTTCAGAAGGAACAAATCGCCGCCCCCGGTAGCGGAAAAACATCCGGGGCACGCCGACCGCTGCGTGTACCCATCGGTGAGCCGACTCTCGAAACCGGCGCCGACGACAACGGGCCTTACCTCCTGCTGAAGTTCTTCCTTCCGCCGGGTGGGTATGCGACCAACGTAGTTCGTGAAATCAGCAAAAACCCCGAAATCGACCCGCAAATTGGATGAGCGTGCGCTCACACAGAGACGATTGTAATGTCAACGTCTTTTGGTGCGGTAGGATCTGGTTCATAAGCGCCTGCGGTCCCAGCATCGGGCGGTTCTCCTTGCCGATCCACGTCATCTCCAGTCGCGTTCTTGTGTCTCGCGTAGCCATAATTTGAATGCTGCTTCCAGACTCAATCAAACAGCGACGGCTGATCGGATCGACTACGTTTCGGTGCGGTCAGCTTTGGCCAGGATCAGTCACTTGACAGTTGCGCCAGAATCCTGTCCACCAGTTAGTCCTTTCGCGTCTTTATCATCGAGTTCCAAGAGCGGAGGTGCGGAGCGAAGGCGTTTTTCTACCTCTTTGATCGGCTCTGCCGGAGGAATGTTTTCCGGCAACGTACCGCCGATTCGCTTGATGGCATCACGAACTTCACGGCCAACGACTTGATGATTCTGAATCGCCTGTCCCTGGTCGCGCACCCGCTCGCGGGCGAGCTTCTCGCGCGTCTGGGTCATTCGGAACTGATTGGCCGCGAGTTCCGTCGTATCCATCCGGTCTATTAGTTGCTCGCGCGGCTCGATACGCTTCCTGGCCTTGATCGCCTCGCTGCCGAGGCCGCCGTAGAGGCCCTTGTACCCGGCATCGTGGAAAACGCCGAACATTGCGTTTTGGACGCCCGCGTGCTGCGCCGCCCCCGAAAGTGCCTTGAACTCCTCCGACGCTTGCCGCCGCATCTCAAGCCGCTCCAAATCGGCCGTGAATGCGTCGGAAATCTCCTGCCGACGGGCCTGGATCGCGAAGTATTTCTGGGCGTTTGCGATTTCGGGTTTCCGTGGGTCGCCGTTCTGGGCTATCAGGTAGCAAGCAAAACGGGACAGGTGATAATCAGGCACTTCCCGCTCGCTTCCGGAGCCTAAGGGGACCATTTTGCCAACGCCGGCAAAATGGTTGGCCGGGTCGTTTCCTGACTGTTGGCAGGACGTTGAAGCCCGTCGGATGGCGTCCTCAAACCGACGCCATTGGCGGTATCCCAGCAGTGGCATCAGGTCGCGTGCGGACCAATACTCCGCGGCATACGCGTTTAGGCGTTTGAGTGATTCAAACGAGGACCGAGTCTGGCTGGGCAGGCTTTCGCTGGGCCGATCCATCATGGGTGCATCCCATCCTGGGTGGCGCGATTGAATTAATACAGTTACGCTTCTTGTGTACGACGAGAGCGAGTGCTTTCGTGGATGAGTTGAGGAATACAC
>JAGVHG010000118.1 GCA_020056715.1 Phycisphaerae bacterium | reverse complement strand
GGCGGGAAGAGTCCCAACATCATCTTCGCCGACGCCGACGTGGAGACGGCCGCGAAGTTCGCCTACTTCGCCTTGTTCTTCAACATGGGCCAATGCTGCTGTGCCGGATCGCGGCTCTTCGTCGAGGACAAGGTGTACGACCAGGTGCTCAACATCATCACCGAAAGGGCGAAGAAGCAGAAGATCGGCGACCCTTCGACCACGCCACTACGCAGGGGCCGCAGGTCTCGCAGGAGCAGTGCGAAACGGTCATGCGCTATATCTCCGCAGGCCAAAAGGAGGGGGCGCGTTGTGTAACCGGCGGGAAACGCGTCGACCGGGCGGGTTACTTCATCGAGCCGACGGTGTTCGACGGCGTACGGGATGAAATGACCATCGCCAAGGAAGAAATCTTCGGGCCGGTGCTTACCGTGCTCCGCTTCAAGGACGTGGATGAGGTCATCCAGCGGGGCAACAACACGGTGTACGGCTTGGCCGCCGCCGTCTGGACGAAAGACATCGGCAAGGCCCACGCCATCGCCGCCGGGTTAAGAGCCGGGACGGTGTGGATCAATTGTTACAATGTTTTCGACAATTCCGCACCGTTCGGGGGCTTTAAGATGAGCGGCATCGGCCGCGAGCTGGGTGAGTATGCCCTGGGCAACTACACGGAGGTTAAGACGGTCGTGGTGGCTACGGGATAAAGCGCCACGCAGCGACGGCGCGGGTATAATGTAGATGATGGACGCCAACGACGATCGAAGCCGCGACCACGGCTCCCATTACTACGGTGAGCAGGACGAAAACGGCATCGACTTGTCGCTCATCCGTGAGAACCTTAAGTTGACGCCGTTGGAACGCATCCGGCGAGGAGACCTTGCCCGACGGCAAGCGCTGCGGTTGCTCGAATATGGACGCCGACACCGCGAAAACGCCATTCGAAAACATCGCTGAATTGCTTGCTTCTCACCGCGTCGAATTCATCGTCATTGGCGGGCAGGCTGAAACCGTCCACGGTAGCGCACGCGTAACCTTCGATACCGACTTGTGTTACCGCCGCACGGCCTCAAGCCTTGCGGGTCTCGCCGAGGCCTTAAAAGAACTTCGAGCGACGCTACGCGGGGCACCTGCGGATTTGCCGTTTCGGATCGACGCCGAGTCATTGGCGCTAGGTTGTAACTTTACCTTTCAAACGACGGAAGGCGATCTCGACCTCCTTGGTTACATTGAGCCGATTGGGGGATTCGAGGAATTGGAGAGTCACGCAGAAACGATTCGCATCGGCGACATCGACTTGAAGATCATCGGACTGGAAGATCTCATCCGCATCAAGGAGCACCTAGGCAGACCCAAAGACCGGGACTCGCTGCTCCACCTTCAAGCGATCAAGCGCCTTCGCGATTCGCAAGGGATTGAATAGGGACGGATCGAGGCCGTAAATGAGGGTAGGGAACGACTAACGTTCGCCCCTACGGCGTGTCGAAACTAGGGATAGTTTGAAGGGATTCTACGCGGATCGTCGGAGACTTTCGTATGTTCAAGCGCTTATGTTCCTTTGTATCGGCTACGGGTTTGGCCTTTGTGGGAATGGGCTGTTCGGAGGGAGCTTTCTCGTTTAACTATTCCGAGAACGAGCCGCCCCGCCATGTGACCGTGGTACAGGTAGAGCAAGGGCATGTGTGTACGCCCGCGTGCGCCCATTACTACGACGGCGCGAGGTACGTGGTGATCCGCGGCAGGCACCACCACGGGCCCGGCTGCGGGCACGTGTTCGAGGGCTCGCGCTGGGTGATCGTAGTGGCGAAGGGGCGTGACACCGGGGTTGTCGAAGTGCACAAGGCCCCGGCGACGCGGGTGCATCCCACACACACGAGGGTCGTCGAGGTCGCTCCGTGTCCCGGTCCTGTTCACCTGTACGTCTTCGACCGCCACGGGAGCAAGTGGCTCAAGGTCGCCAAGGGCCATTCGCACGGTCCCGGTTGCGGGCATGTCCACGTCGAGGGGCGTTGGAGCTTGCCGTAGCCTGTCAACCGACGTTTGTCGCAGTCACACCCCCGGTCTACGCTTCACGCACTTGGCGGCGAGCGTCACTTGACATGTACGCCCGTTGCATCGACGCTCTGTAAGAACTCCGACATCTTGCCTTTGGCCAATGGACGGTGGGGACCGTATGGATGCGGTGCTGTGTGGGATTGATCCGGGTCTGGGAACGAGCGGTTATGCCGTGATCCGCACGGGCGGCGAGGGGACGGCCGTCGTCGATGCCGGCGTGTGCCGCTTCGATCCAAAACTACCTCTGGCCGAACGTCTCGTGGCGATCGACCACGACATTTCCGCCATCCTCAACGAGCATCACCCCGAGGTCGTGGCCGTCGAACAGCTTTACTCGCATTACAACCACCCGCGGACGGCGATCTTGATGGGCCACGCGCGGGGGGTGATCCTGCTCGCCGCGGCGAGGCTGGGCATCGAGGTCCACAGTTACTCCGCGACGCGGATCAAGCGTTACCTCACCGGCAATGGCCGGGCGACAAAGGCACAGATGCAGCGGGCGATCCAACTGACCCTGGGCTTGCTTACGATTCCAGAACCGGCGGACGTGGCCGATGCCCTGGCGATTGCGCTTTGCCTCGCGGGCGACAACACGCCAAGATCAAAGATCAAAGATCGAAGTCCGAAAAATATTCCGATCTTCGATCTTCGGACTTCGGACATGGTGCGCCGATGATTGTACGCCTGACCGGCACCTTGATCGAAGTGAACGATGACTCGATCGTCGTGGATCGCGACGGGGTGGCCCGCGAGGTATTGGTCCCGCACTTTGCGATTTCGGAGCTGGCCGCCCATCGCGGGCAGCTCGTGACCTTGCACACGATTCAGTTCTACGAGGGCAATCACGCATCGGGCCACCTGACGCCGCGGATCTTGGGGTTCTTGCATCCCGAAGACCGCGAGTTTTTCACGCGCTTCGTGAGCGTCAAGGGGATCGGCCCGCGAAAGGCTATGAAGGCCCTTGCGGAACCGGTGCGTCGCATTGCCTCGTGGATCGAGTCGGGTGATGCCAAGGCGTTGGCACGCCTTCCGGGCATCGGCAATAGGGCCGCGGAACTGATCGTCGCGTCACTGAAAGGCAAAGTGGCCGACCTGGCGATCGCGGGTGCATCGTCGGAGCCAAGCAAGGCCGTGCAACTTTCATCTCCACAGCGAGACGCGCTGGAAGTGCTGGTCGCTTGGGGCGATCCGCGCGGCGACGCGGAGCGGTGGTTGGAGCGGGCCGGGCAGTTACACCCCGATTTGCAGTCCCCGGATGAGTGGGTGCGAATGGCCTACCGGATCAAAACGGGAGTAGATGGATGAAAGGGAAATGCAAAATGGCGAATGTCGAATGGTATAGCGCGAATATCTGAGTTCTTCATTCGACAATCGATCCGCCGCAGGCGGAACAATCGACATTCTTTTTTATGTCTCGTGACCGTGTCATCACATCCCAACCCCGTCCCGGCGACGAGCCGGTCGATGCCGCCCTGCGCCCCAAGAGGATCGCCGAAATGGTCGGCCAGCGGGCCGTCCTCGAAAAACTGGAAATCGCCATGTCGGCGGCCAAGCGACGTGGCGAACCCTTAGAGCATATCTTGCTTGACGGCCCGCCGGGTTTGGGCAAGACGACGCTAGCCAACGTGATCGCCCGGGAGATGACGGATAAGCCGCCGCGGATCACTTCCGGGCCGTCGCTTGCCAAGCAGGCCGACCTCATGGCGTTGCTCACCAATCTTGAAACCGGAGACGTGCTGTTCATCGACGAGATCCATCGCCTCCCGACGATCGTCGAGGAGTTCCTCTATCCGGCGCTGGAGGATTTCCGCGTCGATTTCACCATCGAGGGCGGCCTGAGCGGCAGGGTGGTGAACTTCGCCCTGCGGCGCTTCACCTTGATCGGGGCGACAACGCGGGCGGGGATGCTCAGCGGCGCCCTTCGTGATCGCTTCGGGCACCGATACCACCTGGACTTCTACAACACGGACGATCTCACGACGATCCTGCATCGCTCCGCCGCGAAGCTCGAACTAACCGCCAAGCCCGGTACGCTGGAAGTGATCTCCGCCCGTAGCCGGGGGACGCCGCGAGTGGCCAATCGTTTGCTCAAGCGCGTCCGCGACTACGCCCAAGTCCGCGGCGACGGCGTGCTCACCAAGAAGGTGGTCGATGAGGCCTTGGACATTCAGCAAGTGGACGCGTTGGGATTGGACGAACTCGATCGGGCTTTCTTAGCCGCGCTCATCAAGGTCTACAACGGCGGTCCCGCGGGTATTGAAGCCATCGCCGCCACCATGGGCCAGGAGCGCGACACCCTCGAAGACATGGTCGAACCGTACCTCTTGCAAATCGGCTTCGTCATCCGCACCCGCCAAGGCCGACAGGCCACCCGACCTGCCCACGAACACCTTGGACTCCCCTACCACCCCTCAGATGACGGCAAGCTGACCGAGCAGGCGACGCTCTTCTGATGACTGAAGTCAGTAGCCGCCCGTCGCCGTGTCTTCCTAACCGCCCGGGGGGCGGGTTCAGACTTGTCATCGAATGAACAATATTATCGGGATGCAAAATCTGCACGTTCTTGGCGTTCTGTTAGTTGTATCGTATGTTGCACCATAGGCGTGGAAAGCGGGGGGTCGGGGGCTTACACTCGCACAGGCACATAGGTCCGCGAGTCAGCACACTGCAGCCATCGGTAATGTTTTCAGAATGCGAAAGGGAGGGGAAAGCGATGCGGCGATCCAGGAACAGGTTCTTCGTCGGGGTTTCAGTCGGTTTGCTATCCGTGGGTTGGTTTACTGCGGGGTGTGAATTCCTAACGGGAAGTCCGGGGGGACTTTTCGGAGGCAACGGGGACCAAGCGGCGGCAAGCAAACTTAGGGCCGAGCTTTCCTCCGGGACTTTCAATGCCCAGGTCGACTACAACGAACAGTCCGATCGCCAGACGCTGGACATCGCCGTGACCGGCGGAACGCCCGGCGCGGTCGTTGAGATATCGATCGGCGGGATTGCGATTGGGTCCATCACCCTGGATGCGACCGGAGCCGGTCGCTTGGCGTTGAGCAGTTCTCCGGCCGCTACCGACGAACTTCTGTTGCCCGGCGAGTTCAAGCCGCCCGGGGAGGGCGACGCGGTCGGCGTCGGTGATGTGTCCGGTTCGTTTGATTCCGTGGAGCTCGAGCTCAAGGCTGAGCTGTCATCCGGGGATTTCCAGGCCAAGGTCAAGTACGAAGTCGAGTCCGACGAGGTCAAGTTCAAGGTCGAGATCCACGGCGGCGAGCCGAACGCGGTTCTCGACGTGACCGCCGCCGGCGCAGCCGTCGGGTCGATCACCGTCAACGGGGACGGCGAGGGCGAGATGCGGTGGAGCAGCCGCGCTGACCACGAGAATGAACAGCCTCTCCCGACCGACTTTCCCACCCTAGCTGCGGGCGATGCGGTCGCGGTCGGCAGTCTCTCCGGCGTCCTCAGCGTTGAGGAAGACGGCAATAACGATGAACAAGGCGATGAAGATGGGCACGATGACGGGGCCGACGACGATTCCAACGAAACGGAGCTTAAGGCCACGATGGAATCGGGCACTCTGCACATCGACGTCAAGTACGAAGTCGAAAGCGAAGGGGCCGAGTTTGAGGTGAATGTGGTAGGCGGCGCCGCCGACGAAGTGTTGAATATCACCGTCGTGGGATTCGCAGCCGGTTCCATCACGTTGGATGCGGCGGGCAGTGGGCATTTGGAATACAACGCCCACGCGGACGAACCGGATGAACAGCCCTTCCCGGCCGATTTCCCAACGCCGGTAACCGGAGACGCTGTCTCCGTTGGAAGTCTCAGCGGCGTCTTCCAGCCCGATGCGGTTGACGACGAGAACGACGACGCCAATGGCGACGATGACGGAAACGACAACGTCGGCAACTCCAACGGCAACGATAACGCCGACGACAACGCCGACGACAACACCGACGATAACGTCGGCGACAACGTCAACGACAACAACTAATTCACCTAGGGGAATGTTGGAGCCGTAGGTCGGGTCATCGACCCGACCTGCGGCTCTCGGCGTGCGTATGGGGCGGCGGCGAGTAGGGGGTTATCCGACCGCCGGCGCTCGCGAGTCGAACCCATTGGTTATTCAAAGAAAACGCCCACGACTGGTAGCGTCCGTGGGCGTCGGTCCTAAGGCGACCCGAGGGGCGGCTGAGTGCTCGATCCCGCCGTCCCCTACCGGGTCGTCGTGAATTAACGATGTTCGTCCGCGCGGTCGCGGTTATTGCGCCTGCGAGTTCTCGTCGAGCATCTTGCGAAGTTGCTGGTTCTCGCGGCGTGTGGCCTCCAGGTCGAAGAGCATGTACTTAATGCTGAGCCGCACAAAGTCGATGCTTTCTTGGAGACTATTGACGGTGTCCTTGAGTTGGCGATGCCGCTCGCGAGTTTGTTCGGCCATGAGTTCGAGCTTGTCGCGTTCCCCGGCCGGCAGCGTGGCGATCTCCGCAATGAGTTCCGACAGCTTGCGTTGAAAAGTCTCTTCGTTCATTGGCTTCCCTCCTCCAGTTCCATCCAGCACGGACTCTCCATTGTATCCCCGACATGCCGCCAAGTCTTGTGGAAGTTTTCCCGCGTCGCCCCGCCATTAGTGTGCCTCCTATAACCCTCTCCCCCGGTCCTATGGTCTACGGGGCTGTAGACTGTAGACCACAGGCTGTAGGCGCCTCTCTCCCCCCGGTCCTATGGTTTATAGGTCTATGGTCTAACATCGTGAATCGCCGGTGACTGCGAGCGAACATCATGTTTTAGAAAGCCGAGGAAGTTCATGTGGACTGTAGCGACAGATGGTGCGTGGGAGACAGAGTCGAGCCGACCAGTGGTCTAATTGGGGACAATGAGCACGACCCACTACGTTTTCTTAATACGCGATAAAGAGTTCCGCGTCGGAAAAATGTGGGTAACAGCAAGGCTTCCGCTCGCGGCTCTGCTCTCGCCTCTTGTGTCCTCTTTTCATCTCGACGAACATCACAACGAAGCAACCCGCCACGGCGGGCAGGCTCTGCCATAAAGAAGTGTGGAGACGGTCGAATGAGACTCTCACGAAGGGTCACGGAGTTGGTCGAGTCGGCGACGCTGGCGGTGTCGGCCAAGGCGGCGCGGATGAAGGCCGAGGGGGTGGACGTCGTCAGCTTCGGTGCCGGCGAGCCGGACTTCGACACGCCGGCGCACATCCGCCAGGCCGCGATCGAGGCGCTCAACGCCGGACAAACGCGATACCCCAGCCCGGCCTCCGGACTCGCCGTCGCCCGGAAAGCAGTGTGCGATAGCCTCGCCCGCGATGCGAAGCTGCACTATAGCCCTGAGCAAGTCATCATCACCTCCGGCGGGAAGGACGCGGCCTATATGGCCTTTCACGCTCTGCTCGATCCCGGCGACGAGGTCATCATCCCCAAACCGTACTGGGTGAGTTACCCGGAAATGGTCCGACTCGCGGGCGGGGTGCCCGTCTTCGCGGTCGGTCCGGAGAAGAACGACTACAAGCTGACGCCGGAGATTCTTCGCTCGGCGCTCACTCCGCGGACGCGGATGTTCATACTCAACACGCCGTCCAATCCCAGCGGTGTGACGTATCACCCGGAGGAAGTGCGGGCGCTCGCGCAGATATTGCAAGAGCGCGATCTAATAGTTCTGTCCGACGAAATTTACGATCGGCTGCTGTATGACGGCCAGAAAACGATGAGTTACGCCGCGGCCGGCGAACGCGCCTATGCCCAGACGCTTACCTGCAACAGCGCGTCCAAGACCTATGCGATGACCGGCTGGCGGTTGGGTTACGCGGCCGGGCCGGTGGAGATCGTCAAGGCGATGGCCAAACTGCAATCGCAATCCACCAGCGGAGCGGCAACGTTCAGTCAGATCGCGTACGCCACGGCGCTCTCTGCCGATCAATCGTGCGTTGCGACCATGCGGGCGGAGTTCGAGCGGCGGGGAGCGCACATGTGGCGGAGGCTGACGGCCATATCCGGGGTCCGCTGCCCCAAGCCCACGGGTGCGTTCTACTGTTTTCCAAACGTCTCCGCCGCGTATGCAAAGCTCGGCGTGCGCGGATCGATCGAGTTCGCCGCGCGATTACTGGAGGAGGCGCGGGTGGCCGTGGTGCCGGGAGAGGCTTTCGGCATGGACGAACATGTGCGCCTGTCGTTCGCTACGGGGATGCAGCAGATCGACAAGGGTTTGGATCGGATCGCAACGTTCTTGCGGTGACGGTGTGCGCCGAGTTCTCGCGTCGTGCGTTTCGCTGCGGTGCGTGGGTGCAGATGCGGCCCGGACGTAAGCCGCCTACAGCTTCCGCACCGACGCGGCGAGGACGAGAGACTGTCCTTCCTCGAAGCCCGCCAACACGCCCATTACCATGAGCTTCCCATACTTGAGTTGCAGGTGAAACTGCACGGAGCGGACACTTACGACCGGGAATTTCATGCCGATCTGCCCCCCTTCGGCGGTCTTAAAGTCGGTTCCTTCCTGAGGCCAAGCGACTTTTCGCAATCCTCCGACAACCTCAATCGACGCCCCGTCCTTCTCGTCGCCTTCACTGCCGACTAGAACGGACACGTCGAGCCCGTCATCGACTGAAGTCGTGTCCGGAGCATAGCCCACAGCGCCTTGGGCCACGACCGGGTTAAGATCCGACAAATAAGTACTAATCGAGAGGATCGCGACGCGCGCGGGCGTACGGCGGGAGACGACGAATTGATGGCGAGCCGTAGGACTAGACGCCTGCGCCTCGGCGCCAATGGCGGGCGCTTGATCAATGGGGACCCGAATCAGGACCAGCTCGACCGCGTATCGTTCGCGGTAGAGGTCACGAAGCCCTTCGAGCAGGCCCTGCACGCGAGCATGATCGGCGTCCTGTGCTTCGATCCCGTATACGCCCGCGACCAGACGCGTACACTTGATCCCCATCGAACCGCAAAGCTGGGTCAGCAGGTCGTCGACGTTCTTTCCCGCGACCTTGGTAGCATCGATATCCTTTACCGGGGGCCGTTCCGGAGCCGGAAAGAAGCTCGGACCCTTTCCCATTCCGGTTCCGCCATCGCCTCTCTTCTCGTCGACAGGCGGTAGGGCACTGATGAGATCGCGTAAGTCATAGAGCTTCCAAGAGGCCTGCGCAAATGCAGACGAGGAGATGGCAAGGACTGAGAGAAGGCCGGCCATCATAGGTCGTGTTTTTGGTTGCCGAGTCATGTTTTTCTCCTGCTTAGAATCCTGGGTCGATCAACTTCGGCCAAATAGGCCGCAACTCTAACTGCGCTCCAACAATTGGTATCCACGGATCCAGGCACGAAGCTCCGGATCCGCGGCAAGGTCCGCGAGGACCGAGCCTACTTCGCTGGAGACTGAGGGCTCCTCGGACAGTCTTCGGAGGCGGGCAAAGACCATCGGTCGGATTGCCGGCTCCGATGCCCATTCACCGCAAACGGTCACCTGTTCGTTCAGATTGAGCCCGTCGAGGAGCAACTCGGCGACTTGTGCCGATTGGAGGAACTCGCTCAAGTATCGGTGGTCCAAACGCCGCCCATCGGGTGCCGTGCCGGTCAACAACTCAACAGCCTCCTTCGCCTGGCCGGCAGCCAGTAGAAGTCGGATTTGCGATAACAAGGCTCGTTCATCCTGCGCCGACGTCGACGATTGACCAGGGAGCACCTTTTGCGAGGACAACACGCTCTCCGTGCTCAAAGGAATCGAAAAAACGATCCGAACGGCCCGGGTGGAGTTAGTCGTCGCGAGTCCGCTCAGTGCAAGCGGTGCGCCGCCAGTTCGGCCCCACACGAGCCAGCCGGTCACGCCCACAAACAACAGCACGGAGGCAGCAGCGAGCGATCGACGAAGAACGGGCGCGCCTGAGAACTTAGTGATCGGCCGGGGTTGCAGGAGTGCCGCGCGCAGCACCTCGTCCGTGCGACGAACCTGAGCAAGGCGCGTTCGCAACGCCGCATCCCGGCGAAGATCATCGGTCAACTGGGACACCCGTTCGGAGTCGAACCGTTCATCGGCAAACAGCTCCAGATCATGCGTCGTCCAGCTCTCACGCGATCCGGTCATGGTGGCACTCCGATCATCCGGCGGATCGTTCTGCGAGCCAGATGGAGGCTTGCGCGGATCGCTTCGACGGAGCAGGCAAGCGTGGACGCGATGTCGTCATAGTCCAGCCCCTCGATGAGACGCAGAACCACGACCGCATGTTGTTGCGGGGGGAGGGTGTCGATCGCCCGCTGCACCAAATCGTGAAGCTCCGCATCGGCCACGCCGTCGCGATCAAGCCTAGCCGATCGCTTCGAGAGCGCAAGCGTCGCAATTCGGCGGATTCGTCGCCGCATCGAACGCTGCTCATCCAACCAAATGTGAAGCATGGTACTCCGCACATATCCCACGTGCCCGAGGTTCTCGGGACACCGAGCCAGCACGGTCGCCAGCGTCTGTTGCGTCAGGTCTTCGGCATCCTCCGGGCACCGAGTCAATGCCAGCGCGGCGCGGCAGAGGCGATTGCGCAGCAACGACCCGACCGGACTCGCCTGACTGGGGCATGACATCGCCTTCGATCCCGGCTGACTCATCGTTATGATCATAGACGCCGCCGAAATGCAATCATCAAGTGTCGTTTGGCATATTCATGAAATAATCGTGTGGATGCGGGTAGGAGGTCTTGCCGCAGGCCCGGCAGGAATGCCGAAGAACAAGCGTCAGCGCAGGTCGCGACATTGGAGTAGAAGCAATCGGTCTTGGTTTATGCCAGAGAAGCCGGGTGGCATCAGCCCGGACGCTTAACATATACTACCCATTTAGGGGGTCTTAGGGCGCACTGTAAGGCGACGTCACCGTTCACTGATCACAGGGAGGATGGGCGATCACTCCAAACGCCATAAGCAATCAGCGCCGACCACTCACGTTCACGGACCTCAGCGAACTTCTGCCGGAGGTCCGTCGTCTGAAGCCGGCCCATCGGACCGTGGGGCGATGGACGTTGGCGCAAGTCTGCCGACACTTGGCCGATGCGATCAACGGGTCGATGGACGGGTTTGATCTGCGCCGCCACCGCTTCAAGCGATTCTTTCTCAGCAAGCGGTTGTTGCGCTACACCTATCGGTACGGGATCCCGCCGGGGTACACGATCGACCCCCGGCTCACGCCGCCGCCAAACGTGACCCTGGACGAGTCCCTGGCCGCATTGGAGCGGGCGGTGGAACGTTACCGGTCCTATCGCGGCCGGCTTCGTGCGCATCCGCTTTTTGGGGACCTTTCGAGGGCAAAGTGGGACCAATTGCATTGTTTTCATGGTGCGCACCACCTTAGTTTCGTGATTTCGACCGATGGATAACGGAGCGTGGGGAGGTCCAACGGACAGAACAGGACTTCCCGTGACGTAGTCGAGGCGCAACGGTATACTGAATCGGTGTGTTAGGGCATGGTAGAATCGGGTAAGAGGCGCAGACGATTGGAGAAGACAGATGAGGACTAGGATTACATCGGTGATTTTGACGGTTGGTTTTCTTGCGGCAGTCTCGGCGTGGTGCGTAAGTCCATCGCGGGTTGTCGCACAGGCCAAACCTACCGCGCAAACAAAGCCCGCCGCCAAACCCCTGCCTGGCAGGCCCCCAGTGGGCGGTGAACGACCGCCACGCGAGGTCACGATGACCGGTCGCGTGGTAAGCGTCCATGCCTTTATGACCGGGCAGTCTGCCTCGCCCGATCAGGCCAAGATCACGGCGGACAACATCCGCGCGGGCGTACCCGCGGCCTTGGACACACCGACGGGGTTGATCCTCATGGGACAGGGGACGACCGGCGTCGGGCGTACGTTGATCCCGCTCGCATTTCAAGAGGTCGAAGTACACGGCAAGCTGTACGAAAAGGGCGGAGTGAAGTACATCGACATCGCCTCAGTGGAGGCCGTGGCGGCCGACGAGGAGGAAGAAGCGGATGAAGAGGGCGGTGAATAGGTCGCGTGCCCCTGAGCCGCGGCATCCATACCGCGCGGTTTAACCGCTCTATGAATGGGGCGGCTCAGGCTGGGTTCGGAGAAACCGATCGGCGCCGCGCTATTTCAGGCTCAAGATCACGACACCCAGACGCTCGGCGGCGGCGATCATGGCCTCGCGGTCGATGAGGACCGTTTTGCCGGCTTCGATGACCAGCATTTTTGCGCCGTGCTTGGCCAGGTTGTCGATGGTTTCGGGGCCGACGGTGGGGACGTCGAAGCGCATGTCTTGATTGGGCTTGGAGACCTTCACCATAATCCAGCCGCCGCGGGGAACCAATAATCCGGCCCGTTCGATCATCCGGTCGGTGCCTTCGATCGCCTCCACGGCGACGACCTCGGTTTCTTTGACCACGACTGATTGGCCGATGTCCAGTCGGCCAAGCTCCTTGGCGATGCGCCAGCCGAACTCGGCGTCTTTGCGCTGCGACTCCGACGGTTGAATGCGAGTCAGAACGCCTTCTGGGGCGAGGTGTTCCGCCGAATATTGAATGCAATCTTGCATGATGATCCCGTGTCGGGCGAACTCGTCGGCCACCGCGCCGAGCACCGAATCGTTGCGCTTATCCGAAAGACGGCCGAACCACAAGCGAAGCGAAGTCCAGTCGGGAAGCAGTCGTAGCAGCCGCCACCGGCCGTACATGCTCGTCTTTCGCACCGCGCCGGCCAGGATCACCTGCGTCGCCTGATTTCGCTTGAGGATACGGATCCACCGCCCGAGCCTGGCCAGTCCCGCCCAGCGGAAGACATCGGCCTGGGCTGCTAAAGAACCGTCGGCGAAACCCCGTAGCCCCACGACGGTAACATGACACCCGGCGCGCTTGGCGCCTTCCACGACCATCCGGGGAAATCGTCCCTCGCCCGCGATGATGCCGAGACGAAGCTGTGCTAAATCACCCATGGCCGCGAACCGATCCTCGATACTCGAATCCCGATACTCGAATTGTCGATTCCTTCGAGGCTCAGGACAAGTGTCGATTGTTGATTCCGCCTTCGGCGGATCTGCGCTGCGCTCCGATGTCGAATGGGAGCTGAGTGGGGAGTGGCCAGTGACGAGTGACAACTGCGCGGTCGGGATCGAGCGCTTGGAACCGCTTTCAATCTGAGATTGTTCACATCGCCGCGAAAGGAGTCGAACGGGAGTGGATGGGAATCGAACCCACCAGTCCCGACGTTAATCGGGACTCAACGGCTTTGAAGGCCGCGGGACCCACCAGGCGTCCGGACACTCCCCGGCGTGACTCGACTGTAACACTTAACCGCTAAAGGAAGCAACGCCTGGGGAAGCGGGGTGAGCCATCGGGCCGGTCCCGGCGTTGACCGATCCGGCCGCGCTCCCCATCCGCCGCAGCCAGCGGAAATGCGAGGCCAGGCCTGCACGGAACGATTCATGGGCCCTGTATCGCAGCCCAAACTCCGCACACGTTTTCTCCACAAGCGGTGCAAGGGCCGCGTAATGGACGTGGCAGACCTGAGGGAACAGGTGGTGCTCTATTTGGAAGTTCAACCCTCCCAGGAGCCAGGAAAGCACCCGATTGCCACGGGCAAAATCCACGGTGGTTTCGATCTGATGCGCGGCAAACGTGGATTCCATTCGGCCTGTGTCTTCTCGTGGAAGCGGAAAAGTGGCCTCTTCCACACAATGCGCCAACTGAAAGACGACGCCGAGGATCACACCCTGCAGGTACGTTATCGCAAAGTAAAACACCAGTACGACCCACACGGGGTGCAGCAACGACGGAATGACCAAAGCGAGCGAGAAGAAAACCGCTTTGCCCCCGATGAGCGTTACCAGGTCCCACCCCTTGGGCCGCGCGATTCGGTGTTCGCCGATTCGGCCGGTGATTACGTTGTGGAAGTCGTCAAAAACATGCCACTTGATCGGTAGGAACCCGTACAAAAACCATAGGTAGAAATGCTGCAAACGGTGAAACTTCAACCGCTTTTGATGCGGCGACAGCCGGCCTAGCACGCCCATGTCAATGTCGTCATCATGGCCCGTGATGTTGGAAAAGCTGTGGTGAAGCGTGTTGTGCTTGCGCGCCCAGATGTACGAGCTGCCTCCTATAAGGTCGAGCGTCATGGCCATAATTTTGTTGACCCATCGGCGATCCGAGTACCCGTGGTGCCCGCCGTCGTGCATAATGCAGAACCCGACGCCGGCCACCGATAGGGCCAACGACATCGCCAGCAGCATCGCCGGCCACCACGTCCCCGCGCTGAATACCAGAAGCCCGTACGAGGACGCGAACCAGCAGAATACGAGCGCCGTCTTCAGGTACATCCGCGGGCAATCACGCCGCCGCAGCCCGGTGTTGTCGAAGTAGCGGTCGACCCGCTGTCGAATCTCACGATCAAATCCGCCGCTGGTGCCGAACTTCAACGGCAGCGCCGCCGCCGGACGTCCTTGTCCGCTAAGTTCACTCGCTGCATCTATTCGTTTCACGGCTGCTCCACGCTTTTATCAAGCCCGACGCATCAACTGCGGGCGTATTGTTTGGTTCACGCGCAAGGTGCGAGGGCTACGCTATTCTCCATCCGCTCACGACCGCCCATGAACGGACGAAGCACTTGCGGGATCGTAACCGATCCATCGCGGTTTTGGAAGAGCTCCAGAATGGGAATGAGTACTCGCGGTGAGGCGATGACCGTGTTGTTCAGAGTGTGGCAAAAGTGAATTTTTTTGGCGCCGTCGCGATAGCGCAGTTTCAACCGCCGGGCTTGAAACTCGTAGAACCGTGAGGCCGAGTGCGTTTCGCCGTAGCTGTTGCGGGAAGGCATCCACGTTTCGATGTCGAACTTCTGCACCTGTCCCATACCTAGATCGCCGGTACACACGTTCACGACGCGATAGGGCAATCCGAGCGCCTGCAATACATCTTCGGCGTTTTGGAGGATTTCATTGTGCCAACGTTTGCTCTCGTCCTTATCGTTTCGGCAAATAACTACTTGCTCGACCTTATCGAACAAGTGGATGCGGTATAGCCCGGTCGTGTCCTTGCCGGCGGCCCCGGCCTCACGACGAAAGCACGTGCTCATCGCGCAGTATTTGAGCGGCAAATCGGACTCGTTGAGGATTTCGTCGCTGTGATACGCGGTGATCGGCACTTCGGCCGTGCCCACCAGGGACAGCTCGTCGCGCTCGCAGAGATAGGCTTGGTCACGGCCGGTCGGGAAGTAGCCGGTGCCGTACATCACCTCTTCCTTCACCAGCACCGGGACCACCATGGGTGTGAAGCCCCTCGCGACCATCATGTCCTGGGCGAGCCGCAACACGGCCTGATGCAGCAAGGCCCCATCGCCTTTTAGGACGTAGTTCCGCGAACCGGCGAGTTTCACCCCGCGCTCGATGTCGATGATGCCTAGCTCCGCCCCCAGCGTGACGTGATCCTTGGGCTCGAAATCGAAGCGACGCACTTCGCCGACCTTACGCAGCTCGACGTTTTCCGATTCGTCCTTGCCGACGGGCACGTCCGGGTCGGCGGGCTGGGGGATGGTGAGCATGAGCTGCTCGAACTCGTCCTGGATCGGCCCTACGGAGTCCTCCAGCTCTTTGATTTTGGGCTTGATCGCGGTCAACTCGATCTGAACG
>JAGVHG010000111.1 GCA_020056715.1 Phycisphaerae bacterium | reverse complement strand
GCCGTGAGGGCCACCATTGCACCCCTCGCAGAAAGTGCATAAAAAGTGAAATCGCGAGTCGTCCCAAACCTCGTTTACAGACAAATTGGTGCGCCACCTCAATGCCTAGCGAAAGCGCCCGTACGAAACGAAGCCACCGCGAAATGGATAAATGCTTGCGAAGTATGCAGTTATGAAAACTAACCCTTTCCTGAAAAGCCAAATCAAAGCCACCGAAAGCCACCGATTGCCTCCGCACCGGAGCCTATCCGCCGCGGCAGGTGCCTCCGCGCCTTCATCACTTCGGTTTCGGCGTTTCTGTGTTTCTGCGTTTTCACAGGTGCCACACAATGACACTACACGAAAAAACTGTACTCGCAGAACGAACCCATTTGACAGTCATGGTGCAGAAAACAAAGCAAGAACGCCATAGTTTGCTGCATGCGCCCCTGGCTCGGCTACGCATGTGCCGCGGCGTGCTCCTTCTTGTGGGCGTCCACGATCTGTTGCAGGAGGTTTCCGGGCACGACCTCGTAGTGGGAGAACTCCATTGCGTAGCTGCCTTGTCCGCCGGTGATGCTGGAGAGCCGGGAGTTGTAGTCGGCCAGCTCCGCCAGCGGCACCACGGCCTTGATCACCGCCATCCCGCCGGGCAGCGATTCCTGCCCCTGGGGCCGACCGCGGCGCGAGGCGAGATCGCCGGTGATATCGCCCACGTTGCCCGAGGGAACGGTGACCTCCACGTGGACGATCGGTTCGAGGAGGACTGGCTTGGCCTTCATGAACGCTTCCTTGAAGGCCCCTCGCCCGGCGATCTGGAAGGCAATGTCCTTGCTGTCCACGGGGTGGGTCTTGCCGTCGATCAGCTCGACCTTGACGTCGACGATGGGGTAGCCCGCGAGCACGCCTTCGACCAGTTGCATCCGAATGCCCTTGTCGGTGCTCACGCGGAAAGACTGGTCGATCGCCCCGCCGAAGATCTTGTCGATGAATTCGTACCCCTCCCCGCGCGCGGCGGGCATCACGTTGATGATCACCCGGCCGAACTGACCTGCGCCGCCGGTCTGTTTCTTATGCGTGTACTCGACGTCCTTGGCCGTGCCCGTGATCGTCTCGCGATAGGGGATCCTCGGGGGCTTGGTGTCGATATCCAGCTTGTACTGCTTGCACATCCGGGCGAGGTAGATGCGCAGTTGTGTCTCACCCATCCCGCGGATGACCAGTTGGCCGCCCGTGCCGCGCTCGGAAAGGAAACAGGGATCCTCCTCAGCGCAGCGCTTCAACGCCGCTCCGATCTTGTCCTCGTCGCCGCGCGACTTGGACTCCACCGCGAGCGAGAACATGGGCTGCGGGAACTTGGGCATGGCGATGGTCCCGCCCTTGTCGGCGTACACCACTTCGCCGATGTGGAAGTCGAGCTTGGCCAGGGCGATGATGTCGCCGGCGACGCCGGCCTCGATTTCCTTATGATCAGGCCCGAAAATGCGGATGACGTGCCCCGGTCGGACGCCTTTCGGTTCGTGCGCGGTCCGCACGTGCATATCCGAGGTCAGTTTCCCGGAGTGAACCCGAATCACCTCGTACTTGATGTTGCTCTTGGGGTCGGTGACGATTTTGACCACCTGACCGACGAAGGGTATGTCCTTGCTGGGTTCGAGGACGGTCTTGCTCTCGCCGGACACCAGCGTTCGCTTCAAGCCCGTCACCGGGCTGGGGCAAAACGACGCGAGAGCGTCGAGGAACTCCGTGATCCCCACGTCGCCGCGGGAATTGGTGAAAAAGATGGGCACGAACGCCCCGGCGGCGACGGCATGGGGGGCGGCCTTCTCCGCCTCGTCGATTCCCAACTCGCCGCCGAGATACTTCTCCGTCAAGGCGTCGTCAGCGGCAACGACGGCTTCAACGACCGCAGTGTGAGCCTCGGAGACATTGGAAAAATCCGCGTCGCCTTTCTCGTTGTGGAAGTCATCGATGACCTTGGTCGCCTTTGCGGCGGGAAGGTCAAACGGAACGCATTGTGCTCCGAAGGATTCCTGAATCTGGCCGACCAGCGCGGGCAGGTCCACGTTGGCCGCGTCGATGTGGTTGATGACGATCCATACGCCGAGTCCGTACTCCCGCGCCCGCTCGATCATCCTTCGGGTGTTGACCTGAATGCCGGCCGACGCCGAAACCACAACGACGGCGCACTCCACGGCGGCCAGGGCTGCGAACGCCGGTCCGCAGAAAGCCGGCGTTCCAGGCGTGTCGAGGATGTTGACGTGCAGCCCCTTATAGACGAGATGGCACAACGCGGAGTCGACGGAGGAGAGCTTCTCCTTGGCCTCTTCCGTACTGTCCAAAAAGGAGGTTCCGTCTGGGACGCTCCCCAGACGGTTGGTCATCCCACTCTTAAACAGCAGGGCCTCCGCGAGCGAGGTCTTGCCCGACCCGCCGTGCCCGACCAATGCGATGTTCCGAATCTGGGCGGCTTCCAACAGAGCCATTCGCTACTCCTCTTTACGCACCTTCGTATCCGGGGAATCAGATTGCGGACCGGTAAGTCACAGCCCGCGCACCCAACCCGCATGGTAGCGAAAGTCGTGAAGGCTCGCCAAGGGGTCATTTTCGGGGTCGGATTTTGCCTACGCCGGCCATGACCGCAGCGGGCGCAGGAGGCGGGCAAATGACGCACAACGATCTCACTTGACCGAGCGTAGCGCTCTTCGGCGGTCTTGCTCGGTGAGCATACGCTTGCGGAGGCGGATGCCGTCGGGAGTACACTCGACGAGTTCGTCGTCTTCGATGAACTCCAAGGCCAGTTCGAGGGTCATGTCGCGGGGGGGTTTGAGCACGACGGTCTTGTCGGCGGAGGCGGCGCGCATGTTAGTCATCTTCTTGGCGCGACAGATGTTGACGCCGAGGTCGTTCTCGCGGTTGTGCTCACCGACGATTTGCCCAGCGTAGACCTGGACTCCCGGCCCCACAAAGAGCACACCGCGATCGGTTAGCCCGTCGAGTGCGAATGCGGTGACCTGACCAGGCTCGACGGCGAGCAACACCCCATTGGCGCGACCGGGAATAGCGCCGCGGAGATACTCGTATTCATAAAAATTGTGGTGCATGATGGCCATGCCGTTGGTGGCGGTCATCATGCGGTTACGGACCCCGATCAGTCCGCGGGCGGGGACGGTGAACTCCAGGTGGGTGTTCTCGCCCCGCGTCTCCATCGTCGTGCAGATGCCGCGGCGAGCGCCAAGTAACTCCATCACCGAGCCGACGTGCGCCGTCGGTACGTCGATGACGCATTGCTCGATCGGCTCGGTTTTCCTAGAATTCAACTCGCGGTAAATCACTTTCGGCTTGCCGACGGCGAGTTCATATCCTTCGCGACGCATGGTCTCGATCAATACGGAGAGGTGCAGCATCCCGCGGCCGGAAACGTGGAACTCCTCCGGCGTGAGGCCCGGCTCGACGCGGAGGGCGACATTTTTCTGTAATTCCTTCTCCAGCCGGTCGCGCAGGTGGCGACTGGTAAGAAACTTCCCGGATCGGCCGACGAACGGCGAATCGTTCACCCGGAAGGTCATGTGCAGCGTCGGCTCGTCGATTCGGATGATGGGCAAGGGGATGGGGTGCTCCGGGTCGGCGAGGGTGTTGCCGATATCGACGGAGGAGAGGCCCACCACGGCACAGATGTCTCCCGCCTCCACGCGATCGACCCTCTTTCGCCCCAACCCGTCGAACACGAACAGCTCGCCGATCTTGTCCGTTTTCTGAGTGCCGTCGTGATGGATCACGGTGACCGGCTTTTCGACGGCGACTGTCCCGGCAAAAACCCGCCCGATGCCGATGCGGCCGACGTAGTCGTTGTAATCCAGCGTGGTGATGAGCATTTGCAGCGGCGCCTCCGGCTCGCAGGTCGGCGGCGGGACGTGTTTGAGGATGGTCTCGAAGAGGGCGAATACGTTGTCGGGCCGGTCGGCTGGGTCGAGCGTCGCGTAGCCCTGCGTTGCCGAACTGTAGACCGTGGGAAAGTCCAAGGCCTCATTGTCGGCGTGCAACTCAATGAAGAGGTCGAACACTTCTTCGAGCACGTCCTTGGGCCGGGCGTCGATCCGGTCGATTTTGTTGATAACAACCACCGGGCGCAGGCCGTACTCGAACGCCTTTCGCAATACGAACCGTGTCTGCGGCATCGGGCCTTCGAAGGCGTCCACGAGCAGCAGGCACCCGTCGGCCATCTTCAGCACCCGCTCGACTTCGCCGCCGAAATCCGCGTGACCCGGCGTATCGATGAGGTTGATCTTCACGCCCTTGTAGCGGATGGCGATGTTCTTGGCCAGGATGGTGATGCCGCGTTCGCGCTCCTGATCGTTGGAGTCGAGGATGCGCTCGCCCTTGAGCTGGGCCTCGCGGAACTGGCCGCATTGGCGGAGCATTTGGTCCACGAGCGTGGTCTTGCCATGATCGACGTGGGCGATGATGGCTACGTTGCGGATGTTGTCGTTCGTCACTTTATACCAGCTTTCAGTCCACCGAAAATCCGCCTCCATTGGGCGGACCCGGCAGCATAACACATCTTTGGGCAACGAGCGAGACCTGCATGAGATTTCAATCGACCCGGCGGTTGACGGAGTAATAGCAGCGTCAGCCCTCGGTCCAGCGAAAGGCCTTGGTGCCGATGATGAAGCAGACAAGGCCCACCCCGATCAAAATGCCGCATGGAAGGACCATTTCGGCAACCGAGAAGTTCCGCCAGATCGCGCCCTCCATGACCAGGATCGACCACTTGACGGGACTGACGTGACTCACCGTCTGCATCCATGCAGGCATGATAAACAATGGGACCATCCCACCGCCGATCAGGGCCATCACCAGCAACACCGCCCAACCGATCCCGCCCGCCGATTGCTCCGTACGGCCCAACACCGAGAGCATCATCATGATGCCCACGAAACACAGCGAAATCGAAATGATGCCCGCCGAAAGCAGCACCCAAGAATCGGGTCGGATGCCGAAGGCGATGATTCCCAGGAGCAACAACGCAATGGGAATGGCCATCGTGGTGAGCAAACACGCAAAGGCCTTGCCGGCGAGAATGTGCATCCGCCCGATGGGAGCGATACGCAGGCGCACGAGCGTGCCCTTGGTCCGCTCGACGACGAGCGATATCCCGAAAGCTGCCGCACAGCCCATCACGCCCCAGATGATCCCCTGCGGAAACGATATTTCGTAAGAATTCTGCGGTCCGCCGCGCTGCACGGCCACGTCTTTGGACTCAAGATCGAAGTTCTGCCAGCCGCGGTTGGATTGCTCATTCTTGGGAAGCTCGCCCAGGAATCGGTCCATCATGGGCAAGAACCATTGCAGGGTGGCCTTGGCCGTGGGGTCCATGTCCTCCGAGCTTTGAACCTCCGCCAGTGACTCGTTGATCTGTTTCCGCATCTTGTCCGGGTTGGCGAAGGCATCTTGAATGCCTTGGTACATGTATTTGGTGAGCACGCCCTGTAACATTCCCGCTTCCGCGCTGCGGCCCGGATCGATGCCGGTCTCGATCTTCACCCGATCGCCGCCAAAGACGCGACCACGCGCTTTCCCGAACCCCTGCGGCAGAACGACATACCCCACGCGCTTCCCGCGACGGACCAAGTTTGTCGCCTCATCACGGTTTTTTATGTCGACATCCAACTCCGCCGACTCGTTCAGTTCGCGGATGAACGCTTTGGACCCTTCCGTTGAGTCCTCGTCGACCACGACGATCTTCATCGCTGACGCTCCGCCGCCCTGTCCGGAGAAAATCGCCCCGAAGAAAACCGCATAGAGCAAGGGGAAGAAGAAGGTGAAAAAGAAACCCACCTTATCGCGGAAGAGGAGTCGCAAGTCCTTTATTGCCAAGGCCAAGATCGCGTTCATGCGTCGCGCAGCTCCCGTCCGGTCAGGTGCAAGAAGACACGTTCGAGGTCGGGTCGCTCTACACGAAACCTTTGCAGCTGTCCTTCCTTTTGCAAGCGGAGCAACTCCGCGAGCGGGTCATCGGTCTCGACCCGAACTTCGCCGCTTGTCCGCTCGGCGAGGAGGATGCTCCTGCCGCCGTGCGCGGTGATGAGCTGTTCCACCGTGTCGAGAGCGAGCAAGCGCCCGTGGTCCATGATCCCCACGCGGTCGCAAAGTCGCTGAGCCTCCTCCATGTAGTGCGTCGTGTACACCACCGTCCGGCCCTGCTTGCGCAATGCGAGGATATTCTCGAAGATCGCGTTGCGCGATTGCGGATCGACGCCTACCGTCGGCTCGTCGAGCAAGAGCAACGGCGGGTCATGGATCACGGCGACGGCCAGGTTGAGCCGTCGCTTCATCCCACCCGAGTAGGTCTTCACACGGTCGCGACGCCGATCGGATAGGGTCACAAATTCCAACGCCCATCCGACGCGCTCCGCGAGTCTGCGACCGGACAACCCTTGGAGCTTTCCGAAGAACGAGAGATTCTCTTCGCCGGTCAGGTCGTCGTACAACGCAAGGGCTTGGGTGGCCACGCCGATCTTCGCCCGCACGTAGGGCTGATCCGGCGATCCGACCCCTTTAAGCTCGATCGTTCCCTGATCGGGACGCAGCAGCCCGACGGCCATGTTTACCGTCGTCGTCTTGCCCGCTCCGTTGGGACCGAGCAGGCCGAACACCTCGCCTTGCCGGATCGACAGAGACAGACCATCGACCGCGACGATGGCCCCGAAGGCTTTATGCACGTTCGTCAATTGCAACATAGTCGCCCGCATCATACCGGGGCGTGAGGATTGGCGCAAAAGCTGTACAACTATCGACGTGCTCAGTCGATCGGCGGCGAGGTACGGACGTCGAGGAAGCCTTGGAGAATCACCAGGGCGGCGACGCGATCGAGACGGGCCTTGTGTTTTTTGCGGGTCAATTCTGCCGGGCGAAGCAACTCCTCCGCGGCGTGAGACGACAGTCGCTCGTCCCAGTAGTGCACGGGTTTGCCGCTGATCCGTTCCAGCTCCGCCCCAAACCGACGCACCGTCCTGGCCTGATTGCCCTCGGTGTCGTCCATGTTCAACGGCAGTCCGACCACGAAAGCGTCGATTTCATACTCCCTTGCGTAAGACAAAACGGCTACTACTTGATCCGAAAGTTTCGCCGCCGCGTCAAGCGTCGCAAGCGGGGATGCGATGGTCGCGCCCGGGTCGCTCACCGCGAGTCCGATGCGTTTCGTGCCGTGGTCGATGCCTAGAAAGCGGGGCATAGAGCTATGCTCGCTGTGTTGGTCAACTCCCTCTCTCTCCAAGGGAGAGGGTTGGGGTGAGGGTGAACTTGCTGCGATCACCCCTCACCCTTCCCTCTCCCCTCAAGGGGAGAGGGTTTTTGGCGGAACCCGAAGCTTGCGATTCGTGGTGGTGATACGGCATGTCACGCGTATTCGTCGCCGTAGCGTTGACGGACGTTCTCGACCAGTTCCTTGATCCCCGCGGCGTCGCGTCGAGTGCAAATCAGCGTGGCGTCGGGTGAGTGCACGATGACCAGGTCGTCGACGCCGATGGTGGCAATCAAGTGATTGTCCTCGCACACGACGATATTTCCCCGTGAGCCGAGGTGGATCGCCCGCCCGCAGGCGGACACATTCCCCTCGCCGTCCGCTTGGATGACCGACTCGATCGCCGGCCACGAACCGACATCCACCCAGTGGCAACCCATCTCCACCACCAAGACCCGGTCGGCCCGTTCCATCACGGCGAAGTCGATGCTAATGCGCATGAGCGTCGGATAGATGCTATCCAGCTTGGCCTGTCGAGACTCTGTCCGCCACGCCTGCGCGATCTCCTGGATCGCGGCATGCGACTGCGGCAGGTGCTTCTTGAGTTGATCGAGGATGGTCGACGCCCGCCACGCGAACATCCCGCTGTTCCAGTAATACTCGCCGCCCGCGACGTACTTCATCGCCGAAGCGAGGCTGGGCTTTTCGGTGAACTGCTCAACCTCAAACACGCCGTCGCCGGCGCGCTCGCCGCGATGGATGTATCCGTAGTTGGTATCCGCGCGCGAGGGGCGGATGCCCATGGTCACCAAGGCATCGGGGTTCTGCTCCGCCGCTTCATACGCCTGTTCGACGGCGGTACAAAAGCGGTCCAACGGAGTAATCACATGGTCCGCGGGAAAGATGCCGATCACGGCCTCGGAATCGCGCTCCGCGAGGACCGCGGCGGCCAACCCCACGGCGTTGGCTGTGTCGCGACCTTCCGGCTCGCCGATAAAGTTGCTCGAAGGAAGCTCGGGCAACTCCTTGGTTACAATGGGCAGGTGCGCCTGGTTGGTGATGACGTGGATCTGCTCGGGCTTCAGTAATGCCGCCACCCGGTCGTACGATTGCCGCAGCAGGCTCGTCCCTGCGAAGAGCCGGAGGATCTGCTTGGGGCGGTCCTTGCGACTCAACGGCCAGAGCCGCATCCCGACCCCGCCGGCCATGATGACTGCATGTCGCATGGTTCGCCTGCCGTTCGATGCACCGGCTTTCCGCCGGTGAACTCACGGGCTGGAAGCCCGTGCCACACCGTCAACCCACCTCGTCGAAATCAACGCGCTGAAGATCGGCGAACTCCACCACCCACGAGCGCTGCGAGCCGTTCTCAAACTGCACGTCCACGTGCGTTCGCCGCGCGCCGCGGTGAATCGACAGAATCTGCCCCAACCCTTGCTGGGGGTGGCGAACCAATGTGCCGATCGTCCATTCCGCCAGATCGTCGGGCGGGTGCCCGTTGGCCGGCAGCATTGCAGCCGAAGCTCGCTTCGACGGATTCTCAGACTCCGGCCATTCTACCCCTGCTTCGGGCAGTTCGTCGAGGAACCGGCTTCGCGTGGTGCGTTGGGTCACCCCCCGCATCATCCGGTACCTGGCCCTAGACATAGTCAGGCTTTTCTTGGTCCGGGTCATCCCCACAAAGCAAAGCCGACGTTCCTCTTCGTCGTCGGTGCCGTTGGCGCTAGGGCCGTCTTCGGCCCGCCGGAAGGGCAAAAGTCCCTCCTCTAGCCCGATCATGTAAACGTGGGCAAACTCCAACCCCTTGGCTGCGTGGAGCGTCATCAATGTTACCGCCCCGCATTCGCCGCGGACGGCGTCCACGTCGCTGATGAGTGCCGCGTGCTCCAGCCAATCAACCACCGTGGCTTCGGGTTGTTCGAGTTGGAACTCCGACGCGGCGCTAATCAACTCGTCGAGGTTGGCCGACGGTGCGTCATCAATCTCACGGCTTTCGCGATACAGGGCACGCAACCCGCTGTGACTGATGACCGTCTCCAGTGCTTTGCCCGGCGGAAGTTCAAGCACCGGGGCAAGTTGCCGCAGCAACTGACTAAACTCACGTACTTTCTGGCCCGATCGCCCCAACGATGGAAGAGCCGCGTCGTCCATCAAGACATCGAAGATGCGGCAGCCCTTTGCTTCGGCCTGCTCCTTGAGCCGTTCGATCGTCGTCGCACCGATCCCCCGCGGCGGAGTATTGATGATCCGCACCAGCGCCACTTCGTCCGACGGATTCACCAACACCCGTAGGTACGCGAGTACGTCCTTGATCTCTTTGCGATTGTAGAACTCGACGCCGCGGGCGATCTGGTAGGCAATGCCCGCACGCAGAAAGGCCTCTTCAATTACCCGGCTCAGCGAGTTGATGCGGTAGAAGACGGCAATATCGCCCGCACTTACCCCGCCGCGAATATTTTGCGCGATGCCCTCAGCGATCTCAGCCGCCTCCTCGTCGCCGTCCTCGCACTCCAACACGCGGACCGCCGGACCTTCGTCGTTCTCCGTCCAGAGTCCCTTTTCCTTGCGTATCACGTTGCCCGCGATCAAGGCGTCGGCGGCGGCCAGGATACGCTTAGTCGATCGGTAGTTCTGCTCAAGGCGGACTACCTTCGCGTTCGCGTAGTCGCGCTCGAAGGAGAGGATATTGCCGATGTCCGCCCCGCGCCAGCCGTAGATGGACTGGTCCGGATCGCCGGTGGCGCAAATGTTCTCGTGCTGCTGCGTTAGGAGCCTGGCGATCTGGTACTGGGCCGCGTTGGTGTCCTGATACTCGTCGATGAGCACAAAGCGGTAGCGGTTTTCAAGTTCCGCCCGCAACTCGCCGTCGCGCGACAGCGCCATGGCCATACGCATCAGCAGGTCATCGAAGTCCAGCCCCCCCATTTCGGTGAGAAGGCTTTCGTAACACTCGTAGACGCGGGCGATCATCCGCTCCCGCCAATCGAGGTTCCGCGACGCGAATTGGGCTGCGGTCAGCATGGCGTTCTTGGCCCGACCGATGTCCTGATCGACGCTCGCGGGCGACAGGTTGTCGGTCGAGAGGTTGCACCGCTCGATCGCAGCTTTTATCAGTTTCCTCCGGTCGTCGCGATCGAAAATGGTGAAGTTT
>JAGVHG010000102.1 GCA_020056715.1 Phycisphaerae bacterium | reverse complement strand
TGGAGCTATCCATCGCCACACGACTCACGGGTCGTGTGTCTGTCGTTCGCGTCGTGGGATTCGACCGGCGGCGGTTTGGTGTGTCGTGTTCTTTACGCTGATGACGGCGTCCTTCGTAATCGCCAATACGAAGACAAAGGCGGCCAACGCCATCATCCTGCAATACACTTCCACATTCTGGATCTTCGCTCTTTCGCCGTGGTTACTGCGGGAGCGGGCTCGTGCGGGCGATCTGTGGATTCTCGGACTGGCGATGGCGGGCATCGCGATCATCTTCGTGGGTAATGCCTCGACAGACATCGTTGGATTGACGATCGCCCTGGCATCCGGACTGCTTTTCGGATTATTGACCATGATGATCCGGCGACTCCGCGATTCGGACTCCGCGGCGTTAACAGTGTTCAACAATCTCGGATCGGCCGTGCTTCTGCTTCCGATCGCCTGGGGAATGGGCAGCCTTCTATTGTCATCGCGAGCGCTCATATTGCTCATTTTCATGGGAATCGTACAGTTCGGCACGCCCTACTATTTGTATACGTTGGGACTGGCGAGGGTTCCGGCATACCAGGCCTCATTGATTACCATGCTGGAACCGGTTCTCGTCCCCATTTGGACGTACATGGCTGTTGGGGAACGAGTTCCGTCGACGACGTTCATCGGCGGCGCCGTCATCCTTACTTCTTTGGTCCTATTCGTTCTGGCCGCCCAGCGGACGCGCAACCGCATTACTGGTGAGACTCTATGAAGAAACGAGCGATCGTATTGGGATGCGGACTTGTCGGGGCGACGATGGCGCGCGAGCTTGCCGCGGACCCGGAGTTCGAGGTCGTAGCCGCCGACTTCGCACAAAACAACCTCGATAAGCTGCGAAACGGCAGCGGCATCCGGACGATCCGAGTCGATCTGAGCGATCCCGGTCGCGTGAAGGAAATCATAGGCGACCAAGACGTCGTCCTCGGAGCATTACCCAGCCGCATTGGATTACAAACACTGGAAGCAGTGATCCGCAGTGGAAAGTGCTATTGCGACATCTCCTTCATGCCCGAAGACGCAATGCAACTGGATTCATTAGCGAAGAAGCACGCGGCAACTGCCGTGGTGGACTGTGGTGTGTCTCCGGGATTGTCCAATATGATGGTCGGGCACGCCGTCTCCCATATGGATCGCGCCGATCGGGCGGATATCTACGTAGGCGGACTGCCCAAGGTTCGCCATTGGCCGTATCAATACAAGGCCCCATTCGCGCCGTCCGATGTTATCGAGGAATACACCCGGCCGGCCCGCATCGTTGAAAACGGCAACATCGTCGTTAAGCCGGCGCTATCCGATCCCGAACTGATGGACTTCCCTCAAGTAGGGACGCTGGAGGCATTCAATACAGACGGGCTGCGTACTCTTCTGGGAACCGTTCGTGTCGCCAATATGCGCGAGAAAACATTGCGTTACCCAGGGCATATTGAGTTAATGCGTGTGCTGCGCGAGACCGGGTTTTTCGATCAAAACGAGATCGAGGTTAAGGGAGTAAAGGTTCGTCCGCGCGACGTGACCGCCAAACTTCTCTTTCCGCGATGGACTTACGATCAAGGCGAGGAGGAATTCACTATTCTGCGTGTATCCGTAGACGGCCTAGAAGGCGGGAAGACTATGCGATATACGTATGATCTCTATGACGAATACGATCGCACAAGTGGTACGTCGTCCATGGCAAGGACGACGGGATTCCCCTGCGTCATCGTGGCGCGGATGCTGGCGCATCGGCGGTTCGCCGAGCCGGGCGTCTTCCCACCGGAGATGCTCGCTCAGCGGAACGGTGTTTTTGAATTCATGGTGGATGAGCTTGCCCGCCGCGGCGTTGTTGTCCACACCAACGTTCGGGAGCTGCCCGAATAAATCTACTTAATTCACGGGCTAAGATGCCCTGCGGTGATGGTTAATTTGGAGGATATGCAGTGCGTTTTTGTGTTGTTGAGGTGTCCGGGCAACAAGGGCCGCAGCTTGCGGTGGCGAAGGACGGCGGATTGTTACCGCTCAACGCCCCGGCGAGCCTACGGAGGGCTTTGGAGCGGTTTGGGGCTGACGGGTTGACGGCGCTGGCGCAGAAGGCGACCGGGCCGCTAATACCGATCGAGAAAGTTACGCGGTGGCTTCCGCCCATACCGGACCCGCGAACCTTTCGGGACTTCTACGCCTTCGAGCAGCACGTCAAGGCCGCTCGGACACGACGCGGGTTGGAGATGATCCCCGAATGGTACAAGCTGGCGATCTTCTACTTTTCCAACACCGGGTCGCTCAAGGGACACATGGAGCCGATCAAGAAGCCGGCGTCGATCTCGGAGTTGGATTTCGAGTTGGAGATAGCGTGCGTCATCGGGCGCGAGGTCCAAGATGTTCGCGACGAGGAAGCTGAGGAGGCGATTTTCGGTTACCTCATCCTCAACGATTGGTCGGCCCGAGACATACAGCGGGAGGAGATGAAGTGCTCCCTGGGACCGGCCAAGGGTAAGGATTTCGCCACCTCCATCGGACCGTGGGTGGTCACGAAAGATGAACTCGCCGATCGGCGGACCGGACCGGGCCGGTACGACCTGACCATGCTCGCCCGGAAAAACGGTCGCGAGGTTTCGCGAGGCAACTCCAAGGACCTCTACTACGATTTCACCAAAATGATCGAACGGGCATCGCGCGACGTGACGCTCTATCGCGGGGACTTGGTCGGCAGCGGCACGGTGGGCACGGGCTGCATCCTCGAACTCGGCCCGGAGAAGACCGGGGGCTGGATTCAACCGGGCGACGTGATCGAACTGGAAATCGAGCGGCTCGGAACGCTTACGACGCCGATCACTTAAACCGAATGGCCTATCGCGAATCCACAACAACAATAACAGAGAGCCCCGAGCTATTTCGGCGTCTTTACTCTTTGACGTTTCTTCGAGCTTTCCCCTTCCTTGGCCTTGTCGGCGTAGCCCTTGCCCGGCTCGGCGGCGTCCCAGAAATCGTACAGTTCGACCACGCGCGTGCGGGCTTTTTCCCAACAGATCTTCTTCCGGGTCTGAGACCCTGTGCGCGAGTAGTTCCGCGAAGTCACCGTGTAGTATCGGAAGAAGATCCGATCGGTGGCCCATCGAGCATTACGGAGGGATACCCTCGCGCGCCAAAGCGTCACGCACGCCCGTTGCAACACGCGATGCAAGCAGGACGGCGCGCAATGCCTGCTCGCGCGTGACCTCTCGATCCTCGCCCGGATATCGAGTCATGATCGCGAAACGGCTTAACTCTTCGGCATCCTCAAGCGATGTACCCCACGCAGCGGTCTCCCCGCAGAGTTCCAGGAGCAGCGAGAGATTATGGGTGAACGGGAAATCTATATTCTGGACGACCAGATAGGCCTTCAGGTGCTTTTCCGCACATTGTTGCGCGTGATAAGCGGCCAGACGATACGGGCAGCGGTGTTCCATTGTGAGAGTGTGCTCAGCCAAGCGCAAGTCTTCATCCGCATATTCCAGCCATTGTTTGGCCTTCTGCAGAAGATGTTCAGGCCCCGGCGTCATAGATGATTCGACCTTCGAGAAAAGCAGGGCGGGCCAAGGTCCCGGGAATAAGCCGATCTCGCTCGAATTCTTCCGGAGTTAAGATCACGATGTCGCGGGCCAAGCGCAGCCCGCGCAAGGCGCGGTCCATGTCTAGCATAAGCTCCCCACGACATCCCTGAACCGGACAGATGATGAGTAGATCGACATCGCTACGGGAATCCGCCGTGCCCCGCGCTTGCGAACCGAATAAGACGATCCGAAGCGGATGGAAGCGCTCCACCAACCGCCGCGTCACTTCGTGTAAGACGGATTCCGCAACCATAAAGCCCCGCCTGCCGCACTCTTGCGTCGATGGATTGTATCCATACTCACGTTTGGTTCTACCGCCCGATCGGAGCCTCGACTCGTGCCTCGGAATCCGGGTCCTTAGGGGACCGTGGCGCCTGGATCGCGCTTACCCCGCCTTGACAGGCGATCGAGACCCGTGGGGGAGACCTCCCCCATAATCCTCGCTTTATGTTTGGTGTACAACCCCCTGTACTACCAACCGCTTGACCAACTTGACCAAGATGTGGACCCACAGTCCAATGGTCGCCGACGCGGAGTGCGACCATTCGGAGGGTACTACCATCGAAACCTCCCACAGCAACGGCGCGGACCGATTCCTCCTCACCGACGATCACCGGATGCTGTTGCAGATCCGGGACACGTTGTATGAGGGCAGTTGGGAGGATTTCATCCGAGATTTAGAGGCCAGGGCCGCCGGTCGACCACACGTTTTTGAGTTGGTCCCGGCTTCGGACAAAATGAAGGCCACCATCGCCGGCCACCTGCGGATGATCAGCGACATGCGGGAGTGGGAGGCCGCCCAGGGTCGCCCGCTGCGACCCAACGAACGCACGCCTGCGGGGTCTTCTTGAATAACCCTCACCCCTCTTTCGTTGGTTGACCTGTGGCTGTTTTTCGCATTGAATAGGTTAGTAGGTTTCGGTTGGACCGGGACCCTGGAAAGCTCGGAGTTAGACGAATGGTGTTGGGTGCGAAGGTTTTCTGCCTGGTTATCGCCGGCATCGTCGGTCAAGGGTTCCCCACCGCCGGCTCACCGCTGGTTAGCGAGGCAGCCCTGCAACAGGCGGGATTCATCAAGTTTTGGGAGGCCCAAGTACCGCTGGTCGCCGGTGACACCATCCGTGACGCCTACCTCGTCGATGAAGCCCTCTACGTCGTTTCAACTGGCGGAAGCATTTTCTCCCTGAAGGCCGACGTAGGCCTGCTTCGTTGGGGGGCCAAGCTCACCGAGGCCGACTACCGCATCTACCCCCCCGCCCACCTGCGTAAAGGCGACGGAGCCGGACCCGTCGTCGTCCCGACCACGACCGCGGTCTTCATTTACGATCGATTCTCGGGCGATTTGAAATATCGGTTCAAGCCCGAATTCGCTATCGGAAGCGCCGCCGTCGGAATCGGTAACAACCTCTTCATGGGCGGCGCGGATGGCAAGTTTTATTCGCTGCGGTTCGATTCACGATACCCCGAACAACCCATTAAACGATGGGAGGTTCTTGCCGGCGGGCCGGTCACGGCGACCCCCATCCTGTACGACCGCGACACTCTCCTGTTCGCTTCGCAAGGGGGGAAGGTATTTTCCTGCCTGGCGGGCGACAAGACGTTTCGCTGGTCGTTCCGCACGGAGGGGGCGATCAACGGCGACCCTGCGGTGGATGACAGTGGGGTCTACGTCGCCAGTACGGACCGCTCGTTGTACAAGCTGCACGGCGGGATCGGGACGGTCCTCTGGCGGGCACGGTTTCCCCGGCCGCTAACCGAAGGTCCAGCGGTTGTCGCGCAAACGGTCTATCAATTTTGCCTGGATCACGGTCTAACGGCCCTGGACGCCATGAGCGGACGTGAAAAATGGCGAATGGAGGATGGGCGGTCATTGGCCGCCCACAGCCCCAATGGGGATGTCGTCTTCTCCACAAGCAACCGCCTCCGGGTCGTCCACCACGAAAACGGCGAGGTGCTCGCGGTGGTCGAGACGCCATCGGTATTTAAGGCCGTGTCCAACACGCGGGACGGCTCGGTCTACCTGTTGGGACGAGACGGGCGGGTTCTTTGCGCTCGGCTCGATGACGTGCCGTATCTTCGCCGACAGCAGGTGATGGCCGCACGGCAGCAACTCAACCAGCCGCCGGTGGATGAATCGAAGTCGCTGGAGCGACTTCCGAAACCCTTCGTCCCTCAGCCCGACCCCACCGAGGACGATCCCCTCCGCAGCAAGAAAGACACCAAACCCTAGGTGGCTGGCGTAGGAACGGAATCCGGTTACCATGTCGCCATGGCCGAGCGCCAAATCAAACGGGCGCTGATTAGCGTCTACGACAAAACCGGCATCGTCGATTTCGCCCGCGCGCTGGTTAACGAGTTCGGCATCGAGATCATCTCCACCGGAGGTACGGCGTCGCTCCTCAAGGAAAACGGCATTCCGGTGACGCTCGTTGAACAGGTCACGGGTTTCCCGGAGATGCTCGACGGCCGGGTCAAGACGCTCCACCCCAAGATCCACGCGGCGATCCTAGCCGATCGGGACAATCCCGATCACATGCGGCAGCTTAAGGAACAAGGCATCCAGCCGATCGACATGGTGGTTGTGAATCTCTATCCGTTTGAAAAAACCGTGGCCGATCCGAACTGCACCTTTGAACAAGCGATCGAAATGATCGACATCGGTGGGCCGTGCCTCCTCCGCGCGGCGGCAAAGAACTATAGGAATATCCTTGTTCTCTCTGACGTCTGTCATTACAAACGGACGCTGAAGTACCTGCGTGATGACCTGGATGACGTCAATGATTGGCCGCTTTGGTTAATGACGAAAGTGTTCCAAAATACCGCGCCTTATGACATGGCCATCCATAGCTATTTTGCCACTCGATACTGGGAAACCCCGTTCACACCGGCACTTTTTGTTGACCTCAGCATGATGAATCCAACAACAGCCAATGAGCTTCATTATGGTGAGAATCCACATCAGCGCGCTGCCCTTTACGAACTTGGCAGTGGCGACGGCTGGTCCGTTGTGGGCGCCAAACTTCTCCAGGAGGAAGGCGAACCTTCCTTCAACAACTTTGCCGATGCCAATGCGGGGTTGGAACTCTGCGCCGAACTCACGCGCGCGAAGCGAGGTATGGCGGCGTGTGTGATGATCAAACACACGAATGCCTGTGGGGTCGGCATCGCGGACACTCAAATTGAAGCCTTTCGGCGATCCTATCTTGGCGATCCAAACGCGGCCATGGGCGGGATTCTCGCGTGCAACTTCGTGGTCAAGGCAGAGTTCGCGCGGACGGTCATGAAAACATACGATTGCTGGGGTAAAGATGCGGGTGCGGGCGGCTTCTTCCTTGAAGTGTGGATCGCGGAAGACTTCGACGACGATGCGATAAAGGAGATTCGCAGAACAAAGAAATGGGGAAAGCGTGTGCAATTGCTTGGCGCTGGCGACATGTCAGTTGAGCTACTCTCCGATGAACTCGAATTTCGCGCGTTGTTTGGTGGGGTTTTGGCGCAAACACGCGATCTAGTTGGCCTCAATGAAGATCAATGGAAAGTCGTGACAAAGCGTGCGCCTTCCGAATCTGAGATTTCAGATCTGAGATTAGCGTGGCTCATCGCCAAACACACCAAGAGTAACGCGATCAGTATCTGCAAAGACGGGATGCTCATCGGTAACGGCGCCGGGCAAATGTCGCGAGTGATGAGCTGCCGGATCGCGACGTGGCTGGCTAAAGAGAACGGGCACGCCGACAAGCTGCCCGGCTCGGTCGCGGCGTCTGACGCCTTCTTCCCCTTCCCCGACGGGCCGAACCTGCTGATGGACGCCGGTGTGACCGCGATCATCCAGCCGGGCGGTTCGAAGCGTGACGAAGAGACCATCGCCGCTTGCGATGCCCGCAACGTGGCCATGATCTTCACGGGAACGAGGCATTTTCGTCACTAACGCAGTTGTAACGATATCCGACGCAACCGTCATTCTGACGTAGCTAAAGCGACCGAAGAATCTGATTTATCGACCGCAAGATGCTTCGCTCCGCTCAGAGCGTGTTAAAAAATCGAAACCGGTCCTATTTCGACGGCTCTCAAGATTCGATTCCGGGGTTTAGCCTCTGGAAGAACGCTCATAAAAACCCCACGCTCGATTCTTTCACACGCTCTGAGCGAAGCACCTGTCATTCTGAGCGAAGCGAAGAATCTCGTCGTTTCAGAGCTTGCGTCGTGTGGCATGGCCAAGCGAAGCGCCGCCATGCGGTTCGGAACATATGACTCGCTGGTGCGAGTCCGCCTTCGGCCGATTCTCGCACCCAATGCCGAGTTACCCGCAGATTCACACACCGCCTACATCGTCACCCTGAAAACCCCTCTCTCATTGAGGGGAGAGGTCGGTTGAGGGGTGATTTGTGCAGCCTCAACCCTCAACCCAACCCTCTCCCTGCCAGGGAGAGGGGGTTTGACGCCAGAACTAGCCCGTTACCACGGTTTCTTTGGGCGGAATCACGATCGCGTTTCCCAGGGCCACGTCTTCGCCGTGTTGGTTCACGCACGCCACCATCAGCCGAACGCGTTTGGGGTTGATGATCTCCATGACCGTCCCTGTCGCGGTCACCGTGTCGCCGAAGAATACGGGCTTGAGGAACTTGATGTGCAACTCGACGAAGATGGTCCCCAGCCCCGGAATCTCTCCGCCCAGCACCGTGGAGATGATCCCCGCCGTGAGGATGCCGTGGGCGATGCGATGGCCGAACACCGTTCGTTTGGCGTACCCCTCGTCGATGTGCAACGGATTGAAGTCGCCGGTGGCGTCGGCGAATTCGAAGACGTCCTTCTCGGTTATCGTCTTGCTGAACGACCCCTTATCGCCGACTTGCAGCGTCGCTCGCGTTCGCGGGGTCATCATGGACGCATTCTATCCGTGCCATGACAACGAGCGAGCGGACCGATCGGTGCGTGTCGTCCAGGCGCTCCGGGACGACACGACCCACCAGAACCCCCTAACAGGTGACCGGAATTCCCGGTTCTGTTTGAAGCTCTAATTCCTTGAGACGCAAGCAGATACGAGTCCCTGTCCAGCCTGGGACGAGCCGTATCCCGCGTTACTTTGCGTTCGCGCTCATCCCAATCGTCCATTGTCGCGTTAATCCAACGCCAGTAAACTGTGTGCTTTCGTTCGAAGTCTATCACGAGACATGAGATGACGGACACGCGCGAGCGCCCACAAAACAATGCGTCAGGTACTCCTCGGCTTAGACGTGCTGCACGTTTTCTGACCCTCGCGGTCGGTTTTTCGGTCGCAGTGGTCCTCATGATGATGTGGTTAGTGGGGGCGTTTCATCGCAAGATCGATCCCACCGCAGCGGCCCACGAGCCAAGTGCCCGCTCTGTCGAGCGCTCGGTTGGCGGCACCCCGCTTGTCGAGGTTCGTGTCATTCGTGTACCGCAAACCGAGTCCGCCGTCGGCACGATCCGCGCTGTTTATGAGACCGGTGTCGCCTCCAGGCTGCTCGCGCGAGTCGTAGACGTCCACGTCACCGCCGGTCAGCGGGTTACGAAAGGCGACGCGCTGGTGCGGCTTGACGATGACGCCTTGAAGGCACGTGTCGAACAGGGTGAAGCGGCCGTCGCCTCCGCTCGGGCTGCTCGTGATCAGGCCCAGATCGAGTTCGACCGCGTGGGAAGGCTCGTCGAGCAGCAGTCTGCCTCCGAGATTGAGCGCGATCGGGTCGTTAGCGCGCTGAAGATAGCGGAGGCCGAACTCCTACGCGCCGAACAGATTCTAAGCGAGGCCCGCACGATCTTAACATACGCCGCCGTACAATCGCCGCTCGATGGCATGGTGATCGACAAGCGCGTCGAGATCGGGGACATGGTGACGCCCGGTCAGGTGCTCGTTTCGCTCTACGATCCATCCAAGATGCAACTCGTGGCCGGTGTTCGGGAGTCTTTGACGCATCGGCTTCGTGTGGGACAAACCGTCGACGTCGAGATCGACGCAATACAAAAACGGTGTCAAGGAACGGTCAGCGAAATCGTGCCGCAGGCAGAGACGGCGAGTCGAACCTTTGCGGTCAAAGTGACGGGACCCTGCCCACCGGGGATCTACACGGGAATGTTCGCACGCCTTCTCATCCCCTTGGGCGAGCGCGAGGTCCTGGTTGTGCCAGGTTCGGCGATAAGGCGGGTGGGCCAACTCGACGTTGTGGATGTCGTCACCGGTAAGAATGGCGACAAACTTCAGCGACGTATCGTGCAGCTTGGTCGCTCGTTCGGCGACGATGTGCAAGTCCTCGCCGGACTACGCGTCGGTGAAAAAGTCGCCGTCGGCGCCTCCGTTGGTTCGCAAGGGGACCCATGATGATTGTGTCTCCAGGAGCCAACCCGACGGAAAGGCCCCACGGGTTCACGAACGCCGTTGTTCGCGTTTTCCT
>JAGVHG010000129.1 GCA_020056715.1 Phycisphaerae bacterium | reverse complement strand
CCGACGCACCGTTTGGGGCAGCCAGAAACAAGATCGGTGTCGGTTAGGCAGTCCAGGCCGTTTCTCGCCCCGCCCACGCACTTGCTTTGGACATATCGGAAGACACAAGCGGCGTTCGGGTTGCTGCAATCGCCTTGGACAAGCAGCGCCACGGGGGTCGAACCTTGATCTTGCGGCGTGGCCAATAGGTAGCGGGGGCCGCCCGTGACCAGGGTTGGCTGTTTGCACCCCCCGCACGTATCCGTAGTCTCGTTGCAAGTGGCCGGGTCGGGGCAGGGGTTGCCGTCCTGGGAGATGCACTCGTGGTCGAGGATGCAGCCCGTTACCGACGGATTGCAGACGCCGCCCGGACAAGGGGGCGGATCGCAAATCGCCGCCGAGCAAAATAAGTTAGGGGGGTTGCAATATGCGTGGTTGGGAGTATTCGTGCAGTGTCCGTCGACCGGGTCGGACACGTCAACGGTACAATCCACGTTGTCGTTGCAGTCGATGGGGGTATTCTCGCAGTAATCACTTTCACATGCGCCGCCCTGGCCCGGGCAGTCCCCAAGAACGGTGCATACTTGGTTAATGTTAGTTCCCCCGCTGCAGGTATTTACACAGGTATCCACGGTGTTCCCCTGACCGTCATTGCAATTGGCCGCCGACGAACATTCCACGCACCGGTCGTTGGTTTCTTGGCAAATGCTGGGCGCCCCCGTGCAGGTTCCCGGGGTACACTGGGCATTGGTATAACATGGGTTCCCGGCGTTTGGTGCGCCCACGCACGTCTTGCACGTGGTTGCGTCGCCAATGCATTGCCCGCCGCTGCAGCGGTCGTTCGTCGTGCAGAAAAGTCCGTCGTTGCAGGAATTCGTGTTGTTGGTGTGTATGCACGTGCCGCCGCACAACGGAGTGGTGCAATTACATGTGTCGGTCGTACAGTTGTTGTTGTCGTTGCAGTCGTCATGGCTGTCGCAGGTGACCGTGATGGTGATCGGCGGACCGAGGGATTTGGTGACATCGGTTGTATTCACGCCCTCTACAACGACGGTGGTTTGCGCCTGCGTCTTGCTGCCTACGCCGAAACACGGAAGAAGCGCGATCGAACTGGTCCCGCCGCTGATCGCTTGGAACTTGATCGTGGTGATTTTCAGCCCGGCGGTGCTGGCGCAACCATCATCACAACTCATGTTAACCCCCCGGAATCCCAGATACCGAGCATTCCCGTCGTTCGCCGGAACGCCGCTGCACGGCTGGTTCAGGGCGTCCCCCGTGCAATCATTGATCCAACCCGAGAAGCCCCCGGTGCCGGACCAATTGTACGTGTCGATCGGACAACTGTTACAGGTCGCCGTACAGGATGGTATCGGGTTCGGGTCCGGTCCGGTCGAGGGATTCAACTCCAGAAAGGTCTTGTTCCAGGAGAATAGTGCATCAATGCTCGCTACCGGCAAGCTCGTCGATGGGCAAAAGTCAGTGCATGTCCCGGCCCCGACAGCAGGGCAGGTTCCACCCGCGGGACATGAACCACCCGGACACTGCCCATCAATCGTGCACTGGCCTCCGGGATTGCTGCCGCCGACACACACGCGGCAGTTCGAGTCGAAGGTGCAGATGTTGCCAGCCGCTGCTCCGCCGACACACACGCGGCAGCTGGCATCGCTGGTGCAGGGATTGCCCGCCGCAGCTGCGTTTGTACATCTCTTGTTAGAATCATGAGGCGTATTGCACCCATTGGCCACGGCGTACAGCCCAAGCTGGACCGTCGACCCGGCAAGGACGGTGGTCGGGCCGGACGCACGCCATTCGAGTTTCACGCATCGATACGGATCGTTGCTCAACGGCGGGTTGTCCACGCAGAACCCGTTGTTGCACTTGGAAAGAGCGGTGCAGGGGTTATCGTCGTCGCACGCGGAGCTTTGGTTCATGGTCTGACGCAGGCAGTGGGCCGGCGGCGGGCTCTCTACGCAAGCTCCCGTGCTGCAGTCCGTGTCGAAAGCGGTGCAGTCCATGGGCGTACCCGCTACACACCCGCTGGTGGGGTCCGCCCCCGGAGCACCGGGTTGGCAAGTTTCCGTTCCGTCGCAGGCCAGGTTGCTGCCGGGGCATAGCGAGTTGTTGGGAGTGTGTTGACACAAGTTCACGGTTTCGTTGCAGCTATCGACGGTGCATGTGAAGCCGTCGACGCAGTTCATGGGCGGGCCGGCGGAGCAGCAGTGCGCCCGGTCACCGAAGATCGAGCAGTCGTTGCCGACCGCCCAGGTGCAAACCTCATCGCCGTTGCAAAACGCCCCGTCGCTGCAAATCGCAGGGTTCGGCTGGTAAGTGCAAGCGTTGAACAGGCAGACGTTGCTCGTGCAGAAGTTCAGGTCGTCGCACTGAGAAGAGTTCAGGCACATTACGCACTGGTTGGATGTCTCGTCGCAATAGCTCGGACCGCCGGTGCAGGTACCGCCTGGACAATCGGCGAGTGTAGAGCACGGTTGCAAGTTTTCCGACCCACCCACGCACTTCTTGCAGACCGGCGGTGTTCCGAGGACGCACTGGTCGTTCACGCACGTTTCGGCGCCGTTGCAGAACTTGCCGTCGTCGCAGTTTGCATCAATCTTGCACTGCACGCACGCGGCCCGTGTATCGTTGCAATAACCCAAGCAATGTCCGCCCGTTCCGCAATTCGCATCGGTCGAACAAGTTTCGCCGGGAGTGGTTCCCATGAAGCATGTTTTGGAGCACGTCACCGGCGTGCCGGCCTGGCAAAGGCCGGTGGATAAGTTGCAGCTCTCGAAGCCGTTACAATACGATGAATCCTGACATTGGACGCTGTTGGTACACTCTACACAAGTTCCTGACGAGTTGCAGCGCAGCCGCGGCGGCGTCGTACATTGGCCGGCATTCAAGCATTGGACGCACGCGTCCAAAGTCTCGCTGCACTGCGGCGTGGGCGCCTGGCAGTTGGTGGGCGTGTGGTCGCATTGGTCCGTGCCCTCGTTGCAAACATCGTCGGTGCAAAACAAGTTGTCATCGCAATTGTTCGTCACGCAGAAGCAGTTCCCGCTGGGGCCGGGATTGACGCAAATGTCCGTGGTGCAGAACAGCCCGTCGTTGCAATTCGCGTCGGATGAGCAAGGAGCCGTCGGACATGTTTGGGCGCGAGCGACGCCGCTCAGGGCGACGAGAAAAAAGGTCGCTACGACAAAAAAGGACGACCGCTTCCTAAGTCCGTTTAATAGCGCTCCGCCGAGGTTCCGTCCCGTCGACTTGGGTTCCATAGTCGATTACCCTCCACCCTTTCGCTGTCTGCTGAGGCCTGTGTCAAAGATGCGAGGCCTCGCCTGATCCACCAACGGCACCAATAACTCACACCATCCTCACCCGAAACGGCGAAACGGCGATGTTATAGGAATTGACCGAAACGACACCGACCGCTTCTCCCACGTTCCAATCTATCACATTAGCGGCGGCGACGCAACACCCAATGCCTCCAATCAAACGACAGAAACAGGCTACTCACTGTAGCACGAATCCTACTCTTCGTCTAGCGTACGCTCGACGAATAGGAAATCGCATATCGACAAGAGCCACGCTGGAATAAGATGCGTAGGAGCGAAAACTAAATTTGGAGTGGCTTCGTCCAATAAGGTATGCCGTCCTGTAAACGCGTGTTTCGTATGTGTTACAAAAGACATCTATGCTTGAGGCCAAGCTATGAGTGACGCTCAGAAAGAAACATTCGGCTGATTCGGATTGGGTTCTTGAATTCCGGTGGACATCATACTTGAATTTTTGCGGTAATAGCGCTAGCCTTGATTGATGGTGTCACCGGAATAGTTAGTTCCGCGCGCCGTAATTGTGATCGAATCGCGCCGGGGGAAGTTAGCGGGCGAATCGAACGGAGGGGTATTGATGAGGCACGGTTTAATGGCGACGCACGTCGGCATCGCGGCGCTATGCTGGCTGTCGCCGATCAGCATGGCGGCGAAGGTGGAGTTCGAGTCCTTCCCCGTGGGCACCAAGTTCGGCGGCGACTTCGGCAACCCCCCCGGCCCAATCCCTGACGAATTTATCGAAGACGGTATCCAGATGTCTGTCGAGCAGTTCTTCTTTCAACAGTTCACGGGGTTCTTTCTGGCTGATGTCGTCGGGCCGGCGAACGATCACCAGCTCGCCATCGACAACATCAGTGTTTTGTTCGATCTCACCAACGTGGGTTTCAATGTCACCTCGTTGACACTCAAGTACCTGGAGTTGGGGGGCAACGACAACTTTGCGGTCAACGGCGGCTCGATCCTCCAGCTTGCGGAACTCACCGACATCCCGGCCAACGTCGCCCCGGGGGTGACGGCGCTGGTTGACGGCGGTCTCATTACGCTCACCGGCAAGATCAACAGCGTCCTGATCGGCGGCCAGGAACTCACCGTCGACACCATCGTGGCGGTCCCGGAGCCGACGTCGATGATACTTCTCGCGGCGGGCGGCGTGCTGGCCCTGCGGCGACGGCGGGAGCGCAGCGGACGCCCGTGTCGAGGTAGCCGTTAAGAAAGCACCGCGGCCGGTCAGCCCCGTCGCCCTTGAGCGACGGGGCGAGCGGTTCGTGCGTACAGCGCGGGGCGAACTAGTACACCGGGAACCGGACGGCAGCCCCAACTCCCTTGAGTGTTGGGTCGATTATCCTGGGTAAACTCCACGACAGCCAAATCCGCCGGTCGGTTTGCCGTAGGTCCGCCGTAGGCGGATTTGGCGAGTGACCATCGTCAGACAAACGACCCTTGAGTCGTTTGGCGGGAGACCATCGGACATTGCCTCCCGTTCTGTTATACTACTGGAACGATGCGCGATTCGTTTCTAGCCTGGTGCGAGATTCCAATCTCGCACCAGCGGCGTCTGTTGTTGGGCGATGGGGCTATGGGCACCCAGCTCATCGAGGCCGGGCTGCCTGTTGGCGGCTGTGGCGCGGAATGGAACCTCAGCCAGCCGGAGCGAATCCGAGCCATCCAATCCACATACGTTGAAGCCGGCAGCGACTTGCTGCTTACCAACACGTTTGGAGGCTGTCCTCTGGCTTTGGCGCGGCATGGACTTGCCGACAAGGCCTACCAGATAAATTTGGCTGCTGCGCGAATCGCTCGCGATTGCATCGGCGCAGACGGATATGTGCTTGGCGACATCGGACCTTTCGGCGGGTTCCTCGCGCCGCTGGGCAGTACGAGCCGGCAACAGCTCGATGATGCGGCTACGATTCAGGCCGCCGGTCTGCTCGACGGCGGCGTGGATGCCATCATCATCGAAACCATGACCGCTCTGGACGAGGTGGCCACGGTCGTCCAAGCCGTTCGCCGCTGCCGCCGCCATGTGCCCGTGATCGGCTCGTTGACCTTCGATCGACTGGTCGATGGAGGGTTTCGCACCATGACCGGTGTGGATGTCGAGCATGTCATCGACTTCATGGTGCAATTGGATATCGACGTTCTGGGATGCAACTGCGGAACGGGGCTGCACATCGGTGATTACGCGAACCTGGTTGAGCAATACCGTCGCCGCACGGATCGGCCCATCATGGTTCAGCCCAATGCCGGCCAGCCGCGGTTGGACCGAGGCCACATCGTGTACGATGAAACTGCGGAGATGATGGCCGCCGCGCTTCCGGCGCTGATCGCCGCCGGGGCATCGATTGTCGGAGGCTGTTGCGGTGTCGGACCCGAGCACATCCGGCTGTTTCGTCGCCAGGTGGACGCGGCCGCAAAGCCCGGCGCGAAGAGCCGTTTCGCACCGGATTTCGCCATCTAATCTCACGGGGTAATGAATTGCCAATTGCCGATTTCTCCGCCGCAGGCGGACCAATCAGAACTGGGAGTCCGCCGCAGGCGGACGACCGACCCAATGGCCCCGCGCTGGCGCTTGGGGTTCGGAGTGCGGACGGCAAACCCGTCCCCAAATCGACAATTTCGAAGAATCCCCTCCACGATCTGATCGCCGTCGGCAGAATGCCCGTCATCTTGGAGCTTCATTTAACCGAAGGCGACCGGATCGCGTATCAGAAGCTTCGCCAGCGGCACCTCGCCCAGGGGTATGAACTGCCGCAACTCACGGTACTGGGCCAATACTTGCGACAGATGGATGTCACCAGCGACGAGTTGACCGCCGAAGAGCGGGCCCTTGTGCACAAGTTGCAGGTTTACGCCGACTTGGTTAGCTCCGGGAGTGTTGACCTCCTTGCCTTGGGCGACGGCCCCCGCGGTCGCGATACGCTTGACAATGCCATCACGGCGGCACTCCTCATCGGGTTGGGGGCCGATCCCGCTCGGTTAATGGCCAACATCGTCGCCCGCGAGCGCCAAGCCGACCAGATTCGCGGTCGGCTCCTTCATTTTGCGGAATTAGGCGTGCGCAATGCCCTTCTGCTCACCGGCGATTTGCCGGTCGGTTCCGCACGCCCGGCCCGGTTCCCCCTCGACTCCGTTGGTATGTGCGCGCTGGCGAGGAAGATGCTCTATGAAGGGGCCTTGCCGGATGATTTTTGGATCGCCGCCGCCGGACATCCCAACCCCGATGCCGACCCGGACGGCTTGCGCACCCTGCAAAAAGCGCTGGCCGGCGCCAAGGTCATCATCACCCAAGCGATTTACTCGGTCGAGCAGTTCACCCAATGGATGCAAGCCCTACATCGTCTTGGGGCGCTCGATCAAGTCCACGTCCTTGCCGAGCTGGTCCCCATCACCTCCGCGTCGCAACTCCGGTTGATCGCCGATGTGCCCGGTATCCGCGTGCCCCTTGATCTGATCGCGGAGCTGGACGCCGCCGAGGAACGTCTCGAACAAGCGGCCAAGGCGGGCGGTCACCCGTCGGAATGGGTCAAACAGCGCCTGCGAAACGAAGGGGCGCGCATCACTCGCGGGCTGCTCCACCGCATCCGCAAAGTGCCGGGGGTCAGCGGCTTTTACCTTGGCTGCGTAAAGGGGTTTGAGGCCCATTTGGAATTGCTGCGGGAGGCCCCGCTTCTTCCTGAGCAGCCCCCCGCGACCAAGGAGGGAGCGGGGGGAGGTTTGCACAAAGTCACGAAGATATCCGGTGCGGAGCGACAGCAAGCCCTGGCCAACGTTCCTTCGCTTGAGTCATTCCTCTACGCCCTCGTTCGACAGGCTCACCGAAGACGGCGCCGAGCGCGTTTCACGGGGCGCTTTGCGGATCAGTCAGCCGGACCGCCCTTGAGCGGTATGGCGACCTCGTTGTTGCGTACAGCGTGCCAGGGCTTGGTCAAACTGCTGGAATGGCCCAAGGTGCCCCTGTTCGGCTGCAAGAAATGTGATCGCTGCGATCTTAGTTCTGATGCTTTGATTTGCCCCCGCGGTTGTGCCAAGCAGATGACACATGGCCCGTGCGGCGCCCCCCGCCTCGTCAATGGACGCGTCCTCTGCGAAGACACCTCCCGCGAATGCACCTGGGCGGCGATTGGCGTGCGCCGAGGGCAGTATGGCGTGCCTATCGCCGAGCGACTTGAAGTTCGCGAGGCTCCCTCGGCGGGTTTCTACGAGGGTCGGACCTTCAGCGCCGTGTTGCCCGTATTGACTGGCAGGAAGCGCGGGCCAAATTGGAGCTTAGCCTGGCGAGCACCACTGGCTCGCGTTGCCCGTGTGTTCGATCGCAACTTCAAGTTGAAGGCGAAAGGCGAGCCGCGCGATCTCACGACGCTTGCCGAAAGCCAGGGCGAGCACCTTCTTTCCATCATTGCCGACCGGCCTTCAGCGGATCGTGAGGAACTGCTGGTCAAAGCCCTCGCGTTGATCGGCACCCCGGCGGCGTGGTGTCTCATCGAATCACGGTTAGCGGAATTGGGTCTGCCGGCCGAGGGAACGATTGCGGACTTGTCCTTGCGCGAACAATTTCAACTGGCCGAAGCCTTGCCCGCGATTCGCCGTCGATTTGTCGAATCGCTGCTGGTGCGAGATTCCAATCTCGCGCCAGCGGCCCACGCGCCGCTGGTCCTTAGCGAAGAACTGCTCTCGGTCATCCCGGAAGGCCGCCGCCTGCGGCAAGGCATGCGTCGTGAGCTGGCCAACCCGCTCCTAGCGCATATCGCTTCCCTGGGCGTCAACGTGACCTACGCAGATTCGATGCTGGACACGAAGTTTGTAGACGACTTTCTGGCCGCGCTCATCATCCTCAAAGATGAGTTGCAGCTGGCCCGCGCCCGCCTGCCCTTCGAGCCTGGCGGCGTGTCGATCTACTTCCATCGCGTACACTACAAACATCATTACCATGCTCCCATAGCGATCCATCGATTCCATTCCGATGACAACCGCGCAGAAAGACTCAAGGGTCTTTCCGCTGACTGCGGCAGACCCGTCGCCCGCGTGCGGCTGAGCGTCGATCTGCGTCAATTCCAGAACGCGGCGCGATTCCGGGCGAACCTCCGTGACGCGTTGGAAAAACTGGTGCGCGGCGAGGACGAGAGCAGCGGGGCCATCCTTCTGGAAGACTACGGTCCAGGGATGCAGAGCGTCTGTTGGGAATTCAACACGGAATTCTGGAAACGCTTACGCGAGTTCGAGCAGGCCACCGGCAAGAGCTACGATGCCTCGATCGGCGGGTCCACAGACCACAACCTCGCCTACGCGCGGGCCTCCGCCCGGGCGCTGTTCGATAAGGTCCATGACCATCATTTGGGCGGCCAACAACTCTATGTTCTGGAGATCGGCGTCGCCTCCACGCACCGCGCCCGCTCGTTCCTGAGCGAGTTTCGCAGGATTTGCGAACTGACCGGCACTAATTACGATCGCAACCTTACCTATGTACTGGCTGACTATTCAGACACCCTCCTTGCCGGGGCCGCCGCCGAACTGTCGCGCGAGCACCCCTCCGTCGAAACCGTCAAGATCGATGCCGGCAATCCCAGCGTTGCGCTCGCCCGGTATCAGGGCCGTGTCATCCATGCCCACTTGTGCAACGTCTATGACAACCTGCCCAGCGATCACTTGCTGTGGCTGGACGCGTCGTGGTACCGAATCGAGGCTCGGCTCTATCTTCCCACGCAGGTGTTCGACGACATCCTTGCCAAACACGGCTTCGACCCCGCAGACCGTGCTACCCTTGAGGACGCACTAAAGACCCTGAACACAACAAGGCAAGGGTGGCATGGCCAAGCGCAGCGCCGCCATGCCGAGCAGGACATGCCGGCGCCCAACTTCGTTGGGCTTGGGCATGCCACACTCCGGGTGGAAGGATTCCTCGACTGGTGCAAGACACGACTCAACGAGCTTGGACGGCAACCCAACGCATACATTCACTTCTGGATGGACCTGTTTGCCGCCCTTCGACTTGACGAACGCTTCGTCGCCGTTGAGAACATAGAGGAACTACTTCCGAAGGGACTCTCCGGGCTAGATCATCCGGGCGAAGTGCTCCAAAGACACCTCGGCGGCATGGGCGACATCCGCGTCCATCTCAACCTGGCCGCCCTGAACGGGTTTGCTCAACTTCTTCCCATCCTGCATTCTCACGGCACACTGGAGATCGTGGATTTATTCGTTCAGCGTTTGGAAGAGTATCACCAGACTTTCAAAGGACCGGCCAAATACGACGGCAGCACGGTCAACTGGCTCAACGGACCGCTGTTCCGCGCCGTTGCCGAGCGCTTGGGCTGCACCGTCCGCTTCCAGTCCTTCCGCCCGTTCGACCCTCGATCGGCTTCCGTTGCCCTTTTGGCCTATCCATCCCCTTGAGATGCACAGGTGGATTGATGGTTGAACGTCGTCGATTCGCCGCGATCGTTAATCCAATCTCCGGTCGTCGAAACATGCTTCCCCGCGTGCGGACGATCGCGCGGGCGGTGGAGCGTCTTGGCGGTCGGCTTGATGTTCTGGTTACCCAGTGGCCGCGACATGCGACGCAGCTCGCGGCGCAGTTGGGCGACGAGGTCGAGGCCGTGTTGGTCGTGGGCGGAGACGGCACGGTCGGTGAGGTGGTGAACGGCCTGGCGGGGGGCCGCGTGCCCATGCTCATACTCCGCACCGGCACCGAAAACCTCCTCGCCCGTGAACTAGGCATGCCGACCGATCCGGAGCAGGTCACCGACACGCTGCTGCGCGGAGAACAATTCGCCACCGACGTCGGAGTCATCAATGAACATCGGTTCTTGGCCGTCGCGGGGATCGGGTTCGATGCGGAGTGCGTCGCACGGATGAACCCATCGAGGCGCGGGCATATTACCCACGGCGACTACTTCTGGCCGATCTGGCGGACTTATTGGGAGTACCGATACCCCATTCTTAGCGTGGATGCGGATGGGGAGAGAATCTTCGACGGGCGCGGATTCGTGCTCATTGGAAATATCGCGCGATACTCGGCCGGCTTAAGGATGCTAATGAAGGCGCGGAATGATGACGGCTTGTTGGACTTGGGTGTGTTCCCATGCGAGTCGCGACGAAAGATGTTCGGCCACGCGTTCCGGGCGTTTTTACGCCGGCATGTCGGGCGCGGGGGGATGATCTACCGGCAATGCCGGACGGTGCGAGTCAGTTCGGAAGAAAAAGTACCCATCGAAGTGGATGGCGAGTTGGGAGGATGCTTGCCGGCGGAATGTTCGGTCCGGCCGGGGGCAGTTAGCTTCCTACGGATGTGGGATGAGAGATGAGGGATGTGGGAGGTAGTACATCCGACATCCGACATCCGACATCCGACATCCGACATGCCACACACTATGCGCCCCGGCCGAACTCGCCGACAACCTCTTCCAGCAAATCGCGCAGCGTCACCACTCCGACCATCTGCCCGGCCTGATCGCTGACCACGCCGAATTCCCCGCCACCCTGCTTCATGTGCGCGATCGCCGACGCCACGGTCTCCTGCGGTCGAAGCGTTGTCACCGGCCCCAGCCGTTCACCCACCGTCCGCCAGTCGTAGTTGCGCAGTAGTTCGTCCACCTTGATGACTCCGATGATTTCCGATCTTCGCTTCCCATAGACCGGGCACCGGGCAAAGCCGGTCTGTCGCGCAAAACGGATCAATTCGCGGCGGTCGGCGGTAGCGGCCACCGCGACAACTCGCTGCTGGGGCACCATTACCGCGCGAACCGGAGTCTCGGACAGTCGTACCACCCGGTCGATTAAGTCGGATTGATGTTCGCCGTGGGTATGGCCCACCAGAGCTTCCTGGAGCAGCATGGTCATCCGCCGTTTCGGCGCCGTCACGGTCCGCAAGGATGTCGCTCCGCCGAAAAGCCGAGTGGCCGCGCGGGTCAGCTTGGTCAGCAACCAGACGATGCCGGTCGCTCGGAAAACCCGGTCGGCCAACGTCAACAGCCAACTGCCTCGCGGCATCAGGCGGTCCGCGTGGAGTTGAAACAGGTTTTTGGGGACGACCTCGGCGAATACGAAAACCACCGGCGTAACCAGCAACACGGTGAACAACTCCGTGTCCGCCCCGCTCCAATACAGAAGTTCAGTGAACATAAAGGCGACCGCCGTGGTGGTCACATAGTGCATCAGATTGGCGCCAATCAGTGTCACCGACAGCGTCTCTTGTTCGTTCTCCAGCAAGGAGGATATCCGCAGGAGTTTGGGGTCGCGCTCTTGCACCCCGAGTTGAACGCGCAAACGGTTTACGCAATACAGTCCCGTCTCGCAGCCGCAGAAAAACGCCGCCCCAAAAAGCCCCACGAGGACCGCTCCACCCACCAACACCCACATCATGACGCGACTCCTTCACAGCCGCACGACCCTTGAGTCGTGCTGCGACGGTTAGCTACTGCCAGTCTTGTTTGACAACCGCCGAAGCAGCACCCGTTCGATGCGTCGCTTCTGCATGACTTCCACAGTGAGCGTGAGGTTGCGAATCCGCACCGTGTCCCCCGCGCGGGGCAGCCGTCCCAGCTTCGACAGAATTAACCCTCCGATGGTGTCGATGTGCCGATCGATTTCGTCGACCGCGAACCGCTCCGCCCAGTCCCGCACGCTCAAGTCGCCGGCGAGGCGATAGGTGTCGTCGTCGATCCGTTCGGTCACCGGAGCGGTCCGCGGCGCTTCCGAATCCGGCAGACCACCGACGATCCATTCCACCACGTCATCCACCGTGACCAGCCCGGCCGTCCCGCCGTATTCGTCCACGACGATGGCGAAGTGGCTCCGTTCGTCATGGAAGTGCCGCACCAACTGCGCTAGGTTGATTTGCTCGGGGACGAAACGTACGGGCCGCACCAACGACGCAGTCAGCCCGAACATCCTTGAGTCCGCCTTCGGCGGAGGCGAGGAATCAGCTCCGACGCCGGCTCGTGAGCCGGACGGCGACGGGTACGCAGCAGAGGACAAGTTCGCCCCAACGCTCAAGGGTGTGGACCCTCCCTCCTTGGTCGGCTCGTATGACGGTGCTGCCGTCGTCAACAACGCATCGCGGGCGAACAACAGACCGCGAATGTCATCCAAGTCGCGGCCGCAGACCGGGAAAATGCGGCGATGCGATTGCTTGACGGTCTGATAGGCGGCGTGGGGATCATCTCCGGCGCGGATGAACTCGATGTCGACGCGGGGCGTCATCACTTCGCGGACCGACGCCTCGGTCAATTCCACGATCGCTTGCAGCATCTCGTTTTCCGTCGAGTTGATGTGCCCTGCGCGGGCCGAGTGTTCCACCAAGAGCTGCAATTCCTCCGTATCGACCGTATCCGGCGGCGGCGACGCCGGGGCCACCAGGCGGGTGATGGGGTCAACGAGCAAGGCGGAAAGTAACCACTGCAACGGCCCGAGCACTATTTGCAAGGCCCAGATCATCCCCGCCGCCGACGGCGCCAGTCGTCGTGCATTACCCAGGGCCATGGCCTTGGGAACGACCTCCCCGAAAACGATGACCGACAAGAGCACGCCCGCGCTGGCCGTCAGCCAAACGACCCGTGAGTCGTTTGGCGAGGAGTCGATCTGAGTCAGTCCCGGGTGATTCGTAGCGAGACTCTGTAGGGCCACAAACGATAGGGCGTAGATTGCGATGTTCACCGCCGTGTTGGTGATCAGCACGGTCATCAGCACGCTTTTCGGCTGTTGCATCAGCCGATGCGCCCGACGCCGCAACAAGCTCGCAGAGCGTCCGAAGTCGTGGAGGGCTTGCCTACTGAGGGCGAATAGCGCCGTCTCCGCGGCGGACACCGCGCCGGAAGCGACCAGAAGGATTAGCAACGCCACCCAGATCATGGACTGTGTATTCTACCGTAAGTCCACGCCCGACAGCCAAACGACCCGTAAGTCTTTTGTCGACGCAGCGGATTCGATTGCCCGCGCCGGCAATTCCAAGCCCCTTGAGGCTTGGAGCGAACGTCAATCCGAGATTCTTGGGCGGCCGGTTGCTCTTGCCGACCTCTCCTCTCCTACGAGCTACTCCTCGCCGCCGCAGGGACGATTACTGATCTGCTTCCGGCGGGGGTGGAGGCGGTGGCGGCACAATAATCTCGTAGGCCCCCATGTCCACAGACCCCAAATGGATGCGGGACAGCCAGTCGAGGTTCTTGGGTGTGTGCCACTGCTCTTGAGCAGTGGGTTTCACACGAATGGTTCATCCATTCGGATGGGGAAGTTCGTCCAACCATCCCAGAATCGGGCACTGGACCATTCCCAGTCGGTCGTATTCTTCGCCAAACCACGTCGAACCGGATTGTCGTGAATATACTCTATGACACTCGAAACGTTCTTCTCTCGAAAAATGTTGTGGTCAAATCCGCCACCCGGTTGCCAGAAGCGAAAGACGTCTCGCGACGGGTACTGCACCCTCAGGCGATTCAACCACTGTGTGTTGCCGGTTTGTTCAAGATGCCCCTTGGCCGCGTCGGACACGGATCGTTTGAGCGCCACAAGGATCAGTCGCATTTCGTAGTCCGCCTGCCGTGGATAAAGCAGAACGTGCACGTGCTCCGGCATGATCACGTACGCCCAAAGGGACACGTCGAGTTTCTGGCGTGTTTCCTCCAGGGATGAGATCACCCAGTGCCGCGTACGATCTCGGGTGAGCAGCGGGAGCCGTTGAAAGCATGAGAAGGTTACGAAATGGGCGTGACCGGGTTCATTCCAGGCGATACGTGTTTTTCGCGGTCGGGTCTTCACTCGGGAGGAGAATACCACTGCTCAAGAGCAGTGGCACGCATCGTCAGTGGCACCCCGGCCTTCCAGATCATGGGCTTTGTATTCTATCGCAAATCCACCAGCCAGCTTCAACTCCCGTGAGAGTTGAAGCGTCTTTTAAGCCATTTGCCGCCCGAGCGCGATTCAGTTTTTGGGAAGCACTTCCGCTCACCGCGCGGCGTCCCGTCGGCTCGATTTTTCGAGCGCCGTCTCGATCAGCCCGACCAGTTCCGCGTCTTTAGAGTTGTCCGCGACGACCCGTCCGATCTTGAGAACGTCAGCGGCCTCACTGAATTGGGCGTTGCGACGGTAGGCCTCGCCCAAGTGATAATAGAGCAACGAATAGTCCGGATCGAGCTGGATGCCCCGACTCAGTTCGGCGATCGCCAAGGAGTATTTCTCCAACCCGACGTAAATCCAGCCCAGCGTATCGAGGGTGAAGGCATTGTCCTTCAGGGCAACGGCTCGCTGCGCGAAAGGCAACGCCGCCTGGTTGTCCCCGCGCTTGTCGGAGAGCAAGTAAGCGATGTTGTTCTGCGTGATCCAGTTGTCCGCATCGTATTTGCGGGCCTCCTCATAAGCGCGGATGGCTCGGTCCGGTTGATCTGCGACTTGGTGTACGTCGCCCAGTTCCTGCAGTAGCCCCGCCCGCTCGTGGGCATCGACCGCTCCGCCTTCGGCGGACACCAGCGCATCCAGCCGCGCCGCCGCATCATCATAGCGCTTCGCGGCCGTGTACGCGCGAATCAGAATCCGTTCATTGGCCTTCCCCAACGCCCCTTCGGGCGCATTCGCGGCGAAAATGCCCATCGCTTCATCCGCGGTGAACGTCGCCAGCACTTCGTCCGCGACGGCTCGGATCGCCTCGGTCAGCACCAAGACCCTTGAGTCTTGGGGCGAGGAGTTGACCGACCCGGCGAGCGCCAGGGCCATCGCCTGTCGAAACTGTTCCACGGCCTTCGTCTTATTCCCTGCTTTAGCGAGCAACTGCGCATAACGCGACGCCGACGTCGCCGTTGGTTTCTCACCACCGTAGCGTTCGAAGTACTCGACGCCTTCCGCGAATCGCCCCAAACGTAGATAGGCGGTCATGACGTTGGCCACGGTCTCCGGCGAGAAGTCGCTGACCTCCGCGCCGCGACGGAAGTCCGCCAGGGCTTTGTTCCCGTCACCTCGGTCCAGCGAAATACGACCGCGAAGCAGGAGCCATCGCCCGTCAGAATTGATCGCACCAACGCTCACGGGCGTTGGCGCTGCCGGCGATTTTGCGGATCGGTTGATCTGAGCCGTAACGATCCGATCCGCATCGTCAAGCCGCTTCTCCTGGAGATAGGCGCGGGCCAACTCCTCGACCGCCGTCGCGGAATCCGGGGCGTCCTTGGCGAGCGCTTCCAACTCCGCAATCCAAAGGTCCTTTCGGCCCAAGCGTTGTTGAAGCCGCCCCAGCATTAGCCTTGGTTGAAGTTCCAATGCCAGCGGGTTGGTCCGCTTGACTACACTGAGATCCTCGATCGCTGCTCCCAGTCGCCCTCGCGAAACCTGGTGCCGTGCCCGTTGAAAGAGCGCGTACGGATCATTGGAACGCACCGACAAGTATTCGGTCAACGACGCGATGGCCCGATCGATGTTGCCCGACCGATCGTGGATTTCACTTTCCCACAGCAGACCTCGCGTATAATTCGGAAAGCTTATTCGAAGCTCCTCGACGTCCTTGCGGGCTTGTTCGATATCATTCACCTTGCGATGGAGCAGACAGGCGATCTCCTCCTCCAGGACGTTCGGCAGAAGTGGCGACTTCATTCGCCGGGCCCGTTCCACGGCTATCGCACACCACTCCGCAGCCTTTTCCGGCTGGTTCGCGAACTGCATGTAGAACTTGGCCAGCGCCCGGGCGATTTCGACGGTCTGGGCCGTGCCCTCCGCGGCCAAGAGCGTCTTCTCCGCCTCTGCGGTATTGCCTTGTTGGAGGTGTTCGCTTGCGACTAAATAGTGTGCGATGGCTTGCTGTTCCGGCGTCGCTCGCGTCTTGGCGTAGTTCGTGACCAACTCCAGCGCCTGCTCCGGTCGACCTGCGCGACGGTGATGGCCCGCGGCGGCTTGGATGCTCTTTTCGTCCTCGGGGCTGAGCTTGAGCAGCCTCGTATACGCCTCATCCGCTTTCAGCCGATCACCCAAGGTCTCGTACAATGCCGCCAGGCGTTGCAGGTTGTTCGCATCCTCCGGTCGCTCCTTCTGGAGCGCCTCTCGCCGACGGACCGCTCCCGCCGGGTCAGCGCCCTCCATTCGGAGAAGAACCTGTTCTTGAATCCACGGTTCACCAGGGATTAATCGCTCGCAGATCGCAAGCTCTCTTTGAAACGTTTCCTTGTCGTCACGCGACAGTGCGAGGAAGGCGAGACCATAATGGGCCAACCCTTCGTTGGGATTGAGTCGCACGGCCTGTTCATAGGCGCTAAGCGCTTCGTCGGTTCGACCCAAGAGTTGGAGGCACTGTCCCAGGTGGGCAAACGACGGCGCGTCCGTCGGTTGCGCTTGCACCGCTTCGCGTAGCGCACTGAGCGCCAAATCGTACTCCCGCCGCTGGAGGTGATACCAACCCAGGATGGACTTGCCGCCCGCGCCGTCTACGTTGAACTTAACGGCGGCGTCTCGCGCCGCATCCATCGCCGCCGTGTCATTGATTTGCGCCGCCACTCGCACCTTCGCTTTCAGCAACGCACGATGCTGGGTCGCCGTGGCGTTCCGCGCCAGTGGGGTGTCCTTGGCGACCAGATGCTGCTCCGCCTCGCTGATCCAGTGCAGCGTTTGCGGCAGATCGTTTTTCCGCGAGTAGAAGCCGATGAGATCGAGAGCCCCTTCAAAAGCATCGCCCGCCGTTTGATTCAGCTCCAACATCGCCTGGTCGCGCTGTTCTTCGGTCAGGTCCCGTCGGGTAAGGATCCCCAGTTTGGCGATTTGTCGATCGTTGGGCTTTGCCAAGATCGCCCGTGAGACCAAAGCCTGGGCGTCCTCGTGGCGGTCGCGGTTGATCAGTTCGCGTACCGCAGCGCTCAGCAGACCGGCGTCGGCGTGGTCCGCCTCCAGGGCTAGTAGCAGAATCTCCAGGGCCTGCTCCGCGTCTCCATCCAACATCGCGGCCCGTGCTTGCAGCAGGGCGCTGACGGCCGGTGAGCCGGTCAGCTCTTGACTTAGTAAAATCCTCCCCGCGTCGGACAGCTTGCCTTGCCTTTCGAAAATCGCCGCTTTGAGCTGCTTCGCCTGGGCATCGGCGGGGTTAGCCAGAAGGATGCGATCGCTCACTGCCAGGGCCCGGTCCAGCTCGTTGTTTTGAAAGAGTGTTTGTGCGTAAAGGTTCCAGAACAAGGGGTTGGCGCCGCGCCCTCTCGTGGCGTGTTCGAGCACGCCTTCCAGGACCTCCTTCGCCGCTCCGGCTTCGTTGAGCCGCAGATGCACCTGGGCGAGGATGATCTTGTTCTCCCAGTTGATCGCGTCGAAAGCGCCGTAGGCTTCGTCCGCCGCCCGCAAATCCTTCAAGGCCAGCCGATCTTGCCCTCTGGCCAGCTTGACTCGACCGGACTGACTGAGCATTCGCGGGTGCGACGGCGATTCGCCTTTGGCGTCGGCGACGTACTGTTCGGCCCGAGTCAGCCACTGTTCCTTGGCCGAGAGGTCCTCCGTCGCTAGGGACAAGGCGACGCAGGCCTCCGAGGCGTAGATCATCAAACTGAAGATACTGAGCTTGCTTTGTGTGGCTTCGACGCCCTTGCGCGATAGCCCGCGGCTGATCCGTCGGTCGCACACTTGGACGACGTCGGCATGGCGGGCGGCGAACTTGTAGAGCGTCGCCATCTGCAAGTAGGCGTCGAATGCGTCCGGGTCCGCATCGATGCATTGTCGGAGGATCGCTTCGGCTTCATCGTACAGAGCTTGTGCGGAAGGGCGCGTCGACTCGTCGCGCATCGCTATAGCCCAGCGCTGGACCAGGAATTGAGCGTAACCCATCTGCGCCTCGCGCAACGCCGCGGCATCGCCCTCGGCGAGTTTTAGGCTCTGGGCAAAGTACTCCGCCGCCTCGTCCAATCCGCCGCTTGGGGTGCTACCCTTCGCCGAACCACTCACGGGTGGTTCGGCTGATGACCGACCGGTGAGGTATTGTGCAAACGCCAGCCGTACCTTCGATGCGTTTGCGCCGGGCGATCCATGCCGATCCATCAGTTCACGGAAGACGCGCTCGGCTTCGTCGAACTTTTCGTGACGCGCGAACTGCGCGGCGAGGTCGATGGAGTACTCCACCACCTCCGAGTCAAGGGTCGAGGCTTCTTGCAACTCGCGGATCCCCAGCTCCGTGTTGGCCGCGTCGCGACTCTCCAGGTTGAGAAGCGCCAAACCGTTGGCGTGGTGCGCAAAGGCCTCCTGCTTGGGCGTTTGCCCGGAAACGACCCGGAGCATGGCCTCCGCCGCATCGCGTAGCTGCTCCCAACGTTGAGGTGTTCCGTAGAGTCGGGCAAGTTGAAGCATGAGAGCGAGTTGGCGTTCGTGCGCCGCGAGGAGGTCCGGCTGATGGACCAAGGCCTGCCTCCAACACGCGATCGCTTTGTTGACCTCCCCCTCGCGGAGCAGCATTTCGCCGACTTGGACGAGATAGCCTGTATCTCCGCTCCGGTCCCATGCTTCGTTATAAAACAATGCCGCCTGTTGCCATTGTTGTTGTTCCGCGGAGCGCTCCGCCAAGGCGACGAAGTATTTCGGGTCGCGCTTCTGCAACTGACCCAGCATGAGCACCGCCAGGAGGATCATCAGGGCGAACCCGGAGAGCGTTAGGACCACCACAAGGTTTTTGTTGAGTCGCCTTCTAGCCATGAAGATGTTTTCCCTCAACCACTCTTACGGGCCTCCGATCAACGGTCCCGCCACGACTCACGGGTCGTGGCGGTGCTCCGCCGCTTCAAAATCCGGGAAATGGTCTTTGACGAGAACCGGCAGAAGCTGTTCAAACAGTTTGGCCGCACCTTGGAGGCTTTGCTCACGAGTCGCCCTCGGAAAACTCACCTCCACCTTGCTGAAGTAAGCATGTCGATTGCTGAAGTCGTTGATCAACAGTCGCACGCCGCTGCGCGTCGCCACGAACTTGCCGTTGCAATGGAAAGTGTACACCACGGACGCCTCTTCGCGATTAAACACCGCGGTCTTGAGAAAGGTACACAGGCGGACGGGAATCGTCATGGGGACGTGGACATCGATGTTCTCGTGCGGTTGAGCGGGCTGGTATCCAGCCCCCAACCGGCATTCATCCGGCGTATGCGGCACGAGGTTCACGCCGCCGGTGTCGTAGGTCACAAAAAGCTGTGCGTAACGGAGTGGGTCGGTCTGTGGCACGCTGGTGTCTTCCAGCACCCAGTTGATGTACTGATCCGTACCCAGGGCCTCCACGACCGTCGATTCGAGCGTCTGTCGCTCGATCACGCGGTAGGGGAGTAACCCCTCCACATCCAACGCCGCGAGCGGTTTTTTCAGCGGCAGGGCGGCCTTACCTTGTTGAAAATCCATCCACGACGAAACCGGTCCCGCAAGGATTGCAGCCGCGCCGAGCATTGCTACGGCTATTCCGAAGGGGAGCGTGATAAGCCCTGCAAGGGGTTTGGAGGACACGGTCTGAATCGGTAACTCCATATGGCAGAATAGGTTGCGGCTAATTACGGTTTCAGCCTAACGAAAAAGCATACGTCTCCTCTTAATACGCGTCAATCGGCAACGCCGGCCTTGCGGATTCGCCTGGGTGCTATGATTCCTCGCACTCCGCCGAAGGCGGATTCAAGGGCGTTGGCGCTGACCGTGGATGGCGGACAAATTCGATTTAGGATGCGGAATGCAGGACCGATAAACCATGCGGGAACGCGAGCCTCCTCGGCCATTCATGCGTTCCACCAGGATCCCCATGATCATAAATTCACCCCTGATCCCGCAACTTACCGTTTCGGCCATAATTGTTCGTCTGAGTGGGGATTATTACGGAACTTTACTCGCCGACCGTCGTCAGAACGGTATGAACTCCTCCCCGGCATCGGCTTGACTAGGGGACGGACATTGGAGATACTTCAACGAAAGTAACTCGAGCTTTGCGATACGGTGATCTGTTTCGCAACGCGACTCGCGGGTCGCGTCGTTGATTGGGATGGTTTTGCGGGAGGTTTTCGTCGTGGACGCACAAAAGCGACAAAAAGTGATCCTCGCTGTAGTGGCGGTGGTGGCTCTCGGCGCCGGATCGTATTGGTTCTTGGGGCGGGACTCCGGCGGAGACAATACCGCCGTGGTTAGCGAGGGGACCGTGCAGCGGAAAGAAAAGAAGGTCCAGGAAGAGGTGACCTCGAAGCGTAAGAAAGACACAAAGGCCGTAACCCGCGAAGAGCCCAAGATCGTCGAGCGGAAAGAACGCGCGGCCCCGGAAGAAAACACCGTCGAGCGCAAGAAGAAACGGGAAGAAAAGACCAAAGAGAAGAAGAAGACCATATCCCCGGCCGCGTAACGTTACAAGCGTATTCTGGCCGACACATACGACTGCTCGACGCCCGCATCCAACGCGGGCGTTTTTTTGTTGGCTCAGCACCGTCGCCGAATTTTTTTCGGAATTCGCTTGTATTCATCCTGAAATCGGAGTACGCGAGCGATTTCTCAAACGCTTGGAGACGATCCTCGGCCGACGCCAGCGCCAACAGAAACCTGGCCGAAAGATGAAGAACGGCGCGAAATGAGTATGGTGTCCCCGGAATTCGCCCGGAATTCCCGGCATCGCTAACCCGTGGTACCGACTACGTCACGCCAGCAGGCCGAAACTGCAGACCCCCTGACGCCGCAGGAACCCGGCGATTACGGTGTTACTATCAATAGGATAGCGCGATGGGGGATAGGACGGACGCAGCATTGATATCCGCAGCCGGCGGCGGCGATCGGGAAGCGTTCGGCATCCTGGTCGAACGCCACCACCGCGCGGTTATGCGCTTCGCCTGCCGCTTCCTGGGGATCGTGGACCGTCACACCACAGAGGATCTCGTTCAGGACGTGTTTCTCAACGCATGGCGGGCGGCCCCACGCTTCCGATCACGCCCGGGCGCGAGTGTGTTTTCCTGGCTACTCCGCATCGCGACGAACACGTGCCTGAACTACCGGCGGGACCGCCGGCTGCGTCTGGCCGTGTCGATGGATGAAGACCGAGAAACCAGTGGCCGTGATCGTACCCACGATGCGGCGGACGCCATCCTCGTGGCCAAGGAGCGAGCCTTGCAGGTACAAGCGGCGGTTGCTGACCTGCCGCCGGCTCAGCGTGCGGCGATTGTTCTGCGCGAGTTCCACGGCCTGTCCTATACGGAAATCGCGGATGCTATCGGCACTTCGGTGTCGGCGGTGGAGTCGCTGCTCGTGCGTGCGCGGAGGGCGCTAAGCTCAGTCTTAAGCACCACGGAAACCGAGACGCCACCGCAGGTTTCTCCCGAGCTGGGTGTTGAGTGTTTATGAGAAGGAGCGTTTCCGATGCGATGCCGCAAGGCTCAACGGTTTGTGTCTCTCGACTTCGACGGACAGTTGGATGAGTCTCGCAGGTCCGCTCTGCGGACGCATCTGCGCAAGTGCCCGGACTGCAAGCGTTTCGCGGAGCAGTTGGGTGGAATGTCCCACACGCTGGCGGTTGTCGCGGCGGGCGAGCCTATCCCGGGTTTCACGCAACGGTTGATGGCACGGCTTCCCGAACGACAGTCGAGCGGCCCCTTGTCACGGGAACGGCTGCGAGCGTTTCGTCCCGCCGAGGTTGCGGCGGGCGGACTGGGGCTCGCGGCAGGTGTCATCATGGCCGTACTTATGAATGGCGAGCAGGTCGCAGCGACCGCTCGAGCGGCGGACTTGACGCAACGGATGTATGTCGAGTCGTTCGATCCGCTCCCCGGCGGTTCGGCGGCAGCCAACTACGTCGCGATGGTGACGGAAGGCGGGAGGTGACCCATGCGATCCATCATGACCGGTCGAAACGGGCTTTGGGCGCTGGTGATCGCATCGCTGGCGTTCAATGTCGGATTCGGCACAACTTTCGGCGTGCGGACCTACCGCCACGCCTGTACCGGCAAGACCGGCGAGTGCAAGGTGGGACAGGCTTTACTCGCCAGCTTGAATCTCACGCCGGAGCAACAGGAGCAGTTCGCGGTGGCGCGGCAGCGTTTGCTCGAGCAGGTTCAGGAGCTTCGACGGCAACTGACCACCGAGCAAGAGAAGCTTGTCGATCTCCTGACCGCGCCCGAGCCCGACCGCGCGGCGATCGCGTCGCAACTGGACGCTATAGCGAATCTGCAAAGACGGATCCAACAGCAGGTGGCTGAGCACTTGCTTGAGGAGAGAAGCCTGTTGACTCCTGAGCAGGAAACGAACTTCAACCAGTTCATGCGAACGAGTCTTTGCCCGCTTGGCTTCAATGCGGCGCAGGGTCTTTCGGGCTGTCGTGAACCAGGGTGCGGATCCGGACACGGGCCGTGCGGCCATGGCGCAGGCAACAAACCGTGATCCGAAGCGTTGAGATTGATTATCTGGCTTGGGGAATCGTGCGAGCGCAGCAGGGCGTGGTTGAAGGTGCGCTGCGAGATGTGTCGTCTGGTCTGACGTTAAGTGTACTCTATAAACCTGAACAGAGTGCTTCGCGCAGGGTGAACCCTTGACATCGTGTGTCAAGGGCGGGTTTTTACAAGGGTATTTGACGAGTTGGAAAGGAATTGGAGAAGAATCAATGAAAAAGCAATGGACTGTGGCCTTGAGTACAACTGTGTTTTGCTTTTTGGGCCTCGCCGGGCTTGCCAGTGCGTACCCGCCGCGAGCGGAGGCGGACGGTCCGCAGGACGGCAAGAGCGGATGCGCGGCCAGACTGGACGCAATGGGGACCGCCTCGGCGGATCAGGCGCCCGGCGGTGGCTGCCGGGGCAAATGCGACCCGGCGACTTGCGACCCCGCCACGTGTGATCAGCGCAAGTGCGCGGGCGCGTGCGGCGGTGGGTGCTTGGGAGCCGGCATAGGATTCGTGGACGCAGACGGCGACGGGATCAATGACAATTCCCCCCTCGCCAAACTCGATCTCTCTGCGGAGCAAAAGGCGCAAATCGCCGAAATCCTCGCGTCCGGTTCCGCTCCTCGGCCTGAGGCCGTCTTCTCGGTTCTGACCGAGGAACAAAGGGCCGATCTGCAAGCCATTCGTGCGGCTGGCGAGGCCGCTCACGGCGGCGGGTGCCACGGTGCCGCGGGTGGCAAGTGCGATCCGGCCACGTGCGATCACCGAAAGTGCGGGGGCGCGAGCGGCGGTGGCTGCCTTGGAGCGGGAAAAGAATTCGTGGACGCTGACGGCGACGGAATCAATGACAACTCCCCGCTTGCCAAACTCGATCTCACCGCCGAGCAAAAAACGCAAATCGCCGAAATCCGCGCATCCAATCCTACCGCTCGGCATGAAGCAGTCCTCTCGGTTTTAACGGAAGAACAAAAGGCCGATCTGCAAGCCATTCACGCGGCTGCCGGAGACGCTCACGGCGGAGGGTGCCACGGAGCCGGAGGCGGCAAATGCGATCCGGCCACGTGCGATCCATCGAAGTGCAAGTGCAAAGGAATGGGATCAGGTTGTCAGGGGCACGGCGCCAAGGACGGCAAGTAGGAAACAACGCGTAGGCGAGACAGGCCGCCCGATACGCGGGCGGGCGATCCGCAGGTGTGGACAGTCGAAGCGCGGGAGAGGCGGCGCCTTTCCCGCGCTTCGATTATGAACCGCACGCGTCTCCCCCAGGTCCTTTGGACCTGGGGG
>JAGVHG010000005.1 GCA_020056715.1 Phycisphaerae bacterium | reverse complement strand
GAGGTCGTTCGCCTGGTTGCGGAACGATATGAGAACGACGTTCGCCAGCTCGCCGAGGCCCTCGTGCGTATCGACTCGCTCAGCGAGTTTGAATCCGGCCCCATTACGGTGGAGTTGGCGAAGCGAGCGCTCGAACCGGGTCGTCCGGCGTTAACAGGAAAGTTGGGATAAGACCATGTGGTTCGCCGGCCGTGTGATTCCCGTGCGATTCTATGTCGATTCAGGCGTTTCAACATCACCCGCCACGTTACGTGTCGTTAGGCGCGCGGATGATGGGGCGATCGTCACAGGCTACTTCACAGGCATCGCACCGTTTATGCCGCAATTTTCGCTCCTTATGGTACGGCCACAACGGTGGTTACGTTCGATCGCAGTCGTTCTTCTAACCGAAATCACTCCCCTTATTAGTATGATTAGATTAAGATCAAAAACAATACGTCATAGTCGCCCACTGGAAACATGTGAGAGGAAGAGTTCCGTATGAAACTAAGATTCAATCGGGAAGAGGCGGCGGAGGCATTGTCGGCCGTGTGCGCGGTGGCGGCCGTTCGTACTCCCAAGGAAATCCTGAAGTGTGTCCGTGTGGAGGCCTTGCCCGACGCCCTGCTGCTATCTGCGACTGATCTCGAGATCGGATTGCGAGTCGCGGTTACGCAAGTGGAGGTGGACGAGCCGGGCGAGACCCTGGTCGTCGCGGACACGCTGGCGAAAATCGTTCGCGAGTGTTCCGATGAGGTGCTGATCGCCGAGACCTCGGCGAGCGAACTGCACATTCGGGGCGCGGGGAGTCATTTTCAGATCATCACCCAGGCCCCGGCGGATTTCCCGCCCGTCCCGACGCTTGAGGCCGAGCCGGACTTCACGATTGAGAACGGCCTGCTGCGGCAAATGATCGAGTGGACGGTCTTTGCATCGGCGCGGGAGAGTACGCGTTACGCCATTAACGGCGTTTTGTGGGAAGTGTCGGGGAAGGAATTGGTGATGGCCGCTACGGATGGGCGACGCTTATCCGTGGCGAAAGGCAAGTTAGGAAGTTGTCGTACGAAGTCGGTCCCCAACGCCATTGTTCCCGGCAAGGCGTTGTCGCTATTCAACCGTCTCCCCGGCGATTCCGACGCTAGCGTCGCGGTCAAGGTGAGCAGTAACCAAATGCTGTTGAGGATCGGGAGGGCGGTCATCAGTACGAACCTCGTCGAGGGACATTTCCCGAAGTACCAGGATGTGATCCCCGCCGACTGCGATCGGACCGTCGAGCTGAACACCGCGGAATTCCACAGCGCACTGAAACGGGCGGCGCTGCTGACGAATGAAGAGTCCAAGGGGGTTCGTTTGTCGTTCGAAGATGGGTGTCTGACGTTGTCTAGCCGCGCCCCCGAGCAAGGCGAGGCGACAATCTCCTTGCCTATAGCGTACAAAGGAGAACCGATCGCCATCGGCTTTAATCCGGTGTTTCTGACGGACGTTCTCCGCGTGACCAACACGGATGAAATCACGTTCGCATTTAAGGAGCCTAACCGACCCGGCGTTTTGCGAATGGGCGACGCGTTCACCCACGTGGTCATGCCGGTGAATTTGTCTTCCGCGTGATGCGACGGAGTATCTATGGAAACGGAACGTCGCCTTCAGTGGGTAATGGCCAATCGAACGCCGCGCGGCACGATTCCGCCAATCGGCGTGATGATCGGCGGCCTAGTGGAAGGCGCATTGAGGCGCGACAGCGAACAACGAGTGCAACTGGCGTCCGTTGTTGCTAACTGCGTAGATCAGGAATTTCGGCGGCATTGTCGGATAGGCGATCTACACAACGGAATGCTTGCCATTGAGGTCGATGAGCCGGGCTTGATAAGCATCCTGCGAGTGCGATGGGCGTTGAAAATCGAGTCGGCTCTTCGCAAGGGCGGCGCCAAGACCTGGGTACGCAGGGTCTTGTTCAAGTTCGGACGCAGCGGCGATCGGATTCCCGTGAATGCAAGTGGAATGAGCGATAATGAGCGATAGGCATGGCTGAAACGACGACGATGGAGCGGCGGTACGACGAATCGAGCATCACGGTGCTCGAGGGGCTGTCGGCCGTCCAGAAGAACCCGAGTATGTACATCGGCGGCGTCGGCTCGGCCGGGTTGCACCACCTCGCCTATGAGGTGATCGACAATGCCGTCGATGAGGCATTGGAAGGGTATTGTGATTCCATCCTCGTTCGAATCAACGCCGACGGGAGCTGTACGGTCGTGGACAACGGCCGCGGAATCCCGGTCGGCCCCTTGTTGCACGAGAACCCCAAACTCAACGGCAAACCGGCCCTCGAAGTCGTGATGACAGTGCTCAATTCGGGTGGGAAGTTTGACCGGCAGAGCTACAAGGTTTCCGGCGGATTGCACGGACTGGGAGTCAGTGTGGTCAATGCCCTGAGCGAGTGGCTGGAGGTGGAAGTCAACCGCGAGGGGATGCAACACACGATGGCGTTCGAGCGCGGTGTAATGACCCAGGAGCTGCGGACCCAGCCCGGATCATCAAAGACGGGCACGAGCGTGAAATTCCGGCCCGACCCCACTGTTTTCCTGGAAGCCGAGTTCAAGTACGAAATCCTCCAGACGCGCCTACGCGAATTGGCATACCTGAATAGCCGCCTGCGCATTCGCCTGGTCGACGAGACCACGGGAAGGGAATGCGAATACTATTACGAAGAGGGGTTGGTGGATTTCTGCATTCATCTCGCGGGAGGTGCGGAGTGTCTGCACAAAGACCCCATTCTCATTCGCGGAGAGGATGAATCGATCGGCATCAGTTGCCAGATTGTCCTTCTGTTTACCGACAGTTACGCCGAGAATATTCTGTGTTTCGCCAATAACATTCACAATGTACACGGCGGGACGCACATGTCCGGGCTGAAGACGTCCGTGTCCCGCGTGGCGAGCAACTACGCCAAGAAGAATAATCTCATCAAGGGGAACACGGCCGTTACCGGGGATGACTGGCGCGAGGGACTGACGGCCATTGTGTCGGTGAAACTTCGCGAGCCGAAGTTCGAGGCCCAGACCAAGGTCAAGCTTCTTAACCCCGAGGTGGAGACCTTCCTCCAACAGGTATTGAACGAGCGCTTGGGGAATTACTTCGAGGAACACCCCGCGGAGGCGAAGCGAATCGTCCAGAAGGGCGTCCAAGCGGCGCAGGCCAGGGAGGCGGCGCGGCGAGCGCGGGACCTTTCGCGAAAGAGCGCCCTCAGCGGCGGCGGACTGCCGGGTAAACTATGGGACTGCCGCAGCAAGGACGCCGATTCGACGGAACTGTACTTGGTGGAGGGTGACTCGGCCGGTGGGATTGCCAAGCAAGGCCGGGACTCGTTCACCCAGGCCATTCTTCCCTTGAAGGGGAAAATCCTCAATGTGGAAAAGGCGCGGGTCGACAAAATGCTCGCCCACGAGGAAATCACCAAGCTGATCTCGGCTGTGGGTTGCGGCATCGGCAAAGAGGAGTTCGATCTCAGTAAATGCCGCTACGGCAAGATCATCATCATGACCGACGCCGACGTGGACGGGTCGCACATTCGCACCCTGCTGCTGACCTTTTTGTTTCGTCACATGAGGCCTCTGATGGAGGCGGGAAAGATCTTTGTCGCCCAGCCGCCGCTGTATCAAGTCAAGAAGAGCAAAAATGTGGAATACGTGCTCGATGACCGGACGCTCAACCGCAAGCTCGCGGAGTTGGGCCTCGTGGGCACGGCCCTGCTGGTGCGCCAGGAAGGCCGCAGCGAGCGGGTCATCGAGGGCGAGCCGTTGCGTTCGCTAGTGACACAGCTTGACACTCTTGAGGCGCAGACGCGGGTCCTCGCCCGGCGCGGGATCGCCTTCGCCGATCTTGTTCACCGATATCGCCATCCCAAGCACGGGTTGCCCAAGATTCTGGCCTGTATCTGTCGACCGGATGAGACCGAGCCGCATCGGGAATACCTCTACGACGAGCAAGGCCTTGCGGAGTTGCGCCGCAAAGAGTCGGGAGAGGGCGGAATGGTCGAGGTAATGGAAGCACGGCACGTCCTCTTATCGCACTCCGACAATGGCGGGGAGACCGACCTGCCCACGCATCGCATCGTCCGCTATCAACTGCCGGAATGCCGTGCCCTGGACGCCGTGCTCGCGTCGATCGAGTCCTCCGGGCTATCGGTGGACGATTTGTTTTTTGTTCGCGAGGAACTGGTGACGGGCGAGTTGCCGCCGGCCAAGTTCCTGCTTCGCAACGGAAGCGGCGAGTTTACGGAGTTGGACAATCTCCTGGCCGTCGCTCTTGGAGTACGCGACCTGGGCCGCAAGGGCCTGGGGATCAAACGCTTCAAGGGCTTGGGCGAGATGAACTCCGACGAGCTTTGGGAAACCACCATGGACCGCGAGAAGCGCACCTTGCTCCGTGTCATCATCTCCGACGACCAAAACGATCTGGAGCAGGCCGACCTCGACGCCCGCGAGGCCGACCGCATCTTCCGCCTCCTCATGGGCGACAACGTCGAAGACCGCCGCCGATTCATCGAAGACAATGCGGTGAACGTCAAAAATCTCGACGTCTAGCCGCGCACTGTGCTTTCGAGTGTCGACGGGTACGGCGTCATGAGGTAATTCGATGCTCTGCCCGCGCTGCAATTACGACCTTACCGGGCTTCCTGAGATTCACACCTGCCCCGAGTGCGGGCTTAACTACGATCCCGACACAGTGGCTATCGAGTTACGCGGCGTTAGGCATCCGGTTGCAGTACTTTTTTGGGCCGTAATCTGGATCGCACTTCTGGTGTTTATCCTCCAGCGTGGTGCGCCCCGGATGAGAGATTGGTTTTTTCTCACCGTGGCAGGTGCAGGTTTCTTAGTTGACCTCTACCGGTCATTTATTCGATCCGGCCTGCGTAATCGTTTGGTGATCAATCACGAGGGGCTCCATTTCAAATTGTCGTGCGGAGACGATCGGATCGTCAGATGGGAAGAAATCGGCTTGGCAGACCGAACTTGGGTAACCGGCACACTGCGAATTCGAGGTCCAGATGGAAGCAGCGTGTTCGTGTGCCCCTTCGCCGAATTCAATAGGAACAAGAAAATGGTCCTGCGTTCAATTGCCGAGATCAACCGGTTAAAAAAGATTTATACCCCCACCAAATAGGGTACCACTTCGAAGAACTATGTCAGAGGATTGATGGCCATTTCCATCGCCTGTTTGGTGTGGAAGTACGTGCTTGTTTGGGCCTCGCGGCTCCGGTGGACTTCCCCAGGCCGGTAATGCATGGGGCGGTTGCTCAAAAAAGGGCGTTATTTCCCGCTCCGCCGATCCAGCCGGGCTATAATACTATGTAATCGGCGGTCGCGCAGACCCGTGCGAACGTACGGGTGCGATGGAATCCCGGCACCGGGGTGCGACCGCATGGATTCACGGGAGAAGCGGACATGGTCATCGAATTAAACCAAGAGGAAGTCGACTTGCTGAAGGCGATGGTGGAAGCCCGCGTTCGCGGACTGGGACACGAAATCCACCATACGCACGCTCGGGATTTCCGCGACTCGCTGGAGCGAATGCGCGAGGACCTCATTCAACTGCTCGAGCGGCTTTCCCAGGTAGCGGTGTAACGCAGGCGGCGTGCGAAGGACCAATCTACTCCAGCGGGTTGATGGTCAATCCCGTGGCGAGCTTGGGGTGGAAGTAGGTGCTCTTTTGGGGCATCAAGCCGCCGGATTCGGCCACGCTGCGTAAGTGTGCCATGGGCGTGGCATTGACCAGTAGGGCAACGCCGTCGCATTGCCGGGCGGTCTGCTTCGCGTCGTCCAGCGACTTCACATAATGCACATTCGGCGCGGTCCCAAGTTTTCGCGTCAACAGTTTGTCGATTAAGTACCGGTGCAGATAGGCGTAGTCGAGTTTGTGCCAGGCCGGACATTCGTTGGGTTCCAGCGTCGCCAGCTTTGCGCGGTCCGTGAACTTCAATGGGATTTCCTTTCCCGATCGCCCGTCCCATAGTACAACGTCCGCGCCGCGACCCTCGCCCCAGCCCTCTCCCTGGGAAGGAGAAGGAGTTTTCTTCCCAATCCAGGTAACTCCCGGTGACCACGCTACGGCCAGTGCGTCGGCGTCGATGTGCTCTAAGACACGATAATAGGGCAGGATCAGGCAACCCGGATCGTCCATGCTGGCGAGGACGAACATGACGTAATTGGCCGAGTGATCGTCGGGTAGCGTTCCGCCGTGTTGCTCGCACAACCAGTCGCGATACATCAACGCCGTGCCGTACCGGTGATGGCCGTCGGCGATGTAAACCTTGCGATTCGCCATCGCGCCGACGACGGGTTGGACAACCGCGCGATCGGCGACGACCCACAGACGGCTCTCGACGCCGTCGAGCGTCCCCGCTGCATCGGCCCGCTTCGCGGCCGTCGCGGCGAAGAGCGAACCGATTTCATCGTGCGGGTCGCAATACAGTCCGAAGATGGCGGAAAGATTGCACTGCGTGGCCTTCATCAGCGCGAGACGGTCCTCCTTGGGGCCGCCGAAAGTCCGCTCGTGCGGGAGGATCGACCCCTCTGAGAAGGGCTGCAAACGCAGTCGGGCGATGAACATCCGGCGGGTGTACGGCTTGCCGTCATGCTCGAACCGCTGATGGTAGACGTAGAGGGCGGGGGCGGGGTCGCGGACCAGCGTGCCGTCGCGAATCCAATCCTGCATCGTCCGCGCCGCGCGCTCATACGCCTCCGCCGGGCCGGCCGACTTGGGCGGAACGTGCGGCAGGTCGATAGCCACGATGTTGTGATCGCTGCGTGCCAGAAGCGCCTTCTTGTCACTTTCGTCCAGCACGTCATAGGGCGGCGCGAGCACCTTAGAGAGATCACCGCCGACGCGTGGAAGGTCGTAGCGGATGGCTGAAAAGGGAGCGACTTCAGGCACGTTGAACTCCTCGGACGTTGCAATCACCGACACCCATCGCCAGCGTACTTATCATGGCTCGGACTTCCCGGCGCGTTTCAAGACCCACACTCGATACGGTCCGATCGAAGGCGCCGGCTCGTATTTATCCTGTACGCGAGTCAGTCTCTGGTGACACGCATCATCACAATAATGCTCGAACTCCGAGCTTGGACGTTCGGGGATCAGCAACGCATACGCTTTTCCGGCGGAAAGCTCGTCGAGGATTTCGTTCATCTGCTCCGGCGCTCGCGGGTAGGTGAATCGACAGGCCGGGCGTCTGTCGGCGTGAACATAGAGGCCTGCATCGTACGCCAGCACGTAGATTCGCTCGCCCTTGGGGACTAAGGCTTGGATTTTGCCGCCGATGTCCGCGAGGTATTCACGCTGCGTCGGTTCCTGCGTATACGCGACATAGGAGGACGCCAGCCCGTGCTTGTAGTGTTCTATCAGCGGGCGGGCGAGAAGCAGCACCGCCGTAAGGGAGACAAGCACCAACGCGGTACGATAACCCTTGTCGAGCCGTCGGAAGGTTTCCTCCAGATGATACAACCCCATTGCGGCAAGGAGGATCATCGGGGGGAACGTCGCCTGCCAATAGCGCATCGAACGGCTCGGACCCATCAGCGCCAGATCGGCCGCGACGATCCACCACAACACCAGCGCCGCCAACGACGCCTTTGCCAGCCGATTGGCCCTGCCTGTTGAGATGGTGACCACAATGCCCACCAACGCGAGCCACAACGGAAGCTGTAAAGGCTCCAGGCCCGCGTGGAGCCGCAGCCATGATTGCAACGAATCGACCCACGCGTCCCACGTCGCGAAGCCGTGATTGAACGTGAAGATCGCGTCCCACGCCGCCCGATCCGTCCCCTCCCGAGCGAGTAGCACGATCACCGCGGTGAGTCCAAGGGCAAAACCCAACCAGGCGTAAAGGACCGTGACCAGCCATCGACGACCATAAACATTCTTGGCGATGAGCAGTACCAAGGCGACCAAGGTCACGGCGACCAGGCCAGTGCCGCCGGTCTGCTTGACGCACGTGGCCGCGGACCAGAGCAATCCCGCAAGTATTCCGAACAAGAATCGGCGACCTGCAAACGATACGAAGACGGCGGAAAGCCAAAGCGCGCACGCCCCCAGTTCGAACATGGCGGAGTAGAAGTCGGGGTTGATCGACGGGGCGTCGTAGAGCCGCAGCGTGGCGAGCAACGACGCCAACACAGCCGTACGGCGAGCGGCCGTGGGACTCAGCAGTCGCCCGACCGCATACCAAAGCGGAATGATGCAAAGCAATGCGATCGTTGCGGGCAGCACCCACACGCCGAGTTGCCCGCCGGGAGAGAGGACTAGCCCCAGGGCGTTGAGCCAAGCGATGCCCGGCGGCTTGTTCTCCCAACAGTCGACGTAAAGCTTTCCGCCGTCGTGTACGCACTGGCCGAGGGTGATGAGCTGATACTGGTCGTTGCGCTGCTCGGCCCAGTACGAGCTCCAAGTCCCGACCGCGAGGAAACCAACCACCAGCACCGCAGCGATTGCGTCCCACAACGTGTTGCCGGGCGGCGAACCCTGAATGATGGGCGGGGTAAGATCCGTTACGGTTAAGCGTTTAGCGTCCATCGGTTCCATGCCAAGGCTATGTCACTTTATGCCCGCGTCGCCAACCCTCGCGTGTGCCACTGCTGTGTCAGCAGTGGGCTTTGCATCGGTGAGGGACGCATTCGTCGGTTAGGAACGGGCTTCGGGTGAGCAGGCGAACCCACTGCTCGCAGAGCAGTGGCACACAAAATCAGGAGTCTGCGTGCAAGGGATATCCAACAGTGCCACCCCGCCCATCATATTGAGTCTGCGACCAATTCAAGGACATCAGGGGTTAGGGCGAAGCGAAACAAACAAAGCAAGGGCCAAGAAGAACACAATCGGGAATAGAAGAATGGTCCAGGCGATGCGGTTGTTTCGGCTCCTCCTTTGGAAATAGGCCACAATATCGTCCACGCTGTCAGAACCCACCGTCTTTAATTCTCTTATTTGCTCGATGCTGTATTTACTCCGACATCTAGGACAAAAAGCAGCTTGTTGGCAGGCAATCACGGCCATGATAATGATGCCAAGAGGGCCAAGAATAAGCAGCAAAAAATGTCCCGATGAGAACTTAGTGTCAATGACGGCAAATCCCCCATAGCCACATCGAAGACAGTCGATACCCTTAACACTAAAATAGTCAGAAGCTTTCTTCAGAAGTCTCAGGGACTTCAAGCGACCCCGCACTTCTGCTATCCCTTCCTCGACGGTGAGCGGTTGGTCATGGTTTTCACCTGATGCTACGCCCGATACTGCGGAAGTTGAAGAAGCAATACTCATCACGTCGTCTCCTAAGCCGAGATTTCCCAGATAACTTTACGCCCCTATTCTACGAGTGCAATTACGCGCTGCAAGAGCGGCAGGGCCGCGCCTGGGGACCGTTGCAGGTTTGCGGGGCGTCATTTAGCATCAACAGGGTGTTTCGTTTTGAAATTACGGCAACGGCAGGATCGGCCCGGCGGGGGGTGTTGACCACACCGCATGGGGCGGTGCAGACGCCGGCGTTCATGCCCGTGGGCACGGCGGGGTCGGTCAAGGGCGTCACGCCGGAGCAACTTCGCGGGACGGGCACGCAAATCATCCTCGCCAATACGTATCATCTACAACTGCGCCCCACAGCCCAGGTCGTGCGGATGCTGGGCGGCCTGCACCGCTTCATGGGTTGGGAAGGGCCGATCCTCACCGACAGCGGCGGCTACCAGGTTTTCTCCCTCGGCTCCATCAACCGCATCTCCGACGACGGCGTTGACTTCCGATCGCACATCGACGGCTCGCCGATGCGTCTTGATCCGGGCATCGCCACGCGGGTGCAAAACGACCTCGGCGCGGACATCATCATGGTCTTCGATCAGTGCCCGGCCCTACCGTGCGACGCGGAGGCGCTGGAGACGGCGGTCGATCGAACCATCCGCTGGGCGAGGTTATGCAAGGACGCCCACGCCCGCCACGACCAGGCCCTGTTCGGAATCGTCCAGGGCGGACTCGACCGGACGCTACGACAGCGGTGCGCCACAGCGTTGATCGAAATTGGTTTTGACGGCTACGCGATCGGAGGTCTATCGGTCGGCGAATCGCACGAGGAAATGACCGCCATCCTTCCACATATCACCGAGTACCTTCCGCCTGATCGACCGAGGTATCTGATGGGCGTGGGGATGCCGCGGGACATCTTGGCCGCCGTGAACGCGGGCGTGGACCTGTTCGACTGCGTGCTGCCCACGCGGAATGGCCGCAACAGCTACGCCTTCACCGCCGCCGGTCCGCTGCGGATGCGAAACGAGGTCCATCGCCTTTCCGACGCTCCGCTCGAACCCGGCTGCGGCTGTGAAACCTGCCGTCGCTTCAGCCGCGGATACCTTCGCCACCTGTTCAACGCCGGCGAGATGCTCGGGCCGACGTTGACCTCCATCCACAACCTCCATTTCTACCAGCGGTTCATGGCCCGCATCCGTGATTTGATTTGTGAGGGCAAACTCGCGACAATCGCGGACGAGTACCCGATACTTTCCCTTCCGTCCCCTGCCGGCGCGGCGGGATCGGATCTTCAAGAGGAGACCACATGGACGTGTTGATGTTAGAGCTTGGCCAGACGACGGCCCCGACCGGCGGGGCGCCAAATCCAATTTCCGGCCTGTTCCCCATCGCCCTCATGTTGGGGCTGGTGGTGTTCATGTTGCTCAGCTCCCGCAGCCAGAAGAAGCGCGAGCAGCGGGCGAAGGACGACATGTACTCGCGCATGACCAGGAACGATCGCGTCCTCACCATCGGCGGCATCATCGGCACGATCATGTCCGTCAAGGACAACGAGGTCGTGCTCAAGGTTGATGAGACGACCAACACCAAGATGACTTTCCTCAAGACATCGGTGCAACGCATCCTCGCCGACGAGCAAACCGCGCCCGCCGACAAGCGGTGATCGGATTGTCCGATCAGAGCCGCGAGCGGGAGCGAGCGGACAATCAGAACCGCGAGTGTCAACGAGCGGTCGGGGCGCTGGTTCCAGTTCGCACGGAAAGGCGGGCGGACCCCATCGTGTCGCTCCCGCTCCACGCTCTGATTGGCCCTTCCCCTGCAAGAACTAATCTGATTTCGGCAGTTTCTGAATCAACTGGAGCAATCGCCCGTGCATCGTCGATCCTCCGGCCAGAAAGGGGAGGTCAAGGTTGGGGTCGGCAGTAAGGTCAAAGGGCAGTAGATCAGCGCCGAACGGATCGGTGATACGCCCGCCGGCTTCGCGGATCAGCAGCACCCCGGCGGCCACGTCCCAAATCTTCGTTTGCTTACCGTACGCGGCCTCCAACGCCCCCGACGCCACCATCGCCAAGTGCAACGTCGCGGCGCCCAGGTTCCGCAGGATGAATCCCTTGGTAGCGACCCAACTGCGCAGCACCCGCACGGTGAGTTCGTCCTTGCTCGAAGGGATGCCGATCAGGTGGTCGTGACTCGTCGGCGGTTCGGCCACGCGGATCGCCTGACCGTTCATAAAAGCCCCGCCACCCGCGACAGCGGTGTAGAGATGACGCAGGTTGTGCTCATACACAACGCCCACGACGGGCGCCGCGTGATCCAGCACCGCGATCGAGGTCGCAAAACACGCCAGCCCCGAGGCATAGTTCCGCGTCGCGTCCAGCGGATCGACGACCCAAACGTACCGCGCCCTCGTCGGGTCGCGGCGGTCGCACTCTCCGCACGGCGTTTCCTCGGCCAGGATGGCGTGATCGGGGTATGCTCCGCCAATGCGTTCGACGATGTGGGTTTGGATTGCGTAGTCCGTGTCGGTGACGACGCTGTCGTCCGCCTTGCGTTGCGCAACGGCCTTGCCGAACCGGGCGAGGGAGATCGAGGCCGCCGCGACGGCAAGCTCCTTGGCCAAGTTCAGCATCTCTGTAAGCGGCGCATCCTCCATGAAGGCGATGATAGTTCCGGCCCGGGAATTCGCCAATTTTGAGACCGTTCAATGATTTTTCGGGCGATAATATTGGCATTCGGGACAAGCGAGTTGTATGCTTAGATAGGCAGACCCACTGGCCGACGGCGGCTATCGAGCAATACCGCCGCGGTGGGAAGCGAGGTGTCACCATGGCAATCGCGTTTCACGGCAAACATCTCCACCTAGACGCCCATCACCCGTTTTGGCTCTGGTTTGCGATGCTGCTCGCGTTTGCTCTCGCCGCGTTGTGGGCTAAGCCGATCGGTTGACTTCTACGCGAAGAATCCCTCTCCCTCCCAGGTTAAAAATCCGCCGTGGCGGGGAGAGGGGTCGGGTGAGGGTAACAGGGATAGGTTCTTCCTTGGGTCGTCCGTTTCGCTGACGCTTACGTCCGAGTCCGCGCTTTCGTCCGTTCCGGTCATGCCCGTGTTCCGCCGTCTCAGCCTCAACAGCCAGCGTCCCGCATCCGATAGATGCGCGACTTGGCCGGAGCGTTTACCGCTCATTCAACAAACATGGCAGTTCGTGGTTGCGTTGGCTTGTACCGTGCTCGCAACCTAGAGTCGCGGCCAGCCGTCGGATATGATCGCACGTGATGGCCAAGAATATTAAAACGAAATCAGTTAAATCATCGAAGCGCACCAACGGCAAGGCGGGGGGGAAGTTGGAGGCGTTGGCCAAGTCCGTCGCGGAGATGGCCTTTCGCAAGAAAGACCCCGAAGTGCTCATCCCCGCGCGGGTGCTGAGCAACGTGGCCTTCAATGAAAAGACGCGGCACGTCGAGATGGGCGACGCCAAGCAGTCGCGGAGCTTTTTCAACTATGGCCAGGCGAAGCGGTTCATGCAGACGCTGTTGGTGGCTTCCAAGTGCAAGGAATTGATCGACCGCGACAAGACGGCCAGCATCCGCCAAATCTATTACTTGTCCAAGCACACCATCAAAGGCACCAGCGAGAAGACCTTCGACGACCAGAACGAGTCCGACCCGATCATCGAGGACGTCGAGGTCGCCATCGACGCCCTGCGCGAGGAACTACACGTTTTCGCCTCCAACCGCGGCAACCTGGTGGGACCGATCACGCTGGTCGATGCGGGCAATACCCTCGATTGCGCCGCGATGGGCAGCGCGGGCTACGCCGTCCCCAGCATCGTCGAGGCCGACGTGATCCAGTTCAAGAAGTGCACCGCGAAGTTCATCCTGCACGTCGAAAAAGACACCGTCTGGCGGCGGTTCCACGAGGATCGCTTTTGGCAGACGCACAACTGCATCGTCTCTCACGGCGGCGGCCAACCAGCCCGCGGGATGCGCCGACTGCTGCAACGGATGCACGAGGAACTGAAACTGCCCGTCTACGTTCTGCTCGATAACGACCCGTGGGGATATTACATTTATTCCGTCATCAAGCACGGCTCGATCAACCTCGCCTACGAATCGCGGCGCATGGCCATCCCCGACGCGGTGTTCCTGGGCGTCTCCAGCTTCGACTACGAACGCTGCGAAATGAGCGACGACGTGAAGATCGAGCTTGACGACGCGGACATCAAACGCGCCAAGCAGATCGCCAACTATCCGTGGTTCGCCAACAAGCGTCCGTGGCAGAAAGAAATCAAGAAAATGCTCCAAAACGGCTTCAAGATGGAAGTCGAGGCCATGATCTCCAAAGACCTCTCCTACCTCACCGAAGAATACGTCCCCATGAAAATCAAGGACAAGAAGCAGTGGCTGGATTAAGCGTCCGAGCCGCGGGCGGAATGAGATCCCGGCGCGCCGGGATCCCGCGCGGAGCGACCGACTCCTGATCCTCGATGCTCTATACGCGCCCACAGTGTGGCTTTTCCTTGCAGGGTCTCCACGCTGACAATCGTAAGGAACACATTCCTTGTTGCCATTAGCAGGCACCGGCCATATAAACTTGCTCGTTATGCCCAAGTCGAAAAGGACAGCCCGAAGCCAAACTAACCGCTCGTTCAACAAGGTCTTCCGCGATCCTGTGCATGATCTGATCCGCCTCGGTCCCGAGGACGAGTTCATTCTTAGACTGATCGACACGAAGGAGTTCCAGCGACTACGGAGGATCAAGCAACTCGGGATCGGATACTTCGTGTATCCCGGTGCGGAGCACACACGCTTCGCGCATTCGCTCGGCGTGTTCAACTTCGCGCGACGCATGATCGAGCGGCTACAGGGCCAATGCGATGTACAGACACGACGGGAACTGGCGTCGAACACTCCAGTAATCAAAGCCGCAGCGCTCCTGCACGACATCGGACATGGCCCGTTCTCGCATGTTTTTGAGCGCGCGTTTGACAGAGACGAACACGGCGCTCATCAGGGTCTTGATCACGAGGGCTGGACCAGTCGCATGATCCTCGACTCATCCACAGAAGTTCATCAGGTTCTTGCCGAATCGGGGATCGACGCGAACAGTGTGGCTGTTCTTATCACGGATAAGCCGCCAGCCGGGCTTGAACCACCCGTGGATCCTTATCTAAAGGATATAGTCCATAGTCAACTGGATGCGGACCGGATGGACTACTTGCTGCGCGACAGCCTGATGACTGGCTCCCGGTTCGGTCAGTTTGATGCGGAGTGGATTCTCAATGTGCTTGCTATTGGCGAGTTACCGAGCGGAAAGGGTCGTATCAGGAAGCTGTGCCTGGATGCGTCGAAAGGGATTGGTGCCATTGAAAGCATGCTCCTCGCCCGGTTGAACATGACCAAGTACGTGTACGGACACAAGACGACCCGAGCCTACGAGGCAGAGCTTCTAAGCCTACTTCATCTTGCGAGCGAGCTCGTGTCCATACTCCCGGATGAGACACCAATTCCGGTTCGAAACTTTCTTGAGAAACGTGGAGACGTTGAGATCAAAGATTATCTGCTGCTTGATGACGAGGTGATGTGGTGGGCGATCCGTCGCTGGGCCGTGTGGAAGCCCGCCTTGAAGCCAGATCACCAGGCGCTCGCCGACGTCCTAAGCAGACACTCACTGCGCCTTGTGCGCCGGCAGCGACCGTGGAGGACTCATCGGCTGCGGACCTCGCAAGAATTGCGCCAAGCTGCGAGGCTTGTCGAAGAGCTTAGAGGCAGCCAAGACGATCGACTCCGTTTCGAGTGGCACCTTGATACGATGAGCACGTGGCCGTACAAAGAGCCGGCCCGGCGTGTTCGCCGGGGTGAAGACCCAGAACAAGCGTACTTCGAAGACATCCACGTAGTTAAGGACGGGGGCGCGGTACCCATCCAGGAGGCGGAGGAGAGTGGCATTCTCAATGCCCTGGCTGAGCCGTGGGCGGAACATCGGTTCCATTTTGATCCAAAATATTTCGCGGAATTTACTGGACACCTGCGAATGTTAGGTATAAGTTAGGAATAGGTGGAATATGGACGTCGTTGAGGCATTAAGAGTAGCTCGGCTGATCCTTGAGCTCGGAGGTGTGGACGGAAGAACGCGCCTGCAGAAGTTGGTTCACTTGGTGCAGTCCAAGCGACACCCTGATTTCAAGCAAAGCTTTATCTTGCACCACTATGGACCGTTCTCAAGAGAGTTAGCTGCCCAACTTGATTACCTATGCGCCGCGGGAATTGTCGAGGAAACCAGAGACGACGACACCGCACATTACACCTATCGAATCGCGGGAAGCGAGGCTAAGGAGTATATCAGTCGAAAGCCCCCGTCAGAGCCGCCAGCATGGGCCGACCTCGCGAAAGCCCTTGACGAGCAGAGCACTGATTTCCTTGAGGCGGTCTCCACCCTTGTTTATCTGCACAACCAGAAACTACGGGATCAGGAACTTGAGAAGCGGTTTCTGGAAATCAAGCCTCATCTGAAAAAGAAGTTCGGAAAAGCACGTGATTACGCACGGGATGAGTCTTTCTTTTCGCAAGCCAATATGTCATAGCGACTGCGAACCGAAGATAGAGTCAAGGGTGCGCGTTCGCGGAGTGACAAAGGGGCAGTCACAACGCGAGTTTACGCAACACCGTGGGCAAAATCCCACCATTGCGGTAATAATTGACCTCCACTGCCGTGTCAATGCGTGACACCAAAGCAATCGTACGCGTCGCGCGCGTTTTCGGATCGGTCAGGCGCACCGTAACTGTTTGCAAGGGCGTAAGATTCTTGGAAATGTCGGGGAAGTCGAAGATTTCTTGTCCGGTGATGCCCAGCGACTCCCGCGTGTCGCCGTCCTTGAACTGTAGCGGCCAGATGCCCATGCCGACGAGGTTGCTGCGGTGAATACGCTCGTAGCTCTCAGCGATCACTGCCCACACGCCCAGCAGCAGCGTTCCCTTGGCCGCCCAGTCCCGCGAGGAGCCGGTGCCGTATTCCTTCCCCGCGATAATCAACAGCGGTGTACCCTCTTTCTTGTACCGCCCAGCAGCGTCGAAAACCGGCATCTGCTCGCCGCTCGGTAGATGGATCGTGACGCCGCCCTCCGTCCCTGGCGCAAGAAGGTTCCGCAGACGGATGTTGGCGAAGGTTCCCCGCGTCATCACCCGGTCATTGCCCCGCCGCGATCCGTAACTGTTGAAGTCCACGGGTTCGACGCCGTGCTCCTGCAAATACCGACCGGCCGGTGAGTCCGCTTTGATCGACCCCGCCGGTGAGATGTGGTCCGTCGTGACCGAATCGCCCACCATCATCAACACTCGCGCCGCGGTGATGGGCCTAACCTGTGGAACATCCCGCGTCAGCCCATCAAAAAACGGCGGGTTTTGAACATAGGTGCTGCTCGCGTCCCAAGGGTAGGTATCGCCGGAGATGCCCGTGATGCGGTTCCACCGCTCGTTGCCGGTGAACACGGTTGCGTATTGCTCTCGGAACATTTCGGCGGTGACGGACTTCGCAATCGCCCCGGTGATCTCCGCTTGCGACGGCCAGATGTCCTTCAGGTATACCGGCTTCCCATCGCGCCCCGTCCCCAACGGTTCGGTGGTTAGGTCAACGTCCGTCGTCCCCGCGATCGCGTACGCGACCACCAGCGGCGGCGAGGCCAGATAGTTCGCCTTGACCTGAGCGTGGACCCGGCCCTCAAAATTCCGATTTCCGCTCAGCACCGCGGCCGCGACCAGTTCATTTTTGGTCACCGCCTCCGCGACCGCCTCCGGCAGAGGCCCGCTGTTGCCGATGCACGTCGTGCAACCATACCCCACGGTGTGGAAGCCCAACTGCTCCAAGTACGGCGTCAAGCCCGCGTCGCGAAGATACTCGGTCACCACCCGCGAGCCTGGGGCGAGGCTCGTTTTCACATACGATTTGGCGGAAAGCCCTTTTTCGCACGCCTTCTTGGCGAGCAGTCCCGCGGCCACCATCACCGCCGGGTTCGAGGTGTTCGTGCAACTTGTGATCGCGGCAATCACGACGGCCCCGTGCGTGATCGTCTCCGAATGACCGTTTGTCTTGACGGCCCCCTTGTTCGCGAGCGCGCTTTCATTAAGAGCGAACCCCCGGTCCTTCACCGGTGCTCGAAGCGCCGACGCGAACGCCGACTTCATCTTGCTCAGCAACACGCGGTCCTGCGGCCGCTTGGGACCCGCAAGGCTCGGTTCAACAGTCGAGAGATCAAGCGACAATGTGTCGCTGAAGGTCGGTTCAGGAGAAGCATCCGTCCGGAATAGTCCTTGCTCTTTCGTATATCTCTCTACGAGATCGATTACGTCGTCGGGTCGTCCGGTGCGTCGAAGATAAGTAAGGGTCTCTTCGTCCACCGGGAAGAACCCCATCGTCGCCCCGTACTCCGGGGCCATATTCGCCACCGTCGCCCGGTCCGCGAGGCTCATCGCGCTCAATCCGCTGCCGTAGAATTCAACGAACTTGTTGACCACGCCCTTCTTGCGAAGCATCTCCGTGACGGTGAGCACCAGGTCCGTCGCTGTCGATCCCTCACCCAGCCGCCCGGTCAGTCGAAAGCCGACCACCTCCGGAAGAAGCATGTAGATCGGCTGGCCCAGCATGACCGCTTCGGCCTCAATCCCTCCCACGCCCCACCCGACCACGCCCAACCCGTTGATCATCGTGGTGTGACTGTCCGTCCCGACGAGACTGTCCGGGAACGCGACCGTCACGCCGTTGATCTTCCGAGTCGTGACCACCGAGGCGAGATATTCGAGGTTTACCTGGTGTACGATCCCCATCGCCGGCGGCACAACGCGGAATCCGTTGACCGCATTTTGGCCCCAACGGAGAAACTGGTAGCGCTCGAGGTTGCGGGCGAACTCTCGATCGGCGTTGATCCCCAGCGCGTCCGGCGATCCGAACGAATCGACCTGCACCGAGTGGTCGATGACGAGGTCCACCGGAATCAGCGGGTTGATCTTCTTGGGATCGCCGCCGAGCCGTTTCATGGCGTCGCGCATGGCGGCCAGGTCCACCAGACACGGTACCCCCGTGAAGTCCTGGAGCAGCACCCGTGCCGGAATGAACGGAACCTCACGTTGGGCGATCTTCTTGGCCTCCCACGTTGCGATCGCCCGTACGTCGTCCTCTGTTACAGTGAACCCGTCCACGCTTCGCAGGGCGCTTTCCAGGAGTACTTTGATGCTGTACGGTAGACGCTCGCCTTGAATCCCAAGACTACGCGCAAGTTCCTGTAAACTATAGAGTTGCAATCTACCACCCTTCGTGATCAGTGTTTTTTGAGAAGCCGATCCGAGGTTTTTTTGTGCATTTGGCATGAGTTTTCCAATCCCTTCTGAGGCCGATGGATCGTGGGAGCCACCGGACAATCACACTATACAGAACCGCTTCCGGGCGGTCAAAACTGCTGTGTTACCCGTCGCCCCTTGAATGAACGTTTATTCGCCCACAAGCGTGGGTTGTTGCGAAATGCGGGCTATCCGCTAATATCACAAGTCTGACGGATGGGTGGCATGACCAAGTCCGCCTTCGGCGGACCGCCATGCCCGAGTTAAGGGTCGGCACGACGGTCAGGATGACCAAGATCGACGCGGAGCTGCTTCGGATCATGGTGTGCCCCGTCATCCACGCACCCTTGGTGCAGTTGGGTGACTGGCTCTACTCGACCGAGCCGGCGACGCGGCGAAAGTACCCGATCCGGGATGGGATTCCGATCATGTTGATCGATGAGTCCGAGGTAACCGACCAGGCGGAGTTTGATCGGGTGATGGCCGAGACCTCTAACACACAGGAAATGAGACGACGAGAACGATGACGACAGAAGAAGGCGGCAAGACATTTCATACCGAGCGGCGTTTTCCCGATCGCGGCGGACCCAACTGGGTCGGCCCGCTGGTCAGCTATCGCGAGGTCGAGTTGCTGCGTAAGTTTCTCACCCCTAGCAGCAAGCTGATGTCGCGTAAGCGCGGCGGCACGGATACCCAAGAGCAAAAAGCCCTCAAGGCCTCTGTCAAGCACGCCCGCTTCCTTGCCCTCATCCCCTACCGCGGTGGGATGTAACCGTGTGCCACTGCTGTGTCAGCAGTGGTGTGCCTTAGCCGGGGAGACCGCGATGACCGAGGTCGAAGCAACTGCCGACGTTTTTATTACGGCGTTCAGGGCACTTCCGAAAACGGAACGTGATGCTGTGATTGTGCGTATTGCGCAGGACAAGTCGCTGGCTCGCGATCTACTGGATTTGGCTACAATCGCCCAGCGGCGGCGTGAACCGTCGCGTCCATTTACTCAGTACTTAGCCGACCGAAAGAAACGCGCCAAACGCCGTTGAGACATTCCTATACAGTTCTCGTCAAACCGTCAGCCGAAAAGGAAATGGATCGGCTGCCTTCCTCCGTCTTTGATCGAATCACTGCGGCGATTCTTAAACTCGCGTCCGAGCCTCGCCCGCGCGGCTGCCGAAAACTCCGCGGACGGGACGAATATCGGCTACGTTGTGGCGACTATCGCATCCTTTATGCAGTGGATGACGACCACCGCGTGGTCGAAATCATGTCCGTCGGACATCGCCGCGAGGTCTACCGTGACCTTTGAAGATCATAATGAACTGATTCATGGCGTCGCAGGGTAGTGTCCAATTCGCCTCGTTCCATCATCGTGCTTAAGCGCATCACTCGGCGATAGCGATCGGAGCGCCATTCGCCGGTGGTAAGGCCCGCGCCAAGCATCGCGGCCCGTAGTTGGCGGATACCCTGTGGCAGCGTCCATCGCCAGGTCAGATGGGGCAGCGCCCGCCGCAGCTTGGAGCCGTCCACGCAATAGCTGCGCTGGTCCGGGATGCCCGTGCGGATGGAACGCGTGCAATCCGGCACGAACTCGGTCACGCAGTCGGCGATGTCGATCACGCGGTAGTTTTCCTCGGTGATGGCCACGTTGAAGACCTGACCGCAGACGGCCTCATCCGCAGCCGCAAGGATGGCCGCGTACGCACGAGCGACATCCTCGACGTGCATCAACGGCCGCCAGGCTCGACCTTCGGTACGCATGGCCACGCGCCCGTTGGCGACGGCCGACCCGACGAATTCGTTGACCACGGTGTCCAGTCGCAAACGCGGCGACACGCCGTAGACGGTTGCGTTTCTCAGCAACACGGGCGCGAAGTGCTCATCCGCCAGCCGCAACAGCTCTTGCTCACAGCGCAGTTTTGCGACGGCAGACGGCGTGATCGGCGCCGTGGAACTCGTCTCGTTTTGCGGTTCACCACTGCCGTTGCCATACACCGCACAAGTTGACGCGAACAGAAAGCGTGAAACATTGGCCTGTTTGCAGCACTCCGCCAGACGGACGCTGGCCTCGAAGTTAATCTCTTCATACAACGACGGATCGAGTTGCGACGCCGAATCCTGCGGCAAGGCCGCAAGATGAATCACCGCATCGAACGAAAGCAGGTCTGTGAATTCCACATCGCGTACGTCCATTTCGAAGCTGGGAATCGAGTCGCGCATCCGCCCGAAGTCACAGTCGCCGTACCAGTCGCAGTCCAGACCCACGACTTCGTGACGAGCGTGTTGCAGCACGCTCACCAGCACCGAACCAATGTATCCGCGATGTCCCGTAACCAGCACGCGCATAGTCAACGCATCCCACCCGGCGGATTCGATGATCCGCGCGGTTCAAGCCGTATCGGTTACGTCCCGGTTTTCGCTTGACGCCAAACAAGGACAGCGTGTTCACGCCTAGCGACATGGCCGTGTCACTACTGAAATCGCGGTATGAAGGAAGACCGACTCAGACGGTACTGGTTTCGTTAGGCGGCAGTTCGACAGACACCCCACTGCCTTGCCTAGGCGATCAACCGACCACGCGTGTCGGATTTCATTCGCAGGTCACGCAACTCCAGAGACGCTGGGGTCCGAGCCGGTCGGCCGGCGAAAGTCCGCGTCGGTCAGGCAATTACGCCGGTAACTTTGGGCCTTGCATGTGGAACAGATAATGTACCATTTTGTATGCCAAGTAACAGGCTAGATTGTCCGTAACCCATTGTAACACAATGCTTTAGGGTGCCATTTATCGTGTCAGAAAACACTTCCACTGGGAGTTGATTGAGTACTGTCTAGCGGTGGGTCTTAGTCGCCGCTGGCTTCCGGTCGGCTCGTAAGCTACACTTCGAGGCTTCCGTCGGCCCGACGACGGACGAGGCCGCTCGTTGTGGCACACCGCTTGCTAACACGGTACTGAACACGGCGAGTGTGGAGGATCGGGTGGGTTTGTCCCACCCATGGAAGTATTATTTGAGGAGCTTTGAGAGATGTCGACTTTGAACCCGTTTGCGATCGCACAACAACAACTCGACGAAGCCGCCAAGCGGCTCGGTTTGGACGCGGCCACGCATGAATTGCTTCGTTGGCCGATGCGTGAATACCACTTCACCTTGCCGGTGAAAATGGACAACGGCGTCACGCGCATCTTCAAGGGCTACCGCGTGCAATACAACAACGCCCGCGGGCCTACAAAGGGCGGCATCCGCTGGCACCCGGAGGAGACCATCGACACCGTGCGGGCGCTCGCGGCGTGGATGACCTGGAAGACGGCCGTGGTGGATATTCCCCTCGGCGGCGGAAAGGGCGGCATCGTCTGCAACCCCAAGGAAATGTCCAACGGCGAGAAGGAGCGCCTTGCCCGGTCCTACATCCGCGCCGTCGGCCGTGAACTCGGCGTCCATCGCGACGTTCCCGCGCCCGACGTCTACACTACCCCGCAAATAATGGCCTGGATGATGGACGAATATGAAACGATCATGGGCCACTCGCATCCGGCCGTCATCACCGGCAAACCGCTGCCCGTCGGAGGCTCTCAGGGCCGGGGTGACGCCACCGCCCGCGGCGGCGTCTACATCGTCCGTGAGGCCGCCAAGGCAATGAATATTAACGTCAAGAATTCTTCCTACGCCATCCAGGGCTTCGGCAACGCCGGGCAATTCGCGGCCACTCTCCATCCCGAAATCCTCGGCGGCGGTAGGCTCCTCGCCGCGACCGACTCCCGCGGCGGCGTGTTCAACAGGGACGGCCTCGATCCCAATGCTTTGGTCAAGCACAAGCTCGAGAGCGGCGCCCTCACCGGCTTTCCCGGCGCTAAGCCGATCTCCAACGACGAGATTCTCGAACTCGAATGCGACGTGCTCTATCCGGCCGCTTTGGAGGGCGTCATCACCGCCAAGAACGCCGGCAACATCAAGGCCAAGATCATGTGCGAACTGGCCAACGGTCCAACCACGCCCGAGGCCGACAAAATTCTGTTCGAGAAGGGCGTCTACGTCCTGCCCGACTTCCTGGCCAACGCCGGCGGCGTCACCGTCTCCTACTTCGAACAGGTGCAGAATACCTACAACTACTACTGGTCGCTGGCGGACGTGCATCAGCAGCTCGACCGCAAGATGACCGACGCCTATAAATCCGTCTACGAAATGTCCAAGAAGACCAAGGTCCACAACCGCCTGAATGCCTACATGGTCGCCGTCGCCCGCGTGGCCGAGGCGTGCAAGATCCGTGGCTGGGTGTAGAACCAGTATAGGCTATAGCGAGTGAACACAACGGGTAGGGGTCTCCGAGCTGGGGACCTCTACCCGTTTGACTTTCAACGTCCGAATTTACTGCTTGTTATACTAATCTTCGCAGAATTAGTATTTCGGTTCGGCATATTGGCTGCAGAATGGGCTTGTGCAGTCCAAGCCGACCGAGTCAGCTTTCAATGAGAAGGTGTAGGAACCGTACGGTCCAAATTGCGTTGATCCAACAACACGCCTCAAGCAGCAAGGAGGACAACCTCCGCCGCGGACTCAACGCTCTGCGGCGGGCGGCTGACAAGGGTGCCAAGTGCGCCTGTTTCGCCGAACTCTCCTTTGAATGGTTCCACCCGCAAACGCCGGCGAACGGTGATGTGAAGGCCGTCGCTGAACCCGTCCCGGGACCGACGACGGAGGCCATTCAAAAAATTGCACGCGAGTGCGGGATCGTCGTGGTGTTCAATCTCTTCGAACGTGACGGCGATCGTTGCTACGACTGCTCGCCCGTCATCGACGCCGATGGGACGCTCCTGGGAAGGACGCGGATGATCCACATCACGGACTATCCCTGTTTCCACGAAAAGGGCTACTACTCACCAGGCGACACGGGAGTGCCGGTCTATGACACCGCCGTGGGGCCAATCGGCGTGGCCATCTGCTACGACCGTCATTTCCCCGAATACATGCGGGCCCTCGCCGTCAACGGCGCGGAGTTGGTTTTGGTTCCCCAAGCGGGTGCCATCGACGAATGGCCCGAAGGTCTCTATGAAGCGGAAATGCGCGCCGCGGCCTTTCAAAACGGTTACTATGTCGCTTTGTGCAACCGCGTGGGGAAGGAAGACGGCCTCACCTTCGCGGGTGAATCCTTTGTGAGCGCACCCGATGGGACCGTGATCGCTCGCGGCCCTCGGTGTGAGGACCACATCCTCTACGCCGACCTCGACCTACAGGCCGTCGCCCGGTCCCACGCCCGCCGCCTGTTCCTCCCCGACCGCTGGCCGGAACTCTACACCAAGTGGATCTCGCCCGACCGAGGTCCATGAAAAGGGCAAGCGCCTGAAGCGGGTCGATGTATTTACGAACGGAGAGGGAGGGATTCGAACCCTCGATACGGGTGTAAACCCGTATGACGGTTTAGCAAACCGTTGGTTTCAGCCACTCACCCACCTCTCCAAGTACTTGAAAATACGATACTTATGGCATTTCATCTGCCCGGCTATTCCAGCATACGACAACCAGCACGCCTGCTACCGTGCTACGAACTAGACCGGGATTTCGCTGGCATCGAACCATGGCTACAACGCGCCACAAGCCCCCAAAGCCGTACCCGTCGTTTCCATTAACGGCTCACCCGAACGGCCAATGGTGCAAGAAGATCAATGGCCGCGTCTACTTCTTCGGCGTGTGGCGGGCCCCTGACGCAGCCGTTGAACGGTATCTTGCGGTCGCTTCCGACCTTCACGCAGGCCGTACACCCCGAAAGGTAGCCAGCGGCGAGCTCACGGTCAAGGACGCCTGCAACGTGTTTCTCGCCTGGCAAAAGGAAAAGATGGATGCCGGTGAGATCGGCTCACGGTGGTTTGAAGACTGCCGGTCGATCCTCGTCGCGTTTGCTGAGGCCCTCGGAAAGAGCCGGTTAGTCTCGGATCTTCGCCCTGAGGACTTCCAGCGGTACCGGTTGATCTGCCTGACGCACAATCTCAAGAAACTGTTCCGGAAAGGATTCGCAGGCATTACTCGGACAGGGGCAGAGGGTGGGCGGTTGCGGTGGGATGAAGGGGTTCAGACGGGGACAACCCCAACAAACGGGCGCTGGGTCGCTAAAGACGCTGGCTCCGACGGG
>JAGVHG010000154.1 GCA_020056715.1 Phycisphaerae bacterium | reverse complement strand
GCCGTGCGCGCATTGTCCACGCAAAAAGAACGTGACGGGCGCGCGATCGGCGCTGGGGATGGGGCGACCAGGCTTTACACGAAACTCGAAGATCGAAGTTCGAAGATCGAAAAGATGAGAAATTTCACATTCGCTCAGGGGCGGGTCTTGTACGGGTTCTACTTTCACGGTCCTAGAAGGACGGCGTGAAAAAGGGTGTAATCGTCAAGGTCGATATCCGAGTCGGCATCGAAGTCCTGGAAGGAGCAGCAAGGTTCGTTGGAGAAGTTGCAGGGCCCGTTTTCGCAGGGTCCGGTGAAGCAGCGGGCGAAGGCGGCGAAGTCCTCCAGGGAGGTTTGTAAGCGCGGGCCAAAGGCGAGCGTGAGCACACCAGTCCCCCAATCGCCATTGAAGCCCCCGATACGAACTTTGTAGGCAGCGCCTCCGCACACGTCGAGGCGTAGTTCAGATTGTCGGGCAAATTCACCGCCGCAGGCGTCGTCATTGCAGGCGATGGCCGCATTGGTAGTCGGGCATTCGGAACCTTTGTAGACGGCGATCTTGGTGTCAAACGAGCTGTCGCAAAGTCCCAGACGAAGGCCGCTCGTACAGGGGGCGACCACGTCGTACCAAATGTCCTTATGGACCTGTTCGTCGCTGAGTCCGAAGTAGCACTGCGGAGGATAGGGCTGATTGGATAGATCGTTCACCGGGCCGTCGGTGGTTGCCCCGGAGGTGTCGAACGATGCGCCGTCGATCGTCAACGGAACGGTATCGACGCAGTCGTCATTGTCCGGCGGGGCAAAACAGACCGGGCCGTTGCGTTCCACGAGGCGGAAACAAAAGGCGAGGTCCGCACGAACCGTGGCAATCGCATCCAATCGGTCGTCGATCTGGATGGCGTGGCCGTCCGATCCGAGGGCGTTTTCCCAGAACCACGCGCAATTGTTGTAGTACGAGTTGGTGATGGAGATCCAATACACTTCGTCGCCTCGAAGCGACACGGGATCGTGCCGGGTGCTGTATTGGTATTCGAACGCGCCGTTGGGAAACGACTCGTAGGTCTCCATCGGTCCGATGACCTCCATGGTTACATCCTCTTGCGAAAACGGACCGGCGATGATCGGTCCCGGCGCGCCGCAGTCGTCGGTGTAATAGGTGACCTCGAAGAAATCCACCAGATTGCGCGAACATTCTTCGCCATCGCGCAAATACGTTCCCCACCAGCAGACGCCGGTGATGTTGCCGTCGGTGTCGGGAACGAATTCGTCGGCGACGATGAATTTGGTTCGCGTGCTGTTTTGCGCGTCCCAGCGGTCGCGGGCGTTGCAGGTTTCCATTGCCTCGGATGGCTGGGGCTGGGCGGGACTTGGGCAACTCCAATTTAGTGGGTCAGGTGGCTCAGGACTTGGCTCGCATTTGATTCGGAAGGTGCCCGCACCGCCGCTCAATCCCGGCTGCGTTCCGATCCGAATTAGATAAGATTGCCCCGATACCGCAATAAAGCTCACTCTCGACTGGTAGAGACAACCATCGTCATCGCATCCCTCTAGTACGTCCGGCGGGCAAACGCATTCATCGTAGACCGCCAGTCTTGTATCCACCGTGGTTTGGCCGCAGGTGTCGACGGTGACGTCACCGGTGCATTCCGCAGTCCAGCAGAACCAGACGTCAGCGGCGAATTCGGGGCCTAAGAAAGCATAATAGTGCGAACACGAAGTCGGTGGGGGATCGACGGCGGTGCCACCAGTGCTGTCAAAGAAGAACACCCCTTCGCCTGAAATGGGGATAGCGTTCACACAGTCGTCATTGGGCGGCATGGCCGCAATCGGCTCGTTTGCACCGGCCAAGGCGAGGATGAGAACTACCAAACTGTCGGTGCGCATCCTCATATCAGCGTATCCCCGTTCCGGATCCGCTCACGGCGCTGTCTCCCGGCGACACGCAGTTCTCATAGGACGGTCGTCCATTCCCGCTCCACAGCAAGCCGGTGCAAATGAACGGCGCGGGCAAGGTATCCTTTTGCCAACCCGGCCCACGAACGATAATGCATCGGTACTGGTCGAAACTTCCCGGTTCTCCAGGGCAGTCCTTGTCGCCGGGTAGACACCCTTCACAAGACGGGAAGTCCGGATAGTCAGGCAATTCCTGGTTTCGATAGTGATTGGCGTATCCTTCCTGATCCTCTGTGCCATCAACGTAGATCGCCTGGGTTTCGGCGTGGGCGTCGACGAAGACGCGGTTGAAGGTCCAATTTTTTCCGTGCCAGCCGCGGACCGCTTTGGTGGGACCGGGATCGACACCCGGGTCGAGGAAATAGCATTCGGACAACTCACGGCGGGCGGCCCAGGCCCAGCGACCGATGTTCTCCTCGTAATTGATCGTCCGCACTGGGTTCGGTACGCGCGACAGCGGGCGCAGATAGGGAGAGTTGCTCCGCAGTTCACCACCGCCGCCGCTGCCAACCATGAACACGTTTGCCGCGTAGCTGGTTCCGAAGTGGTCGTAGGAAGACCGTTGGGGATGGTCCAGCCAGTGCGGACAATGCGCGCCTCCCGGCGGTCCGTCATCGGCGGGACAACGGTAGGCCTCGAGCTTCAACTGCGTGTCGAAACTCGCACCGATCCGCTGAAAACTCGGATTACGGTTGTCGCGAAACCCGTGTGGGTACAGGATGTTGTTGAGCGGTCGGGTGGTCGGTCCGAAGCCTGCCTTCGTTCCGTAGGCGCTGTTGATGGGATTCGGCGGCCCCATGAAGTCGTCCCGTCCGATGCCGCTCTTGCCGCCCCACTCGTATGCGCCGACGTAGCGCCCAAAGGACGCAAGCGATTCCCATGACATCTCGCCCTCTTTGACGCCAAAACTTCCGTGCACGGGGATCGCCCAGCCGTCCGGATCGTCCGCAGAATAAGTCAAATTAGCTTGCCCGATGGCCCGAAGCCGATCCAGGCAAACGACGTTTCGGGATTGCCCCAACGTGGCCTGCAGCGAGGGCTGGACGATTGCAAACAGCAAACCCACGCAGCCGGTGATGGCGACAAGCTCGACGAGCGTGAAACCGGGTTGAGTGTGCGGGCCAGGACGCTTCGGGGAGGAAAACGCGATCGTCATATTTCACCCTCGACGGCTTGTGTGCGTCGTTCACGCCACAAGCCGCAACGCCAAACGGGTGGGCAGGTTCAGACTACGCTCGATTCTAGGACGACTTCCCTTTGTCCGGAAAGTGCAATTATTCCCAAAACCGAGAATCGGGTGCATCCCAACCCGCCGAAAGATTCTCGCTACGTTCAGAATGACACCCCTGGGCATCTTTCGCCACCCAAAACGGGATGCACCTCAATCCTAACAACACCGAACTTCGTCCTGCGACGGAAGAAAAATCCGCGATTTTCACAATTTTAGCATAGGCGGCCGGGTGGCACAGGCGCAGCGCTAACCCCGCGCGGCATGAATGCCGCGGCTCGGGGTGAGGGTCAAAACCGCATGAAACACCCCTCACCCAGCCTACGGGGAAACGGTCCGCTCCCTCCCGGTCGCGGCTCTGATCGGCGTGCCAAGGTCGTGTCAGTGCTTGGGCAAGGCTTCGACGAGTTGGTCGATTTCGCGTTCTGTGTTGTAGACGTGGGGGCTGGCGCGGAGGCGGCCACAGCGGACGGCGATGACGATGCGATGCTCGGTTTGAAGGTGATGTTGGATCGGCTCGGGAGGGTGAACGTCGGAGAAGAAGGCCACGATGCCGCTGGCCTCACCCGGCATCCGCGAGCTGACCACGCGGTATCCCTTGTCGCGAAGCCCTTCCGTCAGTCGATCGGTCAACTGCAACAACCGGTGCGCAGCTTGTTCGACGCCGATCTCCTGTAGAAGTTCGATGGCCCCGCCCAGGGCGTAAATGCCCGCGAGGTTGTAGCTGCCACTGTCGTAGCGCTTGGCCGAGTCGGCGAACTCGAACTGGTAGCGGGCGAAGTTGAACGGCTCCTTCATGGACATCCATCCGATGCTCGTGGGCCGCAGATGTCCCTGTAACTCTTTACGCACGAAGAACAGGCCCGCTCCCTCCGGAGCGCAGAGCCACTTATGCCCATCGGCGGCCAAGAAGTCGATGTTCATTCCCTTGACGTCGATGGGGAACACACCCAGCGATTGAATCGCATCGACGCACAGGAACACGCCCTTGCTTTGGCAGTATTCACCCAGCGTCGCCAGATCGGTACGGTAGCCGCTGGCGAACTGCACGGAGGAGATGGCCACCACCCGCGTGCGGCTGTCGATCGCTTCCATAAGGCGTTCGAGCGGAACGCGGCCATCCTCTTCGAAGACCATCCTCACCTGCACGCCGCGTGAGCGCAGGGCCATCCACGGGTACATGTTGGCCGCGAACTCCGCGTTGCTGGTCACCACGTTGTCGCCGTTGTTCCAACTTAGCCCGTTGGCGACGAAGCTCAGGCCTTCGCTGGTGTTCTTGCAAAAAGTGACTTCATCCGGATTGGCGTTGATCAGCTCCGCGATCTGCCCGCGGACGCGATCGGCATGTTTGTAGAACCCGCCGTTGAGGTAGGAGTTTTCCTCGGCATGCTTGAGGTATACGCGCACTGCGTCCGCAGCACGGCGGCAGATGGGCGAGACGGCCGCGTGGTTCTGGAAATTGTAGTTTCGCGTGATCGGGAACTCGTCCCGAAGCGCATCCCAATCCATGTCGTTTTTACCCCGTTCCCAGCAGGGACCCCACCGCCGACAACTGCGGACATCGACCGATCGTCAAGCGGACCGCCGGCGGGCGCGTCACTTCCAACATATTATATGATCGGGAAGTGTCTGAGGCGTCCCGACCTGGGTTTCCCCCCAACGGCGAACCCGAACGCGGGTTCATCCTCCTATTTTAGCAATGTTTTTGGCTGATTTCTAGTTGGAGTTGGCTTCGACATGACCGGCGGCTCGCAACCGGGTATGCAGTACCGATAACGCAGCGACGCTGTGCGACACTGCTGACGATTGTCGCATTCAACAAGCCAACGTTCGCGGCAAGGCTCACGGGCCTTGCCGCTGACAGCCGGCAGCGTATGATCGGCACTTGGCGCGGGGCCTTTGCTGACAATCAATCGTTTATGAACATCACCATCGTTACAACCGGCGGCACGATCTCCAAGACCTTCAATGAGGCCGACGGCTCGTTGCGTAACGATCGCCCGGTGATTGAGACGATCCTGGCCGGGCTTCGTTTGCCTGACTTGGTGGTCAGCTACCGCCATGTTCTCTCTAAGGATTCACTGGAACTGACAGACCAAGACCGCCGATTGATCGTCGAGACCGTCCGGCAGGTGTTACCGGAGTCCGACGCAGTCGTCATCGCCCACGGCACGGATACGCTGTCGATAACGGGTGAAGTGCTTCACCGAGAGTTTCCCAACCTCACAGTCCCAGTGGTTTTGACCGGAGCGATGAGGCCGTACGAGTTCCGCGATTCGGACGCTCAGCAGAACGTCACCGAGGCCCTCCTCGCTTGCCGACTCGCCCCGCCGGGTGTGTACGTGGCCATGCACAACCGTCTTCTTCGCTTCCCCGGCGTGGTTAAGGACCGAACGACCCTGAACTTCGTCCAGTCAAAATCCGAGAACCGGGCCTCAAGCCCACGAGGCGTCCCGTTGGCCTGAGTAACGAGGTCGTTCCTGGCGTTGTATCACGCGCCCCGGGGACGAATCCGGTCGCTTCAGCGCTCGGCTCTGAATGCTGCAACGACTGTGAGTCGCTACACTATCCACCATGAATGTCCATCCGCTTCTCCAAAGGCTCATACCGATCCTCTACGAGGACGAACAACTCCTTGCCATTGGCAAGCCCGCCGGGGTCGATGTCGGCGGCTTGCCGAATGAGCGAGCGACCGGCCTGGTCGAGCTGGTTCAGACGCTCCGGGGTCGAAACGAAACGCTGCACCCGGCCAATCGCCTCAGCCGGTTTGAATCCGGCGTGCTCCTGCTCGGGAAAAATACCGCTGCGGCGGCGCGGATCCGCACCATGCTCAAATCGTTCCGGTTGGAACAAGAGTACGTGGCCGTGGTCAACGGCCGAATGAACAAACCGATGCTCTTTTTGGATTCGCGGCGTGACCCCGAGGAAAAAAAAGTTGCGAAGGGGAAGCGTCCTGCCCGGCGCCCGCGAATGGCGAAGCGTCCGGCCCCGTCTGCCGCGCCGGCGATCCGAACCGTTCTTCGACGGATCGACCAAGGCGAACATCGCACGCTAATCCGTTGTGAAACGACCGCCCCCACAACCCACGCCCTCCGCGCCCAACTCCGTTCCGTGGGCCTGCGGCTGGTAGGGGACCGACTCCACGACCGGGCGCCGCGGCTGATGGCCCATGAGGATACGTGTCTGCACCTCTCGCGTGTGCGGCTCCCTGGTGCGAGATTGGAATCTCGCACCAGCGCTCAGAAAAACTCCATGACGATCCGGTCGCCGGCGCCTGCGGGATTCGCGGTTGCCCTGCGCGGTGAGCGTGACGTGCAGCGCCTGCTGCACGCCGCCCTCACTCGGCGATTGCCATGCTTTCTCGAACCCAAGACGGATTCTTGCCGATTGCTCACCGGCCCCGCGGAGGGTTTGTCGGGCCTGATCGCTGAGAAGTACGGCCCCGTCGTCGTGCTGCAAGTGCTCGAAGCGTCGCCGCGATGGTTGGAGGCGCTTCCGGACGTCGCCCGATGGTATCGCGATCTTCTTCGTGTTCAGGCGGTATACGTGAAGCGTTTTGTACGGGACCGCACCCAACCCGGCGAGGATCTTCAGGAGGCCCTGCGTTCGCCGAAGCCTCTTCTGGGTGAACCCGCGCCGCCGCAGGTGGACATACAGGAGCGAGGTCTGCGCTTCGCCGTTCGACCCTACGACGGCTTTTCGGTCGGACTCTTTCTTGACCAGCGCGACAACCGCGGTCGGGTTCGAGAGATGTCGCAGGACAAGGACGTGCTCAACCTATTCGCCTATACGTGCGGCTTTTCCGTGGCGGCCGCGGTCGGCGGGGCGAAATCAACGATCAGCGTCGATGTTTCGCCCAAACACTTGGAGTGGGGTCGGACCAACTTCACGCTCAATGGCATCGAGCCTGCCGTTGACAGTGGCGATCATCAATTCATCCGCTCCGACGCCATGGAGTACTTGAAACGAGCGAAGCGGCAGGGCAAAGAGTTCGACATCATCATTCTCGACCCGCCCAGTTTCGCCCACGGGCGAAAATCCAAAGATGATTTCTCAATAATCGAGGATTTGGCGGGTTTGGTCAGTTCCGCCGGAGAAGTGTTACGGTCCGGCGGTGTCATGATGGTGTCGACGAATCACCGTAAGCTGTCACATCGCGGCCTGTTGGATCGCGTCCGTCAGGGTTCGGGAACGCGGCGTTGCGAAGTTCTGGAGACCCCGCCTCTTCCGCCCGATTTCGCCGTAGACCCCGATCACGCGAAGACGGTTTTCGTGCGCTTGGGGGGCACACCAGCGTCGCGTCGAAGCGATGCGGCCAACCTGCATTCGTAAATCGGGGTGCTATCGCGGCGATGGGCTATACGCGGGGTTGTCCCGGCGTGGCGAAAGAAGCGCCGCGACATCGACCCCGGAATGCTGGTCCTCAAGCTCTTCCAGCAGTAGCTCGAACTTTTCCAACCTTTGGCGTGCGAGTTCGCGCACCGGCTCGAACCGGAAGGAGTCGTTGAGTCGCGCGGTCCAGAATTGGTATTCCTTCTTTCGCCGCCAGGTATCGAGCACGGCCTGAACTCCCTTGCCATCCACTGCGCCGCGACGGATCGCCGACCACAACGACACAACGCCGAACTCTTGAAGGTTGTCGGCCTCGATCACCACCTGCGCCTCGATCAGCTCGGTGCCGCGATTCCGGGTGCCTCGAATCGCCCGCGCGGCCAACTCCAGCGATTCCTTCGCAAGCAGCCCCGAGAGGCTCTTCTCCATCAATACGACCCCCTGGTCGTGGTCCGCTTCGGATAGCGGCCCTAATAGAACCTCCATCCGATCCACGGTTCCTTCGCGGAAGCGCGTGATCCAACCAGCGTGGTGATACAACCCGGCAGCGACGATCGCCGCTTCATTCGGCTTTTGGGATCGAATCATCGGCAGTCGGGCGATGTGCTGCGCCGTTTGGGCGACGCGGACGGAGTGCTCCCAAAGGAACACGTCCGAATCTCCACGGGGAGTCGCGATGACTAGGTCCGTGTGGGCGCGTTTCCAGATCGCTTCGAGATCCATTGTGGCTTACGTCCGTGTTTTGCGTCGCGACCCCACGCTACGCCGGACGTCTCCCTCCCCCCGACCTTACCTATTCCGAATCAAGAAGAGCCATTATAACCCTGGACTGCACCGAAAAGATACAGCAAAACGCCGGACTTTCCCGCGTTCACGTTCGCTTTTCTTACGTCGTTAGATTGTTTCCAAGAGTTGATAGTGGAAGTTTCGCTTTTTCGGCGTCCATCCCGCACCGGTAATGGCTGCCCTTATCTCTTGTTCCGTAAGATGATACGTCGTTCCGGCGGCGGAGACGACGTTTTCCTCCATCATCACCGAGCCCATGTCATTGGCTCCAAAGAATAGAGCTAATTGACCTATTTTAACGCCCTGCGTGACCCAGCTCGATTGGATGTTGGGGATGTTGTCCAGGTAAAGGCGGGCAATGGCCGTCATTTTGAGGTATTCACAAGCGTCGGCGAGCACGAGGTGCCGACCGTCGGGAAGGCCATCGTAGGCGGGATCAAACTGCTCAACGCGTCCCAGCGGCGTGTCGCCCGGCTGGAACGTCCAGCTTATGAAGGCCGTAAATCCACCGGTTTCATCCTGCAGGTCGCGGACTCGGCGCAAGTGCTCGATGCGTTCCTGAACCGTCTCGATGTGCCCGAACATCATGGTGATGCTGGTCTTCATTCCGATCCGATGGGCCTCACGCATGACGGTTAAGTACTGCTCGGTGTCCGTCTTACCTTGGGCGATTTTTCGGCGGACGCGGTCGACGAGGATTTCGCCGCCGCCGCCGGGAATGGAATCAAGCCCCGCCTCTTGCAGCCGCAGCAACACGTCGCGGGTGGTCATGCCGAAGATTTCATGGAAGGCGTGAATCTCCGGCGGGCTGAAAGCGTGGACGTGGATCGAGGGATACTCTCGCTTGATGAACCGCAGCAGATCGAGGTACCACGAAAAGGGAAGCATCTCCGCCGGAACCAACCCGCCCTGCATGAGTACCTGCGTCCCGCCGATGGCGAGTAGCTCTTCGATCTTCCGGCCGATCTGGGCGAATGACAGCACGTATCCGTCCGGCAGGTCTTTTCGTCCCGTGTCCGTCCCCGGCGGGTCGGCCTTGAAATTGCAGAAGATGCACTTCGCGGTGCAGTAGTTCGCGTAGTTGATGTTGCGATCGACGACGTACGTTCGATAAGGTTCGGGGTGCAGCCGCAACGTCACCGCGTGGGCACGCCGGCCCAACTCGTGAATGGAACAATCGGTGTAGAGGGAGAAAGCCTCGTCGTCCGAAAGTCGCATGATTCGCGAGGGAGAGGTGGGGGCAGACGCGATGCTCATGCTACGATCACGTCCTTTGCCTGCGCGATGAGGCCGTGTCGTCTCGCAAGTTCAAAAAACTTCGCCATCCCAGCTTGCTGACGTGGCCCCAACGTGAACTTTAGCCGCTTGGTGAGATAACGTTTGGCGAGCGCCACTGGCCAGTTTAGCCCCGGCCCAAAGTCCGCCGCGATCAACTCCGCGGACTTCACCCCCGCATCCCGCGCCCGGGACAGCCGCGACGCCAGCCCGCTGACCTGCACACCGCGAGGGGCGGCCCACACCGCGAATACGAACGGCAGGGAAGTGAGCGATTTCCACGCCGACCCTAAGTCGGTCTCGATGTCATAGTCGATCAAGGTGTGGTTGACGACTTTGTCGCCGATGAGCAGGACGGCCTCACATTCCTCGACCGTCTCGCGGCCCGTAAAGGGAAGCACCTCCAGGCGGCGGCCATACATCTCCCGCCAGATGATCGTCGCCAACGCAACCGACGTGTGCGAGTCTCCATCTACGTGTAACCGCCGAATCGCTTCGGGAGCGACCCGCGAGAACACCCGTACGGTGAGCGTCTCCCCGTCGCAGCCGATGCACGCATCCGAGACGACTTGCCAATCACGGTGCGGTTGGGCGAGGTCGATCACCGGCACAAGGGCGGCGTCGACGGTCCCGGCGTCGAGCAGCTCGGCGAGGCGCGAGGGAACGTCGTGAATCAACTCCACGGCCCCGTCGGCGTCCAGGCCCGCAATCAACGGCTTAGCGTTTAAGAATGACACGACGCCCAGTCGCCAACTCCGCTCCGGTTTTCCAGGTTGAATCACCATCGTAATAGGATATTACCGTCGCCGACTTCCTTCGGGTTTAGCGTGTAGAAGAGATCGACCCCAACGGGGTCATGACCTCAAGCCCAGGGTTGTCCGCACAGGCGGACTACCCTGGGTCAACGATGACGAACACCAACAACCCCAAAGGGGTTGCGGCTCCCGCGGGCACAACCCCGTTGGGGTTGAATGGCTTGATGCCTTATGAACCCAGGGTAGTCCCGGCGCGCCGGGACAACCCTGGGCTGCGAGCCGACACGCCTTCGGCGTGTGGACCTGCTCCATCTGGGAACCACGACGCTAAACACTTACTCGACTTCCTTCGGCAACGATTATATGGAGTCCCACTCTGTCAGGCACGCCCTTGTGCGGTTCACGCGACCCTTTCACGCTTTTTGAAACGCAGGCACCACGTCCCGTCTTGGGGTGAAGGACGGAACTGTTGTGGCGATTGACGACCCCCGACCACACCGATACCGTGCGTTCGGCGTGGTTGATTCGTTTCCAGAAAAATCGATGGGTGGCATGGCCAAGCGAAGCGCCGCCATGCACCGTTCGCGTGCGCTCCCCCTAATTCACCTGTTTTGCTTCCTCGCTCTGGCGATGCCGTTGGGTTGCAGCGGCCACCCCTCTGCCTTCGAGATCGTGGATTACCGCGATCCGGGCGACGTCAAACGCTACCGAGAGACCTTCGACGAGGCCTACTATGACCTCGACAATCAGGGCAACGTCAACATCGTCCTTCGACGAGCGGGCGGGCGATCGGGCCCGGGTGAGTCCGACGTCACCCAGATCGTCAGCATCCGCGGCGTTTGGCGACCCGTCCCCGGAAAAACGGGGTCGCATCCGACGCAGATCAACGCCACGGTCAGCTACTACATCGTCGGGGGCCGCGTCGGCGATACCTTTGAAGGGGCCGGTTCCGTCTTCTTTACGCAAAACCGCGGGAAAAATATCTTGCGCGGAACGCTTGATCGCGCCGTGCTCCGCCCCAAACGGCAGCTCGCCCCGGGTGAGCCGCTCTTCGCCCGCGCCGAATTAAGCGGAGAATTCCGCGCCGCCCGCGACCGCCGCCAGGTGGTCCGCATCATGAACGAGGCCGACCGCCTCTTCGGCCCATTGCCGTCGGAATAACCGCCGCGTGCCACTGCTGTGTCAGCAGTGGTCTTTCCTCCGCAACAAACCCACTGCTCATAGAGCAGTGGCACACACACGACCGGCAGTGCCACCCCGCCGCGACGTGATCTTATCCAACCGCTGCACGATGACATCGCTGTAGCCACGCAGGGCGAGCTTCGCCCGCGTATGTGTTTTGCGTTGCGGTTCCCAGATGGCGTAGGTCCACACGCTGAAGGCGTGTCGGCCCGCAGCCCAGGGTTGTCCCGGCGTGCCGGGACTACCCTGGGATCACGTGGCATCAAGCCATTCAACCCCAACGGGGTTGTGCCCGCGGGAGCCTCAACCCCGTCGGGGTTGTTGGTGTTCGTCATCGTTGACCCAGGGTAGTCCGCCTGGGCGGACAACCCTGGGCTTGAGGTCATGACCCCGTTGGGGTCGATCCCTTGTGCACGCCCAACTCGAACTCGTCCGCCGCGACTCGTCGCGCTGACGCTCGCGGAGGCCAAAACCCGCCCTACAAAGTCTGATCGTGCCGCCGACGACTATTTCTTGTCCTCAGTCTTCGGCGTCTCGCCGGGCTTTTTGTCCAGGTCGCCTGCGTAGACCACGATCAACTTGTCCGGTGAGAGGTACTTGCGGGCCGCGGCGGTTACGTCGGCGGGCTTCAAGGCCTGAATCTTTGCGACCCGGTCCTCCAGGAACTTCATCGTCCGGTCGAGGTAGAGATTGCGGGAGAGCGTTCCGGCGACCCCGGCGTCGTTGGAAAGGCTGACCTTGAGGTCTTCAAGGAAGCCCTTGCGGGCGTTGTCGAGTTCCTCTTGGGTAACGCCGTCCTTGCCGAGTTTTTCCAATTCCTCTCGGGCGCAGTTCACCGCTTTGATCGCGTTTTCGGGGGCTGCAATGCCGCCGATGACGAAGCTGCCGGACGGCTCATGGGGGCTGGCCTGCAAATTGGAACTTACGCCGTAGGAGAGACCTTCCTTCTGCCGGATGCGATTGACCAAGCGCGAGTTGCCGCTGCCGCCGGCAATGTAGTTGGCCATGAACAGGGCCGGGTAGTCCGCATCGTCGTCCTTGATCGACAAGTTCACGCCCAAGGTGAACAAGGCGTTGGCCTTGTCCGGGGTCTTGATCTCCACCTTGTCGGGCTTGGCCTCGCGATAGGGCATCGCGATCCGTTCGAACGACTTGGCGCTCTTCCAGTTGGCAAACAGGTTGTTCAACTGGCTGCCGAGTTCCTTCGGTTCGAAGTCGCCGACGACGGCGCCCTCGGCGAAAGCCGCGCCGACCATGGTCTTGTAGACCGCCTTCACGTCCTCGAGCTTGACGGTCTTGATCTTCTCTATCTGTTCCTGGACCGTCTTTACGTACCGTACGTCGTCCGGCGAGACGGGGGTCAGTTTGCGGCGCAGCTCGATGGGGGCGAGCGCCATCGGCTCCGAGAGCTGCTGCTCCATACCGGCGAGCAACTCCTTCCGCTGCTTCTCGAACTCCTCTTCCGGGAAGGTGGATTCGCGGAGGCACTCGGCGACCAGGTCGAGAACGGCCGAGAGGTTGGGACGGGTGGTTTCGATGGATACGCCGATCGTACCCGGCCCGCTGCCGCCGCCCCTGGTGAACCGTCCGTAGCCGCCGCCGCCCGCACCCTCGCTAATTCGCACATTGGCCTTGAGTTTGTCGAACGTGTCCTGGATGTCGCGCCGGGAATGCTTAGCTGTGCCCATGGTGAGCATGGTGGGGACGAGAGAGGCGGCGTCGGTCTTGCCCTTGAGTTCGGCCTCGCTCCCGTAGTGCAGCGCCAGGTTGACGATCACGCGTTCGCCGCGGGTCTTCTTGGGCAGCATCGCCAGCTTCATGCCCACGTCGGTCTTGGATCGCTGGGTGCGCGATTCGATGTTGGCCGGGGTGGCGTCGAATTCCTCGCCCTGAGCAAGTCCCTCGGCCCCGCGGTAGTCCTTCAAGAGGGCCACTACGTCCGGCACCGGCGGAACGACGGACCGATCGATATCCTGGCTGGGGGTGAATACGCCGATCGTGCGGTTGCTCGACTTAAGATAGGCGGCGGCCACTCGCTTCACGTCCGCGGGCGTCACCTTCTTCATCCGGTCGCGGTGCAGGAACATCATCCGCCAGTCACCCATCGCCGCCGACTCGGAAAGGCGGATGCCGACCCGCCCGCTGTCGTTGAGGAGCAGATCGAACCGCCTGGAGAATTCGTTCTTGGATCGATCGACTTCGGCTTCGGTGATTTCCGTCTTGGCCAGACCCTCCACCACCTGAAGCAGGACCTCGCGGACCTTATCCAGGGGCTTGTCCTTTCGGACCTCGGCAGTGATTTCCAAGTAGCCGGGGTCGAACAAGTCGTTGGCATCCGCCATCACTCTCGTAGCCATTTGCGTTTCGACGAGGGCTTTGTAGAGGCGGCCGGTCTGGTCCGCCGTCAGCACGCTGGCCATGACACTGAGGGGCGCCATGTCTTCGTGCGTGCCGGAGCAAATGTGGTAAACGACGTCGACGGCTTGCACGTCGCCCATGCGGCGTAACGTCACCTCGCGCTCGCCGTCCTGAACAGGCTCCACGGTGTAGGGTTTATCCAGCACCCGCGACGGCTTGGGAATCTTGCCGAAGGTCTCCTGGATGCGGGCGAGCGTCTTAGGCTCATCAAACTTGCCGGCCACCACGAGCATGGCGTTATCCGGCTGATAGTACTTCTTATAAAACGCCTGCAGGCGGTCAATGGGAACGCGCTCGATGTCCTCGCGGGAGCCGATGGTCGACTTGCCGTAGTTGTGCCAGAGGTAGGCCGCCGATACGACGCGCTCCGAAAGCACGTTCATCGGGTTGTTCTCGCCCATCTCGAATTCGTTGCGCACCACGGTAAACTCGGAGTCGAGGTCCTTCTTGGCGATGAAACAGTTGACCATGCGGTCGGCCTCGAGCTTCAACCCAAATTCGAGGTTCTCGTCCGAAGCCGCCAGCGTTTCGAAGTAGTTCGTGCGGTCCACCGAGGTCGAACCGTTGAACTGCGCCCCATGCTCCTGCAACGCCTTCCAAACTTGCGGATGGTCCGGCGTCCCTTTGAACACGAGGTGTTCCAACAAGTGGGCCATGCCCGTCTCGCCGTATCCCTCGTGGCGCGATCCAACTAAGTAGGTGATGTTCACCGTGACCGTGGGCTTGGACGGATCGGGAAACAACAGCACCTTCAGTCCGTTCGGGAGCTGGTACTCGGTGATGCCCTCGACGGTGGTCACCTTTTTCGGCGGCGGCGACTTCTCGTCGGCGGCGCAAATCGCCACGCCGGCGGTACTGAACAACGCAAACAATGCAAACGGGACATAGCGGACGTTTAACGATGACATTTCGTATATCCTCCCGAAAGGGGCCAAGTCGGCTCGCGCTCGGACTACACTGCCGGGCAGAATCAAGTCGATTCGCTCGACGCCGTTCGTCGGGCGTCGCCCCATTCTAAGGAAATGGCCTCGGCTGTCCAATTCACCCGCTGCCCCCACTGCGGAGGCGCTAGCGCCCAGCGAAGGCTGCCCGACCGGCTTTCCCGGCGTAGAATGGCGAGCGTCGCACGGGTTTGCAGCCCGCCGCTGGGTAAATCGAGGGGTTGGGAGCGCGGTCGCAGATAGCGGTTGATCCGGGGAGTGTTGAAATGCGTGCCCAGTTCCTTCACCTGAGCGGCCCCTACCGCGGAAAAACGATGACCTCGGGGCAGCGTCGGCTGCGGATCGGGACCGCTCCGGATGCGATCCTGCGGTTTCCACAACGTGCGCACGTCGCGAAAAACCATGCGGAGATCACCTTCGCCGAAGCGGAGTGCTCCTTCCACCTGACCGCGCTCGAAGGCCGCGTGTTCGTGAACGGGTGGGAGGTCCGAGAGGTCATTCTCGAACATAACGATCTTCTTGAGATCGGGCTGAACGGGCCGAAGCTCCGTTTCCGCATTCCGGCGGGCAGCACGTGCAAACCCGTTCGGCAGATGCTCCGCGATGCGCATCAAGTTCGAAGAGAAAGCGGCCTGCTCGCGTTCGCACACGCCCTCCAGCGGGACCTGCTGTTTCAATCGAGTTGGCAGGCTCGACTTGTCATGGGGGTTCTGGTCGTCGCCGTCGCGTTCTCCGCCGCTTACATGGGTGGAACGGTCGGCACCCAACGTACGACGAAACGACAGGAGTCCTTCCGACAACAACAGGCGAACTCGTGGACCGTTCAGATGACGGCGTTGCGTGAGCAGTTGCAAAAGCAACTGGAGGAGTTCCGTCACGAGCAGGCCGGCCATGCCTCGCGCGAGGAACTGGCGGAGCTTCGTTCCGACCTCGCCCGTCGTGCTCAGGTCGTAGACACGTTGGTCGCAGGCAACCAAGCCCTTCAGCGAGTGCTCGATGAATACAGCCGCGGAGTGTGCCTCATTCACGGCGTCTTCGCCTTGCAGAAACCGCCTGACGAGCAGAACGCTTCGCGCCAGGAATCGGAGGAGCCGCTGTTGCAGATGGAGTACTTCGGATCGGGTTTCCTCGCCTCAGCGGAGGGCCATGTCATCACCAATCGTCACGTGGCCGAACCGTGGTCCAACGATGAGACTGCGGCACAGTTGCTGGCCCAGGGGCTGACGCCGCACTTCGTCGAACTGACGGCCTCCTTCCCCGGCAAGGAACCAGTCCCCGTCGATCCGACCACGATCCGGTTGAGCGGCGAGGGAGTGGACATCGCCGTGATGCAGGTTCACGTGGAAGGTGTGCCGGTGTTGCCGTTGTATGACGGCGATGTTCGGATATTTCGTGGCGGGCACGTCATCCTCCTCGGATACCCGACGGGGTTGAACAGCGTGCTGGCGCGGGCCGAGCCGGACCTCGTCGCCGACGTGCTGGCAAGGGCGACGGACACGCGGACGCTCATCATCGAGCTGGCCGCAAAGGGGGCCATTGCACCCGTGATTACCCAAGGCGCCCTCAACGAAGTGCGGCAGCGGCGGCTGGTGTACGACGCGGAGACGACGTTCGGCGGTTCGGGCGGTCCCGTGTTCGGCCCCGATGGGACGGTGATCGGCGTGAACTTCGCGATTACCAGAGGCTTCGGCGGCTCGAACTTCGGCGTCCCCATCGAGTTCGCCCGGCGACTCCTGCCGTAAAAGATCAGTGCCGCAGACGCGTAGGTCGGGTCATCGACCCGACACCTCACGCCGTGCGTTGAGACGATTCGTCGGATCTGCGGACCCGACCTACACCTTACGGTTACTCGCCTTCTTCCGCCGCATTCTTGCCTGGCTTGGCTTCGAGCTTTTCGAGACGTTTACGTAGCTCTTTGCTCTCCTCGCGGAACTTGGCCAGTTCGTCGCGGAGTTCCTTTACCTGGACCTGCTCCGGGGCCGCGGCGGTGATCTTTTCGACGGCCTCCTTGGCGGACTTGCGAATGCGCTCGCTGGGATCGTTGGCCGCAAGGGCCTGCAACACCGGCAGCGCCGGGCGGGCGTCGTCGCCGAGGTCACGGAGCACAGAGATGACCGACTGTTGCAGGCGACGCTGTTCGCCATTCACCGATTCGAGCAGCGTGTTCACAATTCGTTCGAGCGCCGCATCGGGCAGGTGCACATTCTTGGCAAGATCACTGAGGCCTCTCATGGCCGCTTGGCGGCATTCGCGGGGCTTGACGCGCTTGGTCCATTGCAGAAGCGTATCCAACCCCGCGGCGTCGGGTTGTTTGCCGAGGCCTGACAAGGCGGCGGAGCGGATTTGCTCCCCGTGCGAGGGTCTATCGAGCAACGTGGGCAATAAGATCCCCGCGTCGGGCGGCTGTAGCTTGGCATAGGAGGAGACGGCTTCGGCTTCGACTCGATAACTCGCGTCGCCTTTGGCGATGATCGCCCGCAGCGCATCCATCACCTTCTCGTCGCGGTGGAAGGAGCCGAGTTGCTCGACCACCTCGCGGCGAACCTTGGGATGTTCAACTTTTAGGCTGATTAACAGTACATCACGGGCCTTGTCGCCGCCGGCCTTGCCGATGGCGGAGGCGATTTGCTCGCCGACACCCCAGAACTTCTCAGTCATCAACGCCTCGCCGAGCAAGGCGGTGTCCTTGTCGTTCTTCGATTCGCCGAGATTTGCGGCGGCGCGAATTCGATCAATGGCGTGTGGGCCGCTCTTGAGCTGCTCTTTCCACAGGTCGCGTCCTTTTTGTTCCTTGAGTTCCATCAGGACGGCTTGTTGCGGATCGACCAGGACCATTTTGGGCCGCTTGGGCAGCGGGAAGTAGAAGCGCTGCTCCTTGTCGGTCACGTCGCCGTGGAGCAATACGGATTGCCCTTCATCGAAGTGGAACTCGACCTCCAGCGGGAAATGGAACGCCTCGGATTCCTGTGTTTGTTTGACCGTCACCTTGGCGAGTTTGTCGTCTTCCGCCCAGTCGTAGCTGACGTTGACGTTCGGCGCGCCCGGGCGCTGCGTCCAGTCGTAGAAGAAGCGCTCCAGCGATCGACCCGTTTCGTCCTCGAAAGCCTGACGCAAATCGGAGGTCTCGACGGGTTGGTAGGCGTATTTCGTGAGATAGCGCTTCACCGTGGCCCAGAACTTCGCGTCGCCCACCCGATGCCGCAGCATGTGCAGGATGCTCGCGCCTTTGGGGTAGGAACGACTGTCGAACATATCGCCGGAATTCTCATATCGCTGATCCACCACCGGCGCCTTCTTGCCCCCCTCGATGCCACGGCGCATGTCACCATAGATTTCGTAGTCATATTCATCGCGGCCCAAATCGTGTTCGGACCAAACTGCGTCCATAAACGTGGCGAAACCCTCGTTGAGCCAGGTGTGCGCCCAGTCCTTGCAAGTCACCAGATCGCCGAACCACTGGTGGGCCAGTTCGTGAGCGACGAGGCCGTCGGAGCTGGTGTCCAGGTGGGCGCGTTCATCGTGCAGAGTACGCGGGCCGAGTGTCGTGGCGCTGGTGTTCTCCATGCCGCCGCCGAAACCTTCGACGCAGATTTGTGCATACTTATCCCACGGGTACTCGACGCCCGTGATGTTGCTGAAGTGTTCGAGCATGGCCACGGTCTTACCGAAGCTGCGCCGCAAGTCGTTCTTGTTTTTCGGCGGCACGTAGTAGGTCACCGGTTTCCCGCGCCAGGTATCCTGCTCCGTGTAGAACTCGCCGACCACCAGCGTCATGAGATAGGAGACGTGCGGCTTGTCCTGCAACCAGTGGAAGGTCGTGGTCTTGTCCTTATTGTCCACCTTGGAAAGCAGCCGCCCGTTGGAGACGGCCTCGTTGACCGACGCGACGGTGACCTTCATCTCCGTGGTCTGCATTTCGTTGGGATTATCGAAACAGGGGACCCAATACCGATTGTCGATGGACTCGCCCTGCGACCACATCACATAAGGCACGTCCGGCTCGGCCTCGCTGGGGGCGAAGAAGTGCAGACCGGACTTCGGGTCGGTGATGGAGTAGGTGATGTGTATGGTGGCGCTCATCCGTTCACCCAGCGGCTGATCACCGAAGAAAACCTCGATCCCTTGACCGTCGTTGCGGAATTCGGCGGGCGTAGGGGGGCTTTCGCCGCGAGCCAGAGTCACCTTGCTCACCACGAAATCCACGGCGTCGAAGCGAACACTCGATACTTCGCGCAGGGCGGCGAGATCAATGGTGGCCGTCCCTTCCAGTCGCTTGGCCGGGACGTCTACCTTCAAGTCGAGGGCGATGTGCTTGATGTCCACCGGCCGGTCCGCGGCGAAACGGATCGGCTCCGTGGACGGCGGGGCCTTTGGGTCCAGCATGAATAGGACCGCAAACAAGCAGCGAACCGATGCAGTGAGCATGTGCTTCCTCCTTCGGAAAACGGTAGCCGGCTGATGGTCGGCCCGACGCCGACAGACCGAGAAGTGTATCGGAGATCGTACAGCCGCAACAGGGCGAGACGGGTGGTCGTGGGGCAAGAAGCCGTTCTCGCACCAATTCGCCCGGCAGTTTGCAGTCGAAGGTCAGCAGCCCTTAAGATCGAGCCTTTGAGGTAAGCCATGAATCCCCGAGTGAAAACGGTCGTCGCGACGGAAGGATACAAGCTCGAAATCACCTTCTCTAATGGCGAGGTCGGCGTCTATGACTGCGCCCCGCTTCTGGATTTCGGCGTCTTTGGGGAGTTGCGGGACATCAACTACTTCCAGCAGGCGCGTGTGGAGTCGGACACCGTGGCCTGGCCGCACGAGCAGGACATCTGCCCCGACACGCTCTACGAAGATTCTAAGAAACTGATCTCGAAATGAGCCTCCCCGACCAGGGAGCCGGGAGAGCGGGCAATCAGAGCCGCGCGGCGCAAGCACGTGGACAATCCGACCCGCGAGCGTAATCGATCGCCCCGGCTCTGAAATCGGAAATCTCAAACCCCTCCGCCCCCTTCACACCCATCCTACTCTTCAACCTTCCAATCCCAATCCCGCGCCAGCGATTGGCTTCTCTCCGCCCAGAAAGCGGATCACGCTTCGGCCGCTGCGTTGTAAATTGGTCCCTTTGGGGCGTGGGCGGATTTGGGTGCGCATCAAGATGCTCACCACGGCTGCCCGCGATAAGGAAGCGCGTTGGTGATAAAGCCGTTGGCGGTGTATACTGCCGAGGTGGCGTCACCTCGCATCAACATGGGAGATGTGAAAATGAGGACAATTGCGCGAATGGCTCTCTTGCTTCTTCCCGGATTTTGGACCGCACCAGCGCGCGGAGAGGCGCCTCGTGAGGTTGCACAAAGAGCATGTGAATCCGTCGTGCTCCTCGTCATGCACGATACGTCGAAACAACCCATCGCGTTGGGCAGTGGCTTTGTGATCCGAGACGGCGTTGTCGTGACGAGCCTACACGTCGTAGCGCACACGGCGGGAGGGTATGCCAAAGCCGTTGGGAAGGAGAAAAAATGGGACATTGCGGGTCTGACAAGCGTCGACGCGACACACGACCTCGCGCTTGTGGCCGTTCCCGGGCTTTCGCTCCCATCGCTGCACCTCGGCGATGCCGATCGAATGGCCGTTGGCGATGAGGTCTATGCCATCGGAAATCCGGAAGGGCTGGAAGGGACCTTCTCCCACGGGATAGTCAGCGGAATTCGCAAAATCGGTGATGGGTCGTTGTTGCAAATTACAGCACCTATTTCACCGGGAAGTAGCGGCGGCCCGGTTCTGAATTTGAACGGCGAGGTGATCGGCGTCGCAGCAGCGACACTCGCGAGCGGCCAGAGCATCAACTTTGCGATTCCGAGTACGTTCGTTGCGCGCATGCTGACCACGACTGAGCCGATGAAGCCGTTTTCTGAGGTCGTGACGAACGGTCGAGAAGCGGTTTCCGTTTTTGATAAATTCGGCGTCCCAAGCATCGAAGGCGTCAGCGGTGTTGACTGGGCGTTCGATATTCTTGGGAAGTACTCATTCTCGCTAAGGAACACGCTCGACCAACCGATCACAGGAGTTCGCTGTCGAATCGTGTTTTTTGGTTCAGATGGTGCGCCGATCCACTTCGACGACGTTGTCTGCAATGAGGTGATCCCGCCGGGTTTAGCGAAGCGCGTGAGCGGCAATGTGGGCATGGAAGTGGGGGAAGCGATGTTGCGAGCTAGGCATTTTAAGCCACCGCTTTCACCCGAGCAGAAGGAGCGTGCTACTCTTGGATTCCCGAATATACCCGCTGAGCGTCCCGACAAAGTAGAAGTCCGCGTGTTGGACTTTCGCCGTGCCAAAATGGACTGAGCCCTTTGGACGTCGCGGTCAAGGTTCTTCTGTGCCGTGATAGGGGGTACGCCTGGGCGGGTTGCACTATCGACGTCAATTAAAAAGTGGCGAAGGTGTATGCTATTGCTCTCGATCAGTGGATCTTTAGGTCCTGGATCTATAATGTCGCACTATTGAAAAAAAGCAAAGGAACGAATGGACCTGTCTGTGTTCTCAGGTCTTTATAGACTGCATAATCACTGTCGGTGAGGCTTGATGTCGGAGGTCTTGAGATTCCGTTCCTGAAGAAGATCTATGCGATCGCGATCGTCCATCCGGATGGACGAAAACTTCTCTTTGGTCGCGTACGTCGATCCGCAAAAGGCGAAGTATTCGCCGTGTGGGCCGAGGATCAGTCTCCTCGCAACCTTGGAAGGGGATCGAACCCTCACGCCTCCTATCATGCAAACGGACGACTTCACTCGAAGAGTCACGGCATAATTGCTATCAAGAAGACCCGGCAGGTTCCCAACGCAAGCTTCAAGGGAACAGAGCCGATCGAGGCAACCAACGCCGACAGAGGTCTTTCGCCAACGCTCCCGGTGCTCTCGGGGTACTTCGACGACGTATTCGAGATCAAATCTGGTCAGATTGCATCCAGCCGGAACCCGTCAATTACCGTCGATGTGAGTGAACCTGGTGTTCTGCCGATTCGCCAGACAGGAAGTGATCAGGTGATTGCGGAGAAGATCTTCAAAGACGACACTCCCTGGATCATCGTAAGTCTCGTCGAGTCGCCTGGTGCAACTGATGTGGAATGAGTGACTGTGTACTGTGTGCCACTGCTCTTTGAACAGTGCCATAGCGTGGCATCGTCAGGGGCGAGTCGCCCGTCGGCCTAAAGGCCCGCGAGGCGTTCGAGGGTCTTGACCAGGGCCTGGGTCCCTTCGCGGCCCTCGCCTGCCGCTTGATTGGCGGCAAGGAGCTGCGACGCCAAGGCCGTGCCGGGGATGGGAACCGCGTTTTCCCGCGCCGTCGCCAAGGCGATGCGCAGGTCTTTCTGTTGCAAGTCGATCATGAACATCGGTGCGAAGTCGCGGGCGATCATGCGGCTGCCAAGATTCTCCAACGCCCAGGAACCGGCCGCTCCCGCCGACACCGCCTTCAACATCACGTTCGGATCGAGGCCCACACGCCGGGCGAACACCATCGCCTCGCTCACGGCCAAAAGGTTGAGGGCGCAAAGGATTTGATTGCACAGTTTGGTGAGTTGCCCGTGACCAAGCGGCCCGCAGTGGACGGTGAGCTTTCCCAGTACGTCGAAGATCGGTTGGGCACGGGCCACGTCCTCCGCCCGGCCGCCGACCATGATGCAAAGCTTCCCCGCTTCCGCTCCGGTCTTCCCACCCGACACCGGCGCGTCAAGAAACCGTCCGCCGCGTTTCTCGACTTCCGCCGCGACGGCCCTCGCGGTCTCCGGGGCGATGGTGGACATGTCGATGCACAGCGTTCCCTTGCGCAAACTCTCGCACACGCCCGCCGGACCGAGGTAGACGGCCTCTACGTCCGGCGAATCGCTCACCATGGTAATGATTACATCGACCTCACGGGCGAGCGTCGCAGGCGAGTCCTTACCAACGGCGCCCTCGCCGAGCAGCCTGGCGGCTTTGCCTGGCGTTCGAGAACTAACGCAGACGCGGTACCCGGCCCGGAGAAGATTGCGAGCCATCGGCTCGCCCATGATGCCCACGCCGATCATACCGACAGTTGGTCGTTCCACGATATTCTTACTCTGAAAGCGGACATGGCGTCACGATGCGACGACGTCATACCGCGACACGAGCATGACAATAAGAAACACAACCCACGCGAGCCAGACAACGGCGCTGACCACCAACGGCCAGCGGGGCATCGGCGGAGCGTTACCGACCGGCACGGACGGATCGTCCCAATGCACCCGCGACTTCTTTGGGTTCTCGTTCTCGGTGGACATGTCCAACGCTCTCCCGTCTTCTCCGATTCGGCGGCTTATGGCTTGCCCGACGCGATCTCAATCGTCACCGGGATATCCAACCGATCGCTACCCGTTCTATTCGTCACCAAGTGCAGCGCTGCCTGGTGAGTACCGGGAGGCAGCTTACCGGAAAGTTGCACGTCGAGAAAGCGGATATGGAGGTACCGTGAACTCGCCTCCCGATCGACCACGACTGAAACAGCCGGTTGATCGCAGGTGACCTCGGTGATTTCCAAGGCTGTAGTCGTTGGGGCCTGGACCTTCACCCGCCGG
>JAGVHG010000090.1 GCA_020056715.1 Phycisphaerae bacterium | reverse complement strand
GTTCGGCACTCTTGGTGCGAAAGAGGGGGCGGTAGGTGTTGTTGCCGTTTACGCATTCCCCCATGTGCTTCCAGAGAATGCAGAACGAACAGGAATCCACGCACCCACGCGAATGTTCGATGCTGGCCAGACCTGGGTGATTCCGCGACCTTCGGCCATACAGATCCGCGTTGATCAAGTCGTAGGCTGGAAACGGCAACGTGTCGAGGTCGCGGATCAGTGGAGGATGAGACGTCAAAACCAGCTCGCCGTTTGACCCTCGAAACGCCAACCCGGGAATCGCACTCCAGGTTTGGCGGTCGTGGATTGACGAAGTACTCTCACAAACGTCGTTTCGCCTTCGCCCCGCACAATGACATCGACACATTCCTCGTTCAGCGTCTGCTCCACGGCGTGAGCGAAGTACACGCCGCTGGCCACGCGGACCAATTTGTCTCCCGCCCCGTCGATGGCTCGTTGGAGTACCTGGGCCGCTTCCGTCCATCGTCCGCGGGTTACGAACACCTGCGCTTTCGCCAGTGCGTCCGAGGCCTCGAAGCTGTCGTTGAGGTAGACTTCCGGATTGTCCACGTTGGCCCGTGGGCGTTCGGCGGCAACTCGATCCACCGGCTCAGGCGGCAATTCGTCCACTTGCGCAAGCGCAGCGCCGTCAACGCACGCACACGCCAGCGCGAAACCAAGGCAAACTGCCCACCATGGCGTGCTGCGTTCTTGAATTTTGGAAGGCTGTCCGATGGGACGAATCATGCACGATCCCCGCTTACGACGGTCTCTACATCATCGTACCGTCATTATCGGTCAAGTAACGACCGATGAGCGGGTCGAGCCGCTTTCGCACCTGGGGATCGATGTGTTTTTTGTCCGACCAGATGGCCAATTTCAGGGCGTCATGGCACTTGCACGGGGTAGGCGGGCCTTTCATTAGCTTCAGGGCTTCGCGGATCAGGGCGATGGCGTTGTCCGTCGCCCGGCGGAGGTTGGCGAGGATTTCGGGGAGCAGGTCGTCCGGGCCACGAGATGGATCGACGGGTCGCCAGCAGTCGTAGTCCGTGGGCAGGGCGATGAGGGCGTAGCAGAGTTCGGCCTCGCGGGCGAGCTTCGCCTCCGGCATGCAGGTCATGCCGATGAGATCGCCGCCCCACTGACGGTGCATGTTGGACTCCGCTCGACTGGAGAACTGCGGCCCCTCCATGCACACGTAGGTTCCCGCATGATGGATCGTCGTCGAGACGCGTTTCCCCGCTGCCGTAAGCAGCGTTCGCAAATTCGGGCAGAACGGGTCGGCGAACTCCATGTGGGCGACGATTCCTTCGTCGAAGAACGTGCTCGCCCGGCGGAAGGTCTTGTCGATCACTTGATCGCACAGGACCAGGTGCCCCGGCTCGATGTCCTCGCGGAGACTTCCGGTGGCGCCGCTGGCGATGATCTCGGAAACGCCGAGTTGCTTAAGCGCCCAGATGTTGGCCCGGTAGGGAATGTTGGAGGGATTCAGCCGATGCCCCGCTCCGTGGCGTGAGAGATAAGCCACATCGACGCCTTCCCAATGGGCAATGATCGGCGGGGCGCTTGGCGATCCGAACGGCGTCTCGACGTGCACGGCCTCACCGCCTAGTGCCACGAGCGCGTCACCGAGTCCCGTCCCGCCGATTATACCGACGCGTGCTGTTTTGCTGGGAGCCATACCGTGATGTCCATCGTATCATAATGCCGCGACGAAGAGTTACGAGTTACGAGTTACGAGAATACGATCTCTGATAGTGGGCCGGGGACGCTTCACCCCGGTTCCTTCTGTAACTGGTAATTCGTAACTCGTAACTTATCCCCGAGGCTGTCGAGGCATAACCGGGACCAGGTCTCGAGGCTATCGCGCACGTCGTGTAACTCCGCCGGCGTCATGAACGTCATCTGCGTGATCATCTGCTCGCGCTTGTTGACGTTTGGTGAATCGAGTCGCCAGTGGTGGACGATGCCCAGGTGAACCTTGCCCACTTCGGTATCATCGTCGTTGAGCAGGGCTACGACGCGATCGTGATGGCCGCCCTCGATCGCCACCTCCTCCGCGACTTCGCGCTCCACGGCAGAGTCATAGGCGGCGCGGAAGTCTGTATCGTACAAAGGCATTTCGTCGGGGGGATTAATGTGTCCGCCGATGCCGATGGATCGTTGCCCGACGAGCCGTGTCTCTCCCGCACGCCGCCCGCGGACATAACTGAGAATCTTGCCGTCGCAACTCATGATGACATAGGGAATGAGTTGCTTGAAATCAGGGTTCGTCTCCGCCTCTGATCGGACCATGAAGCGTGGAACTCCGGGAGCGAGAAGGCGGGGGAGGTATCTCTCGACCTCGAAGGTCAGCCCTTGAAACATCCCGGCCTGCTCGACGACGCGGCGTTCGACCACGAGCACTTGTTCTTCTTGCGCCATCATTGCTCTACCCAAGTTACAAGTTACGAATTACAAGTTACCAAATGACTATGGTGGACTAATTCGCGGTTTCGTAACTCGTAACTTGTAAATCGTAACTCCGTCAGTAGCCTGTGGGGACTCCGCCTTTGCGTGGATCGGAAGCGCCGATCCACCCGTCTTCGCTCCGAAGGATCGCTTGGACGACGCCCGTGCGTTTCTTGTCGCTGAGCTTGTGGCCGCGGCTCGTCAGGCCCGCGGCGATGTCCGCGGGCGGCGGAAGCGAGTCGAAGAATACCAGGTCCGGGCTCCATTGGTGATGGGGTCGAGGCCGCTGAATGGCCTCTTCCAGCGACAACCCAAGATCGGTCACACCGAGCAACACATTCAGCACCGAAGTAATGATCCGTGGTCCGCCGGAAGCACCGAGCAGCAGGAACGGCTTGTCATCCTTCATCACAATCGTCGGGCACATGCTGGATAGGGGGCGCTTTCTGGGAACGATGGCGTTTTGCGCGGACTGCACCAGGCCGAAGGCGTTGGGCTTACCCGGCTCGGCGGTGAAGTCGTCCATCTCGTTGTTGAGAATCAAGCCCCATTCGTCGATCGCAACCAATGAGCCGAACTCGGTGTTGATCGTTTCCGTGCTGACCACCACGTTGCCGAACTTGTCCGCGACGCAGAAATGCGAGGTGCCGGAGTCGTCCGGCAAGGTCGTTGAGCCGTAGCCATCGGTCGCCCCGACATGATCGGGACTGATGCTCTTGGCAAGCATCGCCGCGTAGGCCTTGGACATCAGCGGTCCGGTCGGCACCCGGACGAAGTCGGCATCGCCGAACCAGCGGGAGCGATCGGCGAAAGCGTGCTTCATGGCTTCTATTTGAAGGTGCATCGCCGCGACGGGATCGCGCTGGACGACGGACCGGAAATCACGCGCTTCGAGGATATTCAACGTCTCGGCCAGGGCCACTCCGCCCGAGGACGGCGGCGGCATGAGGATCAGCTTGTAGTCGCGGTACGTGGCGAGGAGCGGTTCGCGAAGGCGGGGTTGATAGTCCGCGAGGTCTCGCTCGGTGATGATCCCGCCGTACGCACGCATTTCTCGGGCGATGGCTTGTGCGACCGGACCCTTGTAGAAGAAGTCCGGGCCGTTGGCTACGATTTCCTCCAACAACTGGGCCAGATCGGACTGCACGAGTGTTTGGCCCGCCTCTCGCAGGCGGCCGCTCGCCAGATGCACGCGGTAGACGTAAGCACCCGATTCCTTCAGCGACGGATGGGACTCGTAATTGTCGAGCACCGTCCGCGCGTTTCTGACGTAATCGTCGTCCACCGGATGGCCGGACTTGGCCAATCGAATCGCGGGACCGAGAACGCGCTTCAAGGGCAGCGTTCCATATTGTGCCAACGCTTGGCACCGTCCCGCGACGAGACCGGGAACGGCGACGGCGAGATGTCCGAACTCGCTGGGGCTGAGTTCATCAGGCTTTAGCTCCGCGGCTTTGATGAACATGCTCGCCGTTGCAGCAGCCGGGGCCGTCTCGCGGAAATCCTGAACGACGATGCGGCCGTCGGCGAATCGGGCGATCATGAACCCTCCGCCGCCTAGTCCGGTGCTGTAAGGACGGGTCACCGCGAGGGCGAAGGAGGTGGCGACGGCGGCGTCGATGGCGTTGCCCCCGGCCTGGAGCATCTCCAGTCCGGCCTGCGAGGCGTGCTTGGAGTCGGCGGCGACCATGCCGCTTGTCCCGCGGGCGATCCACGGCGGAGACTCAGCAGCGACGAATGGAAGGCTACCGCTTAGAGCCAAACCGACGCCGCAAATTAAAAAGAGTTTACGGCCCATATTAGCGCGCATGTTTGCACCTCCGATCGTAAGGATAACAGGTGCGAAACCACTGTCCACTTGCGGGGGCGCGCCGCCGTTCGATAATCGCTTTCGTGACCGCGACGACTTCCTCACACAATACGTTGCAGACTCCCGCATCCCGGCATTTCATCCTCGGGACGGCCGGGCACATCGACCATGGAAAAACTTCGCTGGTGATCGCTCTCACGGGAACAAACACCGATCGCCTGCCGGAGGAGCAGCGGCGGGGAATGACAATCGAGCTGGGCTTCGCGGAATTGGTGGTCAAGGACACGGGGTTCGGGGTGGTGGATGTGCCGGGGCACGAACGGTTCGTCCGCACCATGGTCGCCGGTGCGACGGGCATCGACATCGCCGTGTTGGTGGTCGCGGCGGACGATTCGGTGATGCCGCAGACGGTCGAGCACGTGGAGATTCTGCATCTCCTGGGAATCCACCGGTGCGTGGTGGCGATCACCAAGATCGACATGGTCGAAGCGAGCATGGTCGAGCTTGTCACGGAGGAGGTTGCTCAACTACTCAGCGGCACGCCGTTGGAAGGGGCCGCGATCTGTCCCGTGTCCTCGGTGACGGGCGCAGGAATCGTGGAGCTGAAACAAGCGATTTACGCGGTGTCGCAGAGGATCGAGCGACAGGCGCCGCGGACGCCGTTCCGGATGGCGGTCGATCGGGTGTTCACGGTGCAAGGGCGTGGGACGGTGGTCACGGGATCGGTGCTGCGCGGTCAGGTCTCGGCGGGCGACACGCTGGAGGTTGGGCCTGGCGGCGATACGTGTCGTGTCCGTGACTTGCAGACCCACGGAGTTCAACAGGATAAGCTCGCTCGCGGCCAGCGGGCGGCGATCAACGTCAGCGGAATCGACAGGGAGCGGATACAGCGCGGCGCGGAACTGGCGACTCCGGGATACTTACAGCCTTCGCGGATGATCGACGTACAATTGAGGTGCCTGGCCTCCTACGGGCGTCCGCTGAAGTCGACGGCGACTGTTTGGTTGGAGATCGGCACGACGGAGATCCCCGTACGCGTCGTTTTGTTTGAAGGCGACTCTTTGACGCCGGGTGCGTCGGCGTATGCACAGCTTCGTAGCGGGGAGCCGATCACGACGGCGTATGGCCAACACTTCATCCTTCGGAACGCTTCCGCGACTCGTACCATCGGCGGGGGGATCGTGCTGCGTCCGGTCGCGCGTCGCAAGCGGCGCGATTCGGCCGGGGAGATCGAAGCCTTGCGGCGGCTCGAACAGGGCGATGTCGCGGAGCGGGTTGCGGAAGTGTTGCGGCTGGCCGGTTTCAGTGCACCCACCGACCTGCAAGTCTGTGCGCGGGCGGGCGTCGAGCTTGGTGAGCTTGCCGGGGTGTACGATCGACTGAAGGAGGAAGGTCGTTGGATCAGGGTCCAGGGAACCGAGGTCTACGCGACACCGGCGGCGATTGCAGAATTGACGGCGCGTCTGGTCGGTTGGCTTGAGCGCCATCATCGTGCGCATCCGGAACTACCGGGGAGGCTGCTTGACGCCGTCCTCGGATGGTTGGAACGGGTGACGATGAATCGGGCGCTGGCGCGGCCGCTCTTCGATCGGCTGGTGCAGGGCAAGACGGTCAAGTTGCTGGGCAAGTTCGTGTGTTCACCGGCGTTCGCGCCGAGTCTTTCGACGGCCGATGAACGAGTATTGCAAAGCATGGTCACGGCTTTACGCAGCGGAGGGTTTCACCCGCCCTCGTTGGAGGAATTGGCGACGACTTCAAAGGTGGACGGGAAGCGGATGGCGCGGTTGGCAACGCTGGCGGTTGCCCTGGGAGAACTTGTCGCGGTCGCGCCCGACATGTACCTCCACGTCGAGGTGGAGAAACAGCTTCGGGCAAAGGTAGCTGAGCTGATCGCGGGCGTCGGTCCGGT
>JAGVHG010000123.1 GCA_020056715.1 Phycisphaerae bacterium | reverse complement strand
CTCATCGCGAAACGCATCAATGGCTCTTGGGACGCCTTTTGGGCCTCCCGGCCACTCCACCGCGCCGCATAATCGCCACCCAATTTGGGATGCACCCCTCATACGCCCCGCCGTCCATTCTCTATTGCAAATCGGGCTTGGATCGGATAAGGTAGTTCAATGGTGCCGGGTTCGTTGCCGTTCGACGAATCGAGGAGACGTGGTTGCGCTTCCGGGTGCTAGACGACCCTTCGAGGACGTAGGCGGCTGCCCGGCGGGTATTCGGATGTTCGTTGCCCCGAGCTACGAGGATGCTCGATAGGGAATCTGAAGCTCAAAGCGCGTGCCGTAGGTTCCACTCAGAACCTCCCGATTACGCAATACCCCGGCCCAGGTGGTAGAGGAGGGATCCATGTTCCGGCGAGTAGGTTGGGTGTCAGTGTGTGCGGCGGCTGCAATGGTCGCGGTCTCGGCGTTCACGTCCGGGCAGATGGTACGGCCGGAGACGGCAGAGAAGCCCCGCGGACCGATCGGAGGCAGGGTTCTATTCGAGTTTGATCGGACGGCGCTCACCGCGCTGGGATTGGAACTCGTGGTCAACGGCGACGGGGATAGCGAAGAGGCCGGTCCTCGTTTCAGCTCTGTGATTCAAAGCACTTCGACGCTCGACGTGGAAAGAGTCGACGGCGTTTTCAACGATGTTTCAACTGCAAGGATAGGTACGCACGGGGCGGTGCTGTTCACGGACGGCAAGCGTCGCGTTGTGTTCGGTAATTTCACGATCACCAAAGAAGCGGGCGGGTTGTGGACGGTCCGCGACGGCCTGAACGAAGACCCGGCGGGTCGCATCGTGTTCGAGTTTTCATCCGTAACTATCGACGCGCCGGCGGGTCGTCAGGAGATGCGGATCGCGGGGGAACTGGCGATCGCGGAATCGTTGGCGGATGAATTGGACCTGGCGCAAGCGAGCGGGACGGCGATCGGGCGAGTGCTGATCACGGCGCAGCCGGTCGGCGCGGAACAAGCGCCGCTGGATGCCGCCCAAGCGGTTTTGGCGCAAACGGAGGACGTCGACAACACGGCCATGGCGATCGGGCCGGACGTGATCGTGGGCGATCTCTACGAACTGGCCAACTACGGGAGCTTGGGTGGGATTTCGGCATTTGCGGTTGGGACCGTATCGTGCAACATCGGCGATTTTTGGCTTAACTGGATTTCCAACTCCAACCAGCACCCGGTCATCGGGCAGGGCATGTTTCGCCTGAAGAACAACCGCTTCGAGCAAGTCGGACAGAGCTGGATCAAGCACGGTTTCTTCGCCCTGTCGCAGTCGTTGTGTTTTTCTGATTGTCAGTCGACGAGTGGGTCGCACCTGGGGGTGCATTGCTCCGATCCGTATTCGGCGAGCCTGAACGGGACGCAGTCGAACATGGGGCCGAAGTATCAGGTGGACGCCGATACCGGCTATTTCCCGTACCCGTCGGCGAACCCGCCGTACTCCGGGAACATCGCTCGGCGATTGCAGGTGAGAAACAGCGATCTTGATCCTTCGTTGAACGGCGGAGGTCTGTATTTCGTGGAGGGGCAGTACATCACGTCGGACGACGCCGCGGCGGGCAACCAGAACAACAATGCGGCGTACCGCCGGGTAACGGTGAGCGGGTCGGGGGGTTCATGGACGATCGCCCTCGCGGGAGCGACGCAGCGCCAACAGGCCGCCATCCGGGCGTGGAAGGACACCGACCCGACGGTGACGGAGACGGATGTCCAGGTGCCGGGTGAAGGTCTGTTCATTGTATCGGCCAAGGCCACGGATTTAGGGACAGGGTATTGGCACTATGAGTACGCGGTGCAAAACCTCAACTCCCACCGTTCGGCGAGGGCCTTCTCCGTACCGGTCGATCCGGCAGGGGAGATTTTGAACATTGGTTTTCACGACGTGGACTACCACAGCGGCGAAACGTGGCTCGGTGCGGACTGGAATCCGATCGTGCAGAACGGTTCGATCACCTGGTCAACCGACGACTACAGCGTGGACCCGAATGCCAATGCACTACGTTGGGGCACCTTGTACAACTTCCGGTTCGACGCCAATCGTTCGCCGCAGGCGGCTTCCGCGACACTGGTCTTGTTTCGGCCCGGTACGCCGACGGAAGCGGCGGCCAACACGATCGGACCGATGATGGGACCGGTCTGTGGAAATAACGTCGTAGAGACAGGCGAACAGTGTGATGACGGCAATACGTTGTCCGGCGACGGATGTAGCGCGACTTGTCAGTTGGAAATCGGTCCGCCCAACGACCACTGCGCGAACGCACTGTCCGTCGGCGACGGGATTTTCGCCTTCAATACCGGCGGGGCGGACACGGATGGACCGAACGAGTCTGCACTCTGCAATGTGGGTATGTCGTCGGTCGAGTCGGATGTTTGGTACTGCTACACTTCCCCATGCACAGGGACTGCTACAGCCAGTTTGTGCGGCAGTGTCTATGACACCATGTTGGCGGTTTATGATGGGTGTACGTGTCCAACCACGGCATCGGCAAGGGACTGCGACAACGACACATGCGGTCTACAGTCGGTGATTTCATTCCCTGCGACGGCCTGTGATCAGTATTTGATGCGCGTGGGCGGTTATCAGGCCGCGCAAGGGTCGGGTTCGTTGACCCTAAGCTGTCAACCCGATCCGATCGTGAATGACTGCAACGCCAACGGCGTTGATGACGCGACGGACATTGCATGTGGGACGACGGCGGACAACAACGGGAACGGCATTCCGGATATCTGCGAGGTCATCGACTACATCCGGGGCGGTCGCATGTATGATCGGTGGTGGACCGCGATCGCGGCGCCTGCACCGACAACGGACCATCTCTTGTGGCAGTACCGGCCTGACCCGACAAGCGACACCGCAACAGGATCAACCACGTGGCGTTGCACGGAGTGTCACGGGTGGGACTATAAGGGCGTGGACGGCGAATACGCCGCCGGCCCGCACCGCACCGGGTTTCCGGGCGTGTTCGGGACAGCGCTGGCGCCGGCAGCGATGTTCAATCTTTTGCACGAGCCGCCCAACAACGGCGGAGGCGGCGGAGTCCCGAACGGACATGACTACGGATCCGTTCTGACGAATGAACAGTTGAATGACTTGGTAGCGTTCGTCCTGGATGGGGTGATCGACACCGACACGTACGTCAACAGCGCGGCGGGCGGCATCTTTCTTGGCGACCAGGTTGCGGGCGAAATGCATTACAGGACAGGCGGCACGTTGAGCCAGTGCATCAGTTGCCACGGCGACAGCGGAGCGGCCATCAACTTCGGCACGCCGCAGGCCCCGGAATACTTGGGGACGATCGCGGTATACGAACCGTTCCATTTCCTGCACCGAACGCGCATGGGCTTTCCGGGAACGCCGATGCAGGGCTGGCTGGCCAATGGGGGCACGGATCAAGGTGTGGCCGACATCGGTCGCTATGTCCAACTCAACTTCCCCGTCGATTGTCTCGACGCCAGTCAGTGCGACGACGGCTTGACGTGTACGGACGATAGCTGTGATGCGAACGGGCGTTGCGTGTTCACGGTGAACGACACGCTCTGTCCGGACGACGGCGTGTTCTGCAACGGAACGGAAATTTGCACCGCTGAGTCGGGTTGCGCCGATTCCGGGAACCCGTGCTTCATGCCCGACCTGTGCGACGAAGTCACCGCGAGCTGTGGATGCGAAGCGCCCCTAGTCGTAGCCGCCGGACCCCGGTATCTGGCTATTACACCGCAGGGTTCCGCGGCGTCATCACCGATGCGCTTGCTGGTGACTCCGAATTGTCCGCTGGGAGTCGGCAAATATCTCGGAGCGCCGAGCGGGACGTACCACGTGGCGTCGCCGCTCGATAATCCCAACGGCGCAGCAATCTTGATGCCGTCGCAATGGGGCGAAACGGTGTACGTTACCGGGGTGGATATCGTCCCAGGGATGGAGTACCAAGTCCAGGCGGATTGCGGCCTGACGGGCCGTCCGGTGGTAACGGCGGCAGCTGTCGTCCGCACGCCCATATGGGGCGATGTCGTCGGCTGGCTGCCGGGGGGCATCCGCACCCCGCCCGACGGCGTGGTGGACGCCATCGACATTGTGTCCATCGTTGATACTCTCAAAGGCGCAACCGGTGCCCTACCGATGTACGCGGTGGACTTGTACGGCTGCATTCCGGATCAAGTCATCAATGCGATCGACGTCGTTGGAGGCGTGGACGCGTTTAAGGGTTTTGCGTATCCACAGGCGTCATGCTCAGGCCCGTGCCGGTAGAAATGTAGGCGCTCCGCCCCGGAGACGATCGCCGCGCGGCGGTAGTTGGCGGGCCGATCGTGCGACGCTTATCATCTTCGACCTTGAGCCTATCCCATAAATATGTGGCACCGGCATCCTGCCGGTGTTTTCACGGGCTGGAAGCCCGTGCCACACCTGTTTTTGAGATAGGCCCCTTGCCGAATTGAACGGCCCGGAGGTGATCGCTTGAGCGACCAGACCCTGACAACACGGACCATCGTGGGGTTGGAAATCCACGTCCAACTCCAGACGAAGACGAAGATGTTTTGCGGCTGCCCGGTGCGGTTCGAGGCGCCGCCGAATTCCTGCGTCTGTCCGGTTTGTCTGGGACATCCCGGCGCTCTGCCGGTGATGAACGGACAGGCGTACCGTTGGGCGGTCCTGACCGGAATGGCCCTGAACTGCGCGATCGCGCGACACACCAAGTGGGACCGCAAGAGCTACTTTTACCCCGACCTACCGAAGAACTACCAGATCAGTCAATACGATCTGCCGCTCGCGTCCGACGGGTACTTCGAGGTCCAGGTCGGTGCAGGAACGAAGCGAGTCCGCATCCGGCGGGCGCATTTGGAAGAGGACGCGGGGAAAAACCTGCACGATACCGGCAACTGCACCTTGGTGGACCTTAATCGAGCCGGTGCGCCGCTGCTCGAAATCGTCACGGAACCGGACATCGAATCGGCGGAAGAGGCTTACGTCTTTTGCATCGAGCTGCAACGGTTGGTGACGCATCTTGGCGTCAGCGAAGGTGTGATGCAAAAGGGGCAGATGCGTTTTGAGCCGAACGTGAACGTGGCCATTGAAAGCCAAGGGCGGGAATATCGCACGCCGATAGTGGAAATTAAGAACCTCAACAGTTTTCGAGCGGTGCGGCAAGCAATCGAATACGAGGCCCAGCGCCAAACAGCCGCGTGGCGGGAGAATGCGGACTACCAACTGGGAACGGTTCCCAATGAAAACCGCGGCTGGAATGCGGACAAAGGGGTAACCGAGTTTCAGCGCGGCAAGGAAGCGGCCCATGATTACCGTTATTTTCCTGATCCCGATCTGGTACCGGTCGAAGTGTCCGACGTGATGTTGGAAGAAATCCGGGCCATGCTCCCGGAGCTTCCGATCGCGCGTCGACGCCGATTCGCCGAGCAGTATGGCCTGTCCGTGAAGGACGCGGAGACGCTGGTCGAGCATCGCGCGACGGCCGAGCTTTTTGAGCGGGTGGTTGCGGGGGGAGCGCCTGCGGAAGTGGTCGGCAAGCAGCTCGTCAATGTTTGGTTAAAGCTCGCCAATGACCGCGGCGTCGCGGTGACCGATCTGGGGGTCGACGAAACTCGAATGGCGGAGCTGGCCAAGATCGCAGCGGACGGGACGGTAAACAAAACGGCGGCGAATCAAATTGCGGAGATCATGCTGAGCCGGGGCGAGTCACCGCGCCAGCTCGCTGAGGAATTGGGCCTTGTTCAAGTGCAGGACATGGACTCCACCCGACGATGGGTAGAAGAGGCGTTCACCGCCAATGAGAACGCCGTACGAGACGCGCTGCAGAATCCCAAGAAGATGCAGGCGGCGGTCGGCTTTTTGCGCGGGCAAGCGATGAAGGGTTCGGGTGGGAAAGCCGATCCGAAATTGTTGGGAGAATTGATTGAAGAACGGTTGGCCCGGTTGCGGACTGGAAGTTGAGCGGGAAAGATTCTCCCCGAAATGCGTCGAAAGGAACCTCATGATGAAAACAATTGCCATCGGTATCATGCTCTCGTGTTTGGCGATGGCGCTGTACGGTGCGAGTTGCCATTCGAAGAGGATCGAAGAGTTGGATAAGCTCGGAACGGTTCGTCTGTCCATCAAACAACAGGCGTTTGAGCTTTGGATCGCGGACGACGTTTCCGAGCAAACGCAGGGACTCATGTTTGTGTCGGCCGAGAGGATGTCGCCGCTGCTGGACGGGACGGAGCGGGGCATGATCTTCGCTTTTGACCGCGCCCGTGCTCTCAACTTTTGGATGAAAAACACGATCATCCCGCTGGATATTGCTTATTTGGACTCAGACGGCGTAGTGGTGGCGACGTATACCATGGCCCCGCTGGACGAACGTCCGGGGCAATACCCATCCGGCTCACCCGCGCAGTACGCCATCGAGGTCAACGCCGGCGTCTGGGGCCGGATCGGGCTTCGCCCCGGCGATGCAATTGAGATTCCCTCCCCGGTTCTAAAGCATTCCCCGTAAGGCGTCGAATCACCTATTGGCCGCCTTGAGATAGGATGGCCCGTCCCTGCACAGATGATGTGCCCATCATAGGCCTCGAAGTGCTGTCGTTGGGTGCGTTCACCGAAAGAGATAGCAAGACAAACCAAAGGAGGCCGTTGACGGCGTGCATCAATGCTGATAAATCCCGGCTTCATGATCCGCAAACGAACTCGAATTGCTATTCTACTTGTTGCCATTCTGACGTTGCCACCTCTATTCGGGTGTTCCGCAAGCCACCATGCCCGGGACGTTCAGGGCGGGCTGGACGGCGATCGGCTTACCGTCGGAACGGTGCAGCGTGACATCCGCAAGGGGATGAGCGGCGCAGAGGTGGCCGAGGTCCTTGGAAGTCCGAATGTCGTCACCAGCGAGGAGGGTGGACGCGAGGTTTGGATTTACGATAAGTTTGCCACCGACGTCGTAGCGTCGGAAAGCGGCTGGTCTATTTTTGGGGCGGGGGTCGGGTTCGGGAACAGCGGAGCAGGCGGCGGAGGGCTGGGAGGGCGCGGCAGTGCGGGTGCGTCTTCGACAAGCCAGCGTACGCTCACCATCGTCATCAAGTTCGACGAGAATAAGAAAATCCGGGATTTCGCCTACCACGCGTCTCGTTTTTAGAAACCGAGCATGTTGCGGCGACTTTCTGTACAGAAGCTCGTGCTTTGCGGGATCACCGCCGTAGGCTCCGTCGGCGGATGCGCATCGAAAATTCCGAAGAACGCCTTGGCCATGCGTCCCCAATCGCTGGAATGGCGGCAGCGCAGCACACGGCGATTCTCCACCACCGATGAAAAGCAGATTCTCGGCGCCTCGGCGGGGTTGCTTCAGGACATGGGCTTCATCATCGAGAATAGCGAGTCCGACCTCGGTCTGATCGTGGCCTCTATGGATCGCACGGCCATCGAGGGCGGTCAGGTCACGGGCAAGGTGTTCGTGTTCCTCCTGCTCCGCGTGGACCTGCCGATAGACCGCAATCAGAAGGTCCGCGCCTCGATCGTGACCCATCCAAGCGGGAATGAGATCGCAGTGCGGGTCACTTTCCAGCGAATCGTATGGAACGACCGCAACCAAATCTGCAAGTTGGAGCCTCTGGACGACCCGAAGCTGTACCAGGAGTTCTTTGACAAACTGTCACACGCCATTTTCCTGGAGGCGCATCAGATATGACTCTAAAGGCCGCCGGATTGGGTTTGTTCTGTTGGTGTATCTGCGCCATCCCAGCGTGTCAGTCTTCCAAAGGACAGTTCTTGCTGGCCGACGCCAGCGCCGTCAAACTCCGCAGCGTCCAAACCCGGGCGTTCGATACGACGGACAAGATCACCACGCTTCGCACGGTGATGGCGACGTTGCAGGACCTGGGCTTCGTCATCGACAGCGCCGATGACGTTATCGGAACGGTCAGCGCGACGAAACTGGAGCGCTACGTTTTGCGGATGACGGTCTCAGTGCGACCGCGGGGGACTACGCAACTTCTGGTCCGGGCGAGTGCACAGTACAATCTACAACCCGTGGAAGACCCGCAACCCTATCAGCAGTTCTTCGACGCCCTGGGCAAGGCCATGTTCCTCGCGGCGCAACAAGTGGATTGATCGCGCCGTCCACGGCCAAGCCCCGGGGCGCTTGGGCTTCAACCGTTCCGCCCCCCGTTGGACTTGACCGATGTTATAACCTATGTTAAACTCTGATGGGAGGTGTAGATATGGTCCAAATGACGGTGCGAAAGATCGGCAATTCGCTGGGGGTCATCCTGCCGGCGGAGGCGACGGCGGCGCTGCAGGTTTCGGAGGGTGACAAGCTCTTTCTGACGCAAAGCCCGGAAGGGTTCCGTATCACACCCTACGATCCTGCTTTCGAGCGGCAGATGAAGGTCGCGGCCAAAGGGATGAAGAAGTACCGCAACGCCCTGCGTGAGCTGGCCAAGTGAGGAAGGAACCGGCGTGGCTCACGGTGGAGGCCGTGCTGGCCATGCACGAGCAACTCGTTGCTGAACATGGCGGCGACGCCGGGGTCCGCAACCTGGGGCTGCTCGACTCCGCGCTCGCGGCCCCGAAGCACCACTACACGTACGGCGAGCGTGACCTCTTCGTCCTCGCGACGGCCTATGCGTATGGTATCACTCGAAACCATCCGTTCATCGACGGCAACAAACGCACCGCGTTCCTCGCAGCCTACACGTTCTTGGGCATCAACGGCTGGGAATTGATCGCGCCGGAGCATGAAGTCGTTCGGGTGGTCGTTGGTCTATCCGATAGGAGCATGTCAGCCGAAGCGTTTGCGGATTGGCTTCGGACGGCGTGTCGAAAGCCGAGACGCAAGAAGGCCAAATAGCTGGGCCGAACTATCATTGTAGGGTGTGGTTCGCACGCCGACGACCCTTGCCTCGGATCGTTCCCCGTGCCATAATGTTGTATATGGGCACGACTAGACCGACAGCGAGGGAGATCGTCCAACGCGGACAGGCGATCTACGAATCGCAAATCCGCCCGCGGGTCGAGCGCGACCAATTCGGCAAGTACCTCGTCATCGATATCGACACCGGCGAGTATGAGATCGACGCCGATCACCTTGTGGCGTCGAACCGCGCCGCCGCAAAGCATCCCGACGCGCCGCTGTTTGCCATGCGGATCGGCTATCGCGCCGGCGGACGTATCGGCGCTCGCCCGCGCGCGGTGCGGGCGTGATCGTCGGCGAGGTCAAGCCCAGCCGCGAGGCGTTGATCCGGCTCGCTCTCGCGGGTCCCGCCGGTCGAAGGGTAGAACTGGACGCCATTATTGATACAGGGTTCACGGACTTCCTCACCGTTCCGCGCCAGGTGATCGAGGAGTTGGGCCTGCGGTTCCGTGAAAGCATGGCCTACGAACTCGCCAACGGCGACCTGGACATGTTCGATCTCTACGAGGGTAAAGTGCTGTGGGACGGGCGATGGCGCGATGTGATTGTATCCCTGGCGGAAGGCGGCCCGCTTGTGGGAATGGGCCTCATGGAGGGTTGCCGCTTGAGCGTCGATGTGAAGGACGGCGGACGGGTCGAGATTCGTCCGCTGGATCGGTAACTTAGATGGACTCACCGATCGTTCGACTGTGAAGTCGTCTCCTCAACCCGACCACTGCTCAAGAGCAGTGGCACACATCGGCAGTGGCACCCCGGCGAAGTCGTTGTAGGGCGTGCTTCGCACGCCGACGACCCAACGGCGGGCGTTGCCCGCCCTACGAGATTACTTTCGCATCAATTCTTCTTCCTCGATAACCTCACCATAACCGATAATATGTCGAAGCGTCAGAATCGCCATGACCGCATTGTACACGAACACCACTGGGTGAGGATGTGTGCAGCCACGTCGACAATCAAAGTGTGGGCAGTGACGCACAAAAATAGCGCTAGTCTTGTTGCAGTCACCGAGCGTGGATGTCACATCTCCCTGAAGACCGTGGTGGACCCATGTATGTCCGCATCGAGAACACCGTATCGTGTACCGGCAAAGCGTTCTGATTCTAGTGTCAATTGTTCTACCTTGGAGTTGCCCCGCCCCTACACCGTAAGCGCCCATTGTCGTTTCGAATTGTGGGCTACGAGTTCTCTTCATTATTCTTCATTCTTCCTTCCCGTATTTCATTCTGAGTCGCGTAGGGTGCGCTATTGCGGACCACTCGAATCTCACACTTCTTTCAGTTTATGCCCCATCTTGTCGCGTTTGGTGCGGAGGTAGTCGCGGTTGTGTTCGGTGGGGGGGATTTCGATGGGCAATTGCTCGACGATCTTCATGCCGTAGACTTCGAGGCGGTTCACTTTTTTGGGGTTGTTGGTGAGGATGCGAAGCTGGCGCAGGCCCAGGTCGCGGATGATCTGGGCGCCGACGCCGTAGTCGCGGCGGTCTACGGGCAAGCCGAGCTTTTGATTGGCCTCGACGGTGTCCAGGCCCTGATCCTGCAATTCATAGGCTCGTAGCTTGTTGTGCAGGCCAATGCCCCGGCCTTCCTGGCGCAGATAGACGACGGCGCCCTTGCCAGCCTTCTGGATCATCTGCATGGCCGCATCGAGCTGACCGCCGCAGTCGCAGCGGGCGGAGTGGAACACGTGGCCGGTCATGCACTCCGACTCCACGCGAACGAGGACCGGTTCCTCGTGGACGATCGGCTCGCCCTTAGCGTCCAGAGCACCAAGTCCTCCGCAGCAGAGCGCCAAGTGCGGTTCGGGGTCGACCGGCGAGTGGTACTCAATCAACGTGAACTCGCCGAAATGGGTGGGGAGCTTGATGGTGACGCCGCGGGACACAAAGGCCTCGCGTTTCATGCGGTATTCGATGATGTCGGCCACGGTGTAGAGACGGATGCCGTGCTGCTGTCCGATCTTCTGCAGATCGGGCAGTCGGCCCATGGAACCGTTGTCGTTCATGATTTCGATAATGGCGGCCACGGGGCGCAGGCCCGCAAGGCGGCACAGGTCGACTGAGCCTTCGGTCTGCCCGGCGCGGACGAGTACGCCGCCGTCGACGGCCATTAAGGGATTCACATGGCCGGGGCGGTTAAGGTCCGCGGGTTTCGTGTCCGGAGCGCAGGCGACTTCGATGGTCTTGGCCCGGTCGGTGGAAGAAACGCCGGTGGTGACTCCGAAGCGATGGTGAGCGTCGACGGTCACGGTGAAGGCCGTCGCGAAGCGAGAGGTGTTCTGCGAGGTTTGCAGCGACAGGTTCAACTCCTCGCAGCGCCGCCGCGTCATGGGCAGACACAGCACACCTCGTCCGATCTTGAGCATGAAGTTGACCGCGTCGGGGGTGATCTTCTGCGCGGCGATGACCAGATCGCCTTCGTTCTCGCGGTCCTCATCGTCGACAAGAATAATGAACTTGCCTTCGCGGAGGTCGTTGAAAGCTTGTTCGACAGGAGAAAACGGTTCATGTGTCATTGGATGTCACCTCAATCCGAACCCGGAGCGCAAGCGACGGGCCAAGACCCTCCACCGTTCAAGACCCCGCGCTAGCGCTTGGGGTTCTGATGGGCGGCATGGTACTCGGCCGTGAAGCGGTTGCCCAAGCGGACGTAGTCAACGAGGGCGACGACCGCGGCTGCGCTCGCCAGCCACCACAGCATCGGCCAGAGCCGATGCAGCCACACCGGCATATCCGGGTCGCCAGCCCATAGCCGATCATCAACGATTGTATCACCGTGCAGGCCTTTCCCCAAATCATTCGGCTGAATGAAGAACTGCCCGGTCGTCGCGTAGACCGCCAAAAAGCCGATCACCGTGAGCGTATCCTCTCCCCCAGTGGGGGAGAGGGGTTGTAGGATGCACTCTTCGTAATTCGTAATTCCTACTGCGCCACTGCGGCAGTGGACGTCGCCGCACCGCCGGTCGGGTGGGCGCGGTCGGCAAAACGGACGATGGCCTCGTACGAGGTGGGCAGCTCGAGCACTTGGTGCGAACCATCGGAATGGACGACCACCAGCGCGGGGAGATTCATCACGCCGAAGCGGGCCATTGATTGGTGGTCACCTCCCAAAATCGACCCAGGACGACAGTGAGCCATGCCCGCGAAGCGGCTGTAGACTTCACGATGTCCCAGCAGTTTTTCCAGCTTCCGCCGGTCACGCGACCACCACCGATCGTACACAATAAGGATAGATTGCCCCGTTTTCTGCGCCGCGGTCTCTGCGGATTCGAGCGAAGAATGCCAAACGTAATAGACGTCACGGGGGATGTGCGGGTTAAGAACGGGCTTTTCCCCCGGCGGTTGGGCGGCGGCGAGGAATTCGGATATCTGCGCCGCCGACGTGAGGCCCGTACGCGCGTGATACGTCCCGTCGCCGTGCACGACGATCAGGGCCGGGGCCCGGTCGACGCCGTACTGGGCAACGTAGCGGCGGTCCGGCTCGTAGGAACGATACAGCGAGCAGCGGACATACTTGGCGGTTTGTTGCTTGAGGGGAGCGCTCCGCATGGCGTCGAACGTCGGATCGGGCCGGTCTTGATCGACGGCCCGGAAGAAAATGAGCATTTCGCTGCCGGACTCGGCCATGCGGGTTTCGGCGGCGCTGTAATCGGCGTGCCACCCGTTGGGCCGCCATCGGCTCCACGTCGAAGAACAGCCGGTCGCCAACATCAAAGCGACCGTGAGCGCCGTCAGCCGAACTGCCCTTGAGCAGTGCGGCGAACAGACATTACGCACAGCCCGCACCCCGGAAGGCATCCAACGGCATCCAACGTGGTGCCGTGTTTTGTCACTCATCATCAGTTTGATCTCGCGTTCGGACGCCTTCGGAACTCCGTCGTGAACATTGAAGCCGGGACTGTATGTCCCGTGGGAAGTCCACGCAAGCACTCCCCATAACCGGACGCGCGGAGGCGTCACTTATCAGCAGGAATGCGGGACGCGTTCGTTACGATGAGCCAATCGTGGCGATCGGGCTTTTCCTCTTCTTGCAGCGTGCCGATGAGGTCGGCGTACCGGACGAGGGTGTCGGTCAGTCGCTCATAGCTATCCCGCCCCATGATCAGGTACACCGGCTCTGAGTCTTGCAGAAGCTCGAGGGCCCGCTCAATCGCTATCTGTTCAAACGCGTGCTTGTCGGTCCGCCGGTTGAAGATGTCCTTGCCCACGATCTCAGCCGGATCGACCATGTGCTCAGACCGCCGGTCGAAATAAAAGCTGAGCCGAGCATCCGGACGGCGGTCGGCCCAGTATAGCCGCGCGTTTCGCGGAACCTGGCTTGAGTCCAGTGTCGACGCGAGTTTCGTCACCTTGTCGATGTTGTCGATTGCGCTTCCAAAACCGTACCAAACCGCGTGAAACGTCGCAGCAGTCACGAGGGCGATGGTCACCAAGGCGAGCCACCCGCGCCCCATTCGATAGGCTTGAAACGCCCCTCCGTAGAGCATGGCCCCAAGGATCGCGATGATGGCAATGCTGCCGAATGCAGCCACGTCGTTATCCGAAAGCCACATCCATACGCCGCCAACGACGGCGGCGAGTTGTATCACAACGCCCACCCGTATCGGCCATGATTCTCGCCTGGCCAGGGAGCGGTGAGCGTGAAGGAAAACGCGCTCTGCCGCGACTGCGATCAACAGGATGAGACCGGGTACTGCCGGCAGAATGTAGTAGGGCTTCTTGAACTCCATGAGCGACATGCTCAGTGTGCCCAGCAGCGCCCACAGCCCGGCGAACATGAGTGCCCGATGCATCCGTGCGTTGCGTCGAACCCAAGGCGATATAGCCGCTTCGACGATTAGGAAGGTCCACGGCAAAACGAAGCCGCCGAGGATTGGCACGTAATACAAGATGGAACGGTGCCGGGTATCGGGGAAATCGCCTTTCGCTCTTTGAAGGAATTGCCAGTTCCACAGATCCCACGCCTGCGGATGTCGCTCGGCTACCGCAAGCATCCAAGGGACGAAAACCAGGGCGAAGAGGATAATACCGGGAATGAACCAATGCCGCGTGAAAACAGCGCGCGTGCGCGCGCCGAAATCGCGAATGAAAAACCCAAGCGCTTGCCGCCAAGACCCGGCACCGCCCCCCGCGATGACCCGTAACGGACGATGGACATACCACCAAACCGCCAGCGGAAACCCGACCAACGCAACCGGCGCGGGCCCCTTGGCGAGCATGGCGAAACCGAGCGCCAAGTAAAACCCCAAACTGTGTCCAATTCTTCCTCGCCGTGATGGGGCCGTGGCCGCAAACCAGAAATGGTAGTATGCCCATACACAACAGAAGGTGAGCGGCATCTCGGCGGTCGCGTTCGGCGCATAGAGCAGAAACACCACGCTCGAACTCGCTACGATCGCCGTCACCAGACCGGTCCGCCGACCGAACATGCACGACCCCAAGCGCCACAGAAGCAGGATGGTTCCCAACGAGCAAAGAGCTGACGGGAGCCGTGACGCAGTCACAGTCACAGGCAGGCCGGTCGTGGGATCATTGCTGAACAAGTACGAAGAAGCCGCGACCAGCCAAAACGGCAGAGGCGATTTTCGAAAGAACGGCGTCCCGAGGAACTGAGGCACGAGCCAATCACCCGAAAGGCGCATCTCCCGCGCGCTCTGGGCGACGATCGCTTCATGGTCGCCCAATGCCGGCCCTCCGAAAACGCCGCCCAAGGAACTCAGCATCGCAAAACCGAGTACCGCGACGACAAGGATTGCGGGTGGTTTCCAGGGCCGATCCGCGATTGGAATCGTTTCGGCTAGGCGTGGTGGATGCAACGTCGCGGGGATAGATGGGCTAGCAGCGGTGTCGTGGGCCTGCGGCATTCCAAGAAATGATCCAACCGTTCGCTACGGCTGTCAATGAAGCGGGCAGTCAACTCAAGACCGGCTGGCGATGGCCGCGGCCAGCGGGTTCACGAAACTTGGGACCACTTTCTCAGTGGCGAGTTCATCGGCGACATCAAACAAGGTCAGCAGGGCGTCCGCCGGTGCGGCAGTCCCCTTCATGCCCCAATACTTGCGCGCGGTCAGGAACACGCTGATCGGTTCGCCCTCGAAGTTGCCGCTGCG
>JAGVHG010000059.1 GCA_020056715.1 Phycisphaerae bacterium | reverse complement strand
TGTTCAGGAATTGACCGGTTGGCGGGGTCGGTGGGGAAAAATCTTCGCTGCGGTGGTCACCGTCGGCGTGCCGGTGCCGTTTTTGCTTCAACGATCGGTCGACGCCGCAGGCAATTCCGTCCCCGTCTGGCGAGTATTCTGGGATTTATTCGGGGCCAGCAACCAACTCTTGGCCGCATTGACCTTGATCGGCCTAACCGTCTGGCTATGGCGAACGCGACGGTCCGCGTGGGTCTTTGTCGTGTTGGGTGTGCCGACTGTGCTGATGTACGTCATGAGCATGTGGGCCTTGCTTCGCATTATCCGCATCGACCTCGCCGCCCACGGACTCACGACCAACCCCGTCCCCTGGGTGGCGATGCTCCTCGTCGCTCTGGCGCTGATGATGGTGATCGACGCGATTGTTGTGTTTGTCGGCCCTGCGCACCCACCGTCGCCCCAACTTCAACCGGCACTGACCTAACCATCAGAGCCGGGAGCGGTAGCGACCGGATAATCAGAGCCGCGGGCACCAGCCCGCGGACCACGCCCGGCGAGATGCAAACTCCCCCTCTCCCCTTCGGGGGAGAGGGGGAGGGGGTTTCACGGTGGGACTGTAGAAGCACGGTGCGAGTACCTCCAATCTGCAACGACTTGACTCGCCTTCTAACCGGCAGCCTGATACAATCCAAGTGAGGTCAGAAACGATGAACGGCAGAGTGATCGTCGATCCGAAGATTTGCCACGGCAAGCCCGTGATTCGCGGCACGCGCGTGCCCGTGACCGTCGTTGTCGGCGGACTCGCTTCAGGGATGACCCCGGCGGAAATCGAGCGCGAGTATGCCGTTACCGCGGACGACATTCGCGCTGCCCTCGAGTTTGCCAACGCGTTGATCGAACGCGAGCAGTACCACCCGCTTCCGAGCTAAGCGGCCATGCGCTTTATCATCGACGCCAATCTTCCGCGGAGCTTGGCGGGCAGTCTCCGTCGTCTTACTCACATCGTCACCGATGTGCGCGACGTGGGCATGCACGATGCCGACGACGAGTCCATTGCCGCGTTTGCAAAACGCGAGAGTGCGGCCCTAGTCACGCGGGATTTTGATTTTGCCGATGTCCGCAACTATCCGCCGGCATCCTATCCGGGGATCGTTGTCATCAACTACCCTAGTGAGACCGCCGCCCAGACCATCGTTGCGGCGATCGAAAGCGCCCTTGGGCAGCCGGAATTGCTCGCCAAAATGCCAGGCTGCTTGCTCATCATCGAACCCGGTAGAATCCGTCTGCGCTCCGGTTGATGATGACTCGCACTCACGGCAGGATGATGGTTACAAACCCCGCACCCCCTTGGGGGAAAAAGGCAGGGTGAGGGGGTTTCACGGCGGCACATCGCGAACCCGATGAGGGCCGCGAGCGGAAGCGACCGAATATCGTGAAATCACTATGCGCGGTCGATGGGCCAAATCGGGTCGCTCCCGCTCCCCGCTCTGATCGCGCGCCGCAGACTGGACCTATCAACGACCGCATCCAACGCCTGGATCGCGATCCCGAGGGAGCGAATCTGGTCGCTACCGCTCCCCGCTCTGATGGGGTGCGTCGTTCAGACGCGCCGCAAACATGCTCGCATTTGATATAGCTGGTTGTCTTCACGCCGCATCGAAGTCGCGAACATGGGGGAGTTTGTTTGCGGCGATCGGGCGAACCTGCTCGGCGGATAGGGATACAACGGCCACCGTTTCGCCCGTGAGAGTCATGAATTCGACTTCATACCCTTCGGTCCCATGCGTTAGAACCACCGTACCGACGTCGCCGCACTTGAGGTGATGCCCAGGCACGTCGACAGTCAGAACGACGTTGTCAAGTTCTTGGATCATGCTTCGGTGGTCCTCGATTCGCTTCGCGACACGCAGGTGGCGATCGCTAGGTCACCTGTAACGTTGAGTACCGTCCGGCACATATCGAGGATGCGGTCCACGCCGAGAATAATCCCGATCCCCTCCCCCGGTACGCCGACGGATTGGAGAACGATTACGATCAAGGGCAGCGACCCGCCCGGAACCCCGGCCGTCCCCACCCCTGCAAGCACCGACATCAATACAACGGTGATTTGCTGTGGAATGGTCAAATCGACGCCGAACACCTGGGCGAGAAAGAGCACCACCACGCCCTCGTACAGGGCCGTGCCGTTTTGATTTCCCGTCGCCCCCACGGTGAGCACGAAATGCGCCACCTCGCGCGGCAATCGTAGGGTGTCCTTCGCCACGCGTAAGGCCGTCGGCAGGGTTGCATTGGATGAAGAAGTGCCAAAGGCCGTCACCATGGCCTCGGATATCTTGCGAAAAAACTCCAGAGGCCCCATCCCGCCGAAAAAGCGGATGGTCAACGAGTACACCACCAGCATGTGGATCGTGAACCCCAAGAGAGCCGTCAACACAAACCACATCAGCTTGTGGAGGATATCGATTCCCAGACGCGCCGTCACCGCAAACACCAAACACGCCACTGCGTAAGGAGCGATGCGCATGGCGAAACCGATGACCACCATGCAAACGTCGAACACGCCCTCCAATAAACTGACCAGCGTCCGTGTCCGATCCTGCGGAACCAAGGTAATCGCAACGCCAATGATGAGGGCGAAGAACATGACCGCCAGCATCCCGTTGCCCTTGGAACTGCCGTCCAACGCCCCCACCATCTCTTGAAGCGGGTTTTCGGGAATGATGTCCAGCAGAGTGTCCTTTAACGACTTGGCCTGTTTGGCCTTCTGCACCAAAGCAGCCGCCCCGCCCGCGTATTGAGCGCGAAGGGCTTCGCGCTGCTCGTGCTTCAGGCCCCCGCCGGGTTTGATCGTGTTTACGAGGACCACCCCGATGGTCACGGCGGACATCGACAACGCGACCGTAAATAGGAGCGTTCGACCGCCGACGCGTCCCAGTCGCCGCACGTCGCCCAGCCCGACGACTCCCAACGCCAGGGCCGCGAAGACCAGCGGCACCACAACCATGAACACCAGACGCAGGAAGACCTTGCCGACGGGATCAGCGATATTCACCGCGACCCAATCGAGGTGGTCGTGAATGCCGTTCGCATCGGCGTCGAGTGAATCCTGCACTCCGGCCACAACGGGCTGGGTGTAGACCACGTTCGCTACCAATCCGATACTGGCGCCTAAAACCAACCCAATAAGGATTTTCAAATGAAGCGGCCGTCGCTTACGCTGGGGAGCGTGGTAAGAACTGACGGTTGGCGAAACTTCAGACATAGATGCTCGCGGATCGCCGGTTGAGGGCAGGCGAACTCGGACACAGCCCGCTCCGGCAGCGTCAGGTTTCTACTCTACGCCCAACGCGAACGCCAGAGCCACAATTACAGGACCATCCGAGGGTGCGTGCGAACTAGGCAGCCGTTCGGTACGATACTCCCTCGTTCGGCTGATGTACGACGCACAGCCCAAGGGCCGTGCGGCTTGATGGGAACGATTATGGACCCAAAACCTGTCCCGCCGGCAAGGGCCGGATCGCCTCCCACAGGCCCAAGCGAGAAATCCTCCATGCCGATGGACGCCCCCCAAGCAGCGTCCGCCCCCGTAGCGCCGCGAGTTCGAACCACCTCGGATTCAAGCATCGACCAGGCCGTGTCAAGTTCAACCGTGGTCAACCCCGTACTCGACCCTTTGGAGGAACCCGAGACCCTCCAGGAGAAGGTCAAGACGATCCTGATCGGCAAACCGCACGATCTAAAGGATCGCTCGGTCTACAAGCACATCTCCTTGGCCGCGTTCCTAGCGTGGGTCGGATTGGGCGCCGACGGGTTGTCGTCTTCGTGCTACGGGCCGCCGGAAGCATTCGCCAATTTAGGCGAGCATACGTACCTCGCCGTGTTCCTCGCCCTTGCGACCATCGTCACGGTCTTCGTCATCTCGGCGTGCTATAGCCACATCATTGAGGTGTTCCCCAGCGGCGGCGGTGGGTATCTGGTTGCCTCGAAGATGCTCGGTCCGCGCATCGGCCTCATCGCGGGTTGCGCGCTCCTCGTCGACTATGTCCTGACGATTACCGTGTCGGTGGCCGCGGCGGGTGACGCCTTGTTTGGTTTATTCCACACGCACGGCCAAGCGTGGAAAGTCCCCGCCGAGATCGCCGCCATTACCCTCCTAACCTTGCTGAACCTTCGCGGAGTAAAGGAGTCCATTAAAGTCCTCTTGCCTATCTTTTTGATCTTTCTCGCCACCCACGTCGTACTGATCTTCGGTGCGATCGGCATAAACCTCTCGGGTGTGTCGCAGGTCGCCGGCGACGTGGTCAGCGGAGTGCAGCAGGGACTCAACAACCCCGCCATAGGGTTTATGGGCTTGCTCGCCATGTTCCTATACGCCTATTCGCTTGGTGCGGGCACATACACAGGTATCGAGGCCGTATCGAACAGCATGACCGTGATGCGCGAGCCGCGTGTCGCCACCGGTCAGCGAACGATGCTCTACATGGCCGTGTCACTCGCTGTCACCGCAGGCGGACTCCTCGTTGCCTACTTGCTTCTCCACATCCAGCACTCCCCCCTCAAGACCATGAACCACCTTCTCACTGAGTCTTTCGTGGCCGAGTTAGGACTCGCCGGAAGTTGGACGGGCGTCAGCTTTGTGCTGGTGACGATCATCGCGGAGGGAGCGTTGCTGGTCGTCGCCGCCCAAGCGGGCTTCATCGGCGGACCGCGTTTGCTCGCCAACATGGCCCTAGACTCCTGGATGCCGCATCCCTTTGCCAACATGTCGGAGCGCCTCTCCGCGCACAACGGCGTCATGCTCATGGGTTTGTGCGCCATCGCCGCTCTGCTCTATACCCGCGGTCACGTGACCGCCCTGGTCATCATGTACTCGATCAACGTCTTCCTCACCTTCTCGCTGTCCATGATCGGAATGTGTAAGTACTGGACCAAAGTCCGCGCCCGCCACCCGCTACGCCGCCGCCGTCTCGTCCTGTTCGTCGTCGGGGCCGTGTTGTGCGTCTCGATCCTCGCGGTCACCGTGTACGAAAAGTTCTATCAAGGCGGGTGGAAGACGCTCGCGGTGACTGGCGTCGTCGTCGCATTCGGTATGCTGATCCGCCGCTATTACCGGCGGGTGACTTCTCGACTCAAGCAATTGAACGAGATCATGGCCGCGTTGCCCTCGCCGGGCGTGCCGACCGCGGCCGATCCGGACCCGACCGAACCCGCGGCGGCCGTCTTGGTTGGAAGTTACGGTGGACTGGGGGTTCATACCCTGCTCAACGCGTACCGCTTCGCCCCCGGATACTTCAAGAACGTCGTTTTTCTGTCGGTCGGAGTGGTGGATTCCGGTAGTTTCAAGGGTGCGGACACGTTGGACGACTTGCGCAAACATACCGAGGAATCGCTGGCTAAGTACGTCGATCTGGTGCGCGGATGGGGCGTACCGGCCATTTCCTTCATGTCCATCGGCACCGACGCGGTGGAGGAGTTGGAGAAGCTCTGCGTGCAAGTGCTGAAACGTTTCCCGCGGTCCATCTTTTTCACCGGCCAGCTCATCTTCCAGAAGGACACCTGGTACCAGCGTCTCCTGCACAACCAAACGGCCTTCGCCCTCATGCGCCGCCTACAATGGGACCGTGTGCCTATGGTCATCCTCCCCACCCGCCTTTCGCAACCGTCAACTTCCTCGCCCACGTGAGATACGACTTGAAGCCTCAAAACCATCGTGTACGCCGTGGCGTGATCGGCATTCTCCGTCGCGGCGACGAGTACTTGATGATCCGTAGGGCGGCCGGGGTGGCCAAGCCCGGCTGCTGGTGCTTTCCGGGCGGACACGTCGAACCCGGCGAGACCCCGCGTCAGGCCGTGGGACGGGAACTGTACGAAGAGCTGGGCATTCATGTCAGGCCGACGGAGCGCCTCGGCGCGCTGCGAGTCCTGGACTCACGCCACATCCTGGTCGCCTGGTGCGTCGAGCACGTGGGCGGAGACTTCCGCATCGCCCAACAAGAGATCGCCGAAATCCGCTGGGTGCCGGGCGATCAAATCCGTGACATTCATCCGGGCTTGCCGTCCAACGAAAGCGTCTTGAAGATGCTGAGGATCTAGAGATCGCGGGTCTCACCCCTCACCCAGCCTCTCCCTCAAGTGGAGAAGAGTCTTAAGACAGAGTGTATTCGCGCGATTATGCGTGCTTCCGTTTACGTTTGGAAGAAGTCGGCTCGTCGACACCTACGCGGATTCGTGCTCCGGCTTCGTGGCCGATGGCGATGGTGCGTGAGCCGACGGCCAGCGTGATCGGTCCGTTGAACGGGGCAAGCTCACGCACAAGTACTTCGGTGCCGATATTTAACTTTAACCCCGTCAGATAGCGCAGGAACTCCGGGTCTCGGTCGGAGACCTCGACGATCGTCCCATGTTGTCCGGCAGTCATTTCGTCGAGCCGAATGCCCCGCTGTGGAGCGATCGACCCGTCCCGGCCTGGGATCGGCGAGCCGTGGGGGTCGAACTGGGGAAAGCCAAGGAACTCGTAAATCCGCTCGACGAGGCGATCGCTGACCACGTGTTCGAGGACCTCGGCATCGTTGTGGACCTCGTCCCAGGGTAGGCCTAGGGTGCGGGCTAGGAACAACTCAATGAGACGATGGCGGCGGATGAGATCCAGGGCCACAGCCTTGCCACGATCGGTCAGATGCACGCCGTAATAAGGGGTGTGGGTGACGTAACTCTCGGAGGCTAAATGCTTTATCATTCCGGTGACGGAGGCCATCTTGATCCCCAGCCGTTGGGCGATTTGCTTGGTGGTGGCCTTTTGCACCTCTATTTCAAGTGCATAGATGGCCTTGATGTAGTCCTCAATCGAGCGGCTAAGCATAGTTTTCGGATCTCCCAACGACGCCGGGCGTCATGTTCGCGGAAGCCGGCCCGAACGACAATGAGACGCATCATAAAATTAGGTTAGACGAAATTATAGCTTGTACCGGCCTACAAGCCGATGTATACTCAGGCGAAGTTTGGGGTTTTCCGGCGTGTCGGGAGTCGATGTCACGACGGGGAAGGGTTGATCAAGGTCGCTGCACCGCTCAAGGGCGGTGCAGTCGACTTGCCGATGGGCATGGCGATGGCACTCTCCAACGAAAAAGAGGCAGGCGCAACCGTCCCAACGGCCGAGACGGGTGGGCCTCAAGGGTTCACCTCGCGGTCGGGCCTCAAGGGGCCGACCGCTGACCGCCCTGCGTGGCGCCGACCGGCAAAGACTGCATCCTTGCCGGAAGTGCATTCCACAATCCACGTGCCGCACCCGGCGAGCTTCGCTCGAACATTGCTGGCGTTCGCCGGGCCGGGTCTGATGGTGGCCGTGGGGTATATGGACCCCGGCAACTGGGCGACGGACCTCGCGGCCGGCGCGCAGTTCGGCTACACGCTTCTATGCGTCGTGCTCATCTCCAACCTCATGGCGATCCTGCTTCAGCATCTTTCGCTGAAGCTGGGGATCGTGACCGGACACGACCTGGCCCAGGCTTGTCGAGCACACTTCTCGACGCCGGTGTCGATGGCCCTTTGGGTCCTGTGCGAGATCGCGATCGCGGCGTGTGATCTGGCCGAGGTCGTGGGTTCGGCGATCGCCCTCAACCTTCTGTTCGGCATTCCGCTGATCGTGGGAGTCGGACTCACCGCCTTGGACGTGATGGTCGTGCTGCTGTTGCAGCATAAGGGCTTCCGGATCTTGGAATGCATTGTGGCCTCGTTGATCGTGACGATCGGGGGTTGTTTCGCCTACGAGTTGATCTATTCGCACCCGTCCGTTTCGTCGGCCCTTAGTGGGTTGATTCCGAGGACGGAGATCATCACCAATCCGGGCATGCTCTACATCGCCATCGGGATTCTTGGTGCGACGGTGATGCCGCACAATCTCTATCTGCATTCGAGCATCGTGCAGACGCGGAACTTCCGCCGCGATCCCGAAGGGAAAGCCCTGGCGGTGCGGTTCGCCACGATTGACTCGACGCTGGCGCTCTTCTTCGCGTTTTTCATCAATGCGGCGATCCTGATCTTGAGCGCGGCGGCGTTCCACGGGACCGAGCATGCAAACGTCGCGGACATCAACGATGCTTACAAGCTACTGACGCCGGTTCTTGGGATTCCGCTGGCGAGCACGTTCTTCGCCGTGGCGTTGCTCGCCTCCGGACAGAACTCCACGCTGACGGGCACGCTGGCGGGGCAGATCGTGATGGAGGGGTTCCTGGAAATACGCCTGCGCCCGTGGCTGCGGCGTTTGTTGACGCGGCTTGTCGCCATAGTTCCGGCGGCGATCGTCGCAGCTCTCGCCGGCGAACACGGCGTGGGGAAGCTGCTCATTCTGAGTCAAGTGATCCTGTCGCTTCAGCTTAGCTTCGCGGTGATTCCGCTGGTGTGGTTCACGAGCGATCGAAGGAAAATGGGCGTGTTCACGAATCCCGTCTGGCTCTCGGCAGGGGCTTGGCTGGTGACGCTTGCGATCGTCGCGTTGAACGGATACCTTCTTGTGCAAACTGTCCAGAACTGGATCGCGGAGTAGTTGTACGTCGCTGGAGCGCCCTGTCATGTATGAGACCATTCTCGTTCCGCTCGACAACTCGTGGGCGGACGACACGATACTCAACCACGTGAAAGCACTTGCGCGCCTGATGGGTTCTCGTTTGATTCTCCTGCACGTGGCCGACGGCATGGTCGCACGCAATCAGATGCAGCTCAACTTGGACGACTCGGAAGAAATCCGCAGTGATCGGCTGTATCTGGAAGAGCGGCGTGCGGTCCTCGCGGGAGAAGGCTTCGAAGTATCGGCTCGGCTCGCGTGCGGCAACCCGACCGATCATATCGTTTCCGTCGCCGCCGAGGAGCACTGCGACCTGATCGCCATGTCGACACACGGTCACCGGCTGGTCAAGGACGTCGTCCTGGGCAGCGTCGCTTCGGCCGTGCGGCACCGGACGGACATCCCAGTCCTGCTCGTGCGGGCGTCGAAGCCGCGAAGCGTATAGGCCGGGGCACCGCGCGGAGCAAACTGCGGGTCGTAACCGACACCGTGACAGTGTTGGGTTGGGCGAATGTGCTGAAGGTCACTCTCTATTTTCTATTTCCGGCGATTGGGATGAAGAGCATCGGCCGGGTCCGCATGGAAAGGGCGCACGAGTTAGTCATCGCGGGCGCGGTAGGCACGGTCGTGTTGAGCGCGTTGGTGGCGTACGATATGCTCACGACATGAACGAAATCAATGGTGCACCAATCCGGTCGCTTCCGCTCCCGGCTCTGATTAGGCGTAACGCGCTCTCATTCGTTACGGCTATCTTCATCGGACTTTTTCTCACCCCGGGCTGTGCAACGACGCCGCGCAAGGTGTTGCCGCGTGAAGAAGTCGCAAAACGTGAAGGGAAGGAAATCCAGCGGCTCTACGCGAAGCACGAGTACATGATCCCCATGCGCGACGGCGTGCGTTTGTTTACCGCCGTGTATTCGCCGCGGAATGTCGCTCGCAAGTATCCGATGATGCTCACGCGCACGCCGTATAGCTGCGGGCCGTATGGGGAAGCCAAGTATCGCCCGTCGCTGGGGCCTAGCAAACAATTCGCCGATGAGCGGTTCATCTTTGTGTATCAAGACGTGCGCGGGCGGTTCATGTCCGAGGGGGAATTCGTGAACATGAGGCCGCACGTCGACGCCAAGGACAACAAGACCGACATTGACGAGAGTACGGATACATACGACACCATTGAGTGGCTCCTTTCCAACATCCCGAATCACAACGGGCGAGTGGGGATGTGGGGCATTTCGTATGGGGGATTTTATTCCTCGGCGGGAATGATCGACGCGCACCCGTCGCTGAAGGCGGTGTCTCCGCAGGCCCCGATCGCGGACTGGTTCTTCGACGACTTCTATCACCACGGGGCGTTCTTCCTGCCGCACGCCTTTAACTTCTTCGCGGTGTTCGGCAAACCCAGGCCCGAACCGACCAAGGAGTGGGGTAAGAATTTCGAGCATGGTACGCCCGATGGATACCAGTTCTTCATGGACATCGGACCGCTGAAGAATGTTAACGAGCGATACTATCACGGCGAGATCGCGTTCTGGAACGAGATCGTCGAGCATCCGAAGTACGATGAGTTCTGGAAGGCGCGGCGGCTGCTGCCGCATTTGAAGAACGTGGCCCCGGCGGTGATGACCGTGGGCGGATGGTACGACGCGGAGGACTTGTACGGGGCGTTGAATACCTACCGAGCCGTCGAGGAGCAGAATCCCGGGGTGGTGAACACGTTGGTGATGGGCCCTTGGGTACACGGCGGGTGGGCGCGAGCCGAAGGGGACAAGCTGGGTATGGCCTACTTCGGGGCCAAGACCTCCGAGTTTTATCGCCGGAACATCGAGCTGCCGTTTTTCAACTGTTTTCTGAAGGATGTTTGCGGCGACCCGCTGCCCGAGGCGTATGTATTCGAGACGGGCGTGAATGCGTGGCGGCGGTTCGACAAATGGCCGCCGGCGGGTCTCGAACATCGTGATCTGTACTTCCAAAGCGGAGGCAGTTTGTCATTCGAAGCGCCGTCCGGTGCGAGTGAAATGTATGACGAATATGTCAGTGACCCGGCGAAACCGGTTCCGTTCACGGAGGCCGTAGCCAAGGAGATGACCAAGGAGTACATGACCGACGATCAGCGGTTCGCCTCGCGAAGACCGGATGTCTTGACGTATCGAACGGAGGTCTTGGAGGAAGATATCACCCTTGCAGGCCCGATGGAGGCCGAGTTGTGGGTGTCAACATCCGGCACGGACTCGGACTGGGTGGTGAAACTCATCGACGTGTTTCCCAATGATGCCGCAGACCCCGAAGGACTGCCCAAGGGAAAGCACCTGGGCGGGTGTCAAATGATGGTCCGTAGCGAAGTGATCCGCGGCCGGTATCGCAACAGCTATGAAAAGCCAGAGCCGTTTACGCCCAATGTTCCGACCCAGGTGAAGGTGATGCTCCAGGATACGCTGCACACTTTCCGAAAAGGGCATCGGATCATGGTGCAAGTCCAGAGCACGTGGTTCCCACTGGTGGACCGCAATCCCCAGAAATACGTCGACAACATCTTCTTGGCGGAAGAAACCGACTTCGTGAAAGCGACCCTGCGCGTGTACTACGGCGGAGCGCAGGCCTCGCGGCTACGAATCGGTGTTATTCGACGAACAACGGATTGATGACCGACAGCCGACGGAGGGAGTCGAACCCTCAACCCCGAAAACACGCCGCTTGTTACTACTCAAACT
>JAGVHG010000006.1 GCA_020056715.1 Phycisphaerae bacterium | reverse complement strand
GTTGCGGTCGTAGCTCGACGGACGGTAGAGCAGGTATTCACCGCCGAACTGCGGCTCGACGAACGGGCGGATCGGCTCAGGTACGTTGGGGTCGATGTACTGGGAGCAACCTGAGAAACTGAGGCAAATCGACAGGGTCAGGAACGTCAGCGCACCTCGTCGCGGATTGTCGATTGAGGAATCGGTCATGTTTTAGCTCACGCGGAGACCATAGCCATAGGATTTCAAATGCCGTTCGAAACCGTTGCGGAAGGCGTCGGAATCGGCATCCGTGAGAGTACGCGAGTCTTCGCCCAGGACGGTGCGGAAGGTAAGGCTGCGGCGGTCCCTGGGAATCGCCTCGCCTTCGTAGCTGGTCACAAAACGGACCATCTTCAGCAGCGGATGTTCGAAGTGCCGAAGGTTGGCGACGACTTCGGCGTAGCGTGTCGTTTTCGGTACGAGGATCGAAAAATCCAACTCTACCAGCGGAAACGAGGGGATGGCGGCGAGGGGTTCGGTGAGCGTTTCGAGGCCTTCGAGGCCGGTGAGCCGCACTTCGGCCCAGGCGATCGACCAGGCCGCGAGGTGCTCGTCCATCGTCCGGCGGAGTGACACATCGATGACACTCATTCGACCGGCGGGTGCGCCGTCGATGGTCATGGCGGCGGTGCGGTGGGGATGCTCCCACGGTCGGTCCTGGGCGGAGGTCGTGGCGGAAAAAGACACGGATCGGGTGAATTGTTGCCATGTCCACGCGGTGACGGCGGCCTTAACGCGTGCGTAAAGTTCGTCTTCGTCGCGTTTGCCGCGCTGGGCGAGAACCAGGCCCAGGTTACGAAACTCCCCGTCTTGGCGGTCGCCTTTTTCAAAGACGCTACCCAGTTCGACGAGGGACAGGGCTGGAAAATGGAAGCGGTTCTTGGTCACGGCGTCGAGCAGACCGGGCAGGAGTGTACGGCGAAGTTGATGAGCACCTTCGGCCGCCGGGTTGGCGAGTTCCACGCAAGGCCCCGGGTCGGCGGCGAGGCGACGCAGCCATGCGGCGTCATACCAGATATATCCTTGGACCTCGTTAAACCCGTGGGCGGTGGTAAAATATCGCAACGCGGATTGCTCGAGTTCGTGCAGGCTGTTGGGGGCAAAGGAGCGTACGGAAACGCGAGGCATCGTCGGGGCTATGGCGTCGTAACCGATTAAACGGGCGATTTCCTCGACGATGTCGGCCTCGATGGAGCAATCCCCCGTGGCGCGGAAAGAAGGGACGCCAACCGTCCAGTGAGTGTCACTTGCTGTCAGCTCGAAGCCGATTGGCTGCAAGAGTCGGCGGGCCTCGTCGAGTGGAACATCCCGACCAATGGTGCGGGAGACGTGTAGCGGATTGACGCTGACCGTCACCGGTGGACACGGACTGGGAAAACCGTCGGACAACCGTGAGGTCAGCTTGAGGCGCGGGTACATGGAGCGTGCCAAATGAATGAATCGCTGAATCCCGAGGACGGTGTGCGTCGGGTCGAGGGATTTTTCGAACCGAGCGCTGGCTTCGGAGCGCAAACCTAGCTTGTGGGCTGTTTTACGGACGGTGGCCGGGTCGAAATTGGCGGATTCAAGGAGCAAGGAAGTCGTCGCTTCGCTTACTTCGCTCTGCATACCGCCCATGACGCCCGCCAGTGCCACGGACTTGCCGCGGGATTGGATCATCAGGTCGCCGCGGGTGAGCGTCCGTTCCACGCCGTCGAGGGTCTTGAAGCGTTCGCCGTCTTTCGCCCAGTCGACCTCTATGCGATCGACCATTGCTTCGTCGAAGGCGTGCATCGGCTGACCCAGGTCCAACATGATGTAGTTCGTCAGGTCTACCAGGCCGCTGATGGGACGCTGGCCAACGTGTCCGAGGCGTAGTTGCATCCAAAGCGGCGCGGGCTGAGTGGGGACACCTTCGACCATGAGGCCGGTGTAGCGGCGGCAAGCGCGAGGGTCAGTGATCTTAATGGGCACTTCGGGCAGCTTCGTATCCCTGAGTTCGTTAATCGCGACGACCGGATAGGGTATGAGCGGGCGATGCACAATCGCGGCGATTTCGCGGGCGATGCCGTAGTGTCCCCAGAGGTCGGGACGATTGGTGATGGACTTGTTGTCGACTTCGATGACCCAATCATCGAATAGCTCGGCTGGTATGGGCTGGCCGGGTTGGAATTCGTCGCTGAGGAAGATAGCTTCCTGAAAGGCTTTTTCGACGCCGATAGCCTCACCGGGCAGGATCAGGCCGATGCTCGACCTGCCGGCGACGGTCGTCGCCACAATATCGCCGAGGGCGGCGACGGATGAGCCGATGGGGGCGTAGACGACAATCCGACCGACGCGCAGATCGGGGGCAATCGAGGCGGTCTCGACGGTTTTTCCAAGGCCCACTTCGAGAGTGACTTGCTGTAGGCGTGGATCGGGTGCGCTGCCGCGCGGCGCGACCTTGGTGACGCGCGCGGCGATGAGGCCGCAGGCGCGGACCTCGATCCGCCGCACGTCGTCGACTTCCGCGGTTGTCCGCGTGAAGCGCTCGGCCAAAGCCCGCGGATCGAGGTCCGGCGGCAATTCCACGAAGTCACGAATCCAGTTCAGCGAGATCAGCATGAGTAGAATGTAGAATCAGGGATAGAGATTGACAAATCCGGCGGTCCGCGGAGACGCTGACCGATTGCCGGATGTCGTCGGTGATTCGTCCCGAAGGCAGTACATGCCGTATCCGGGCGGTCGCGCCAGCAGAATGACGCGGGAGCCGTAGCCGCTGAGAATGATCTCGTCTGTCGCGTTTCGCCCGTCGAGTTCTCCGACGGTGAGCCAATGTCCCTTGTCGAGGTCTTCGAATATCGTTTCGACGCGCCAGTGGTTGTTCAATCGCGTCAACAGTTGCACCTTCTTAGAGTATCCGAAGATAACGATCGACTCGACGTCGGGGTCTTCGTGAAAGCGTCCGGCCACCACGCCGCGCGGCCCCTGCGGTCCGGCGTAGATGACCTCCGGGGCAAACGAACCGTCATTTCGTCGTTCGAGCCGAAGGACCCGTCCGTCGTCACACGTTACATAGAGAACAAGTGGATCAGCTCCGATTTGCGGCTTGGCAGCGATCCGCCCCAATCCCATTTGTGTTTGGAACAATACTGCCCATTCTGGTTTCCCCTCCTCGAACCGCAGCAAACCAACTTCCCCTGCACTCGAAACCGTCGCGATTCCCAGTAGCTCGTGGTTTTTGGTTCGCAGGACGATCGCGTCTCGGACCCGCCCCGGTAAATTCTGGAGGAACCGGCAATCGAAGGATGCGCCGCCGTCGCTCCGGGGCTCCAGCATGTAGAGTCCCCCCGGTCGTGTAAACGCGATCAGCTCGTTTCCGGGACGATCTCGATCGAGGTCATCAGCGACGAGCGTGTGAATCTCGTTGCCCGGCAGGTACGCGATTACATTGGCATCGAAGCAGCCTTGCGTGTGTGGCCAAACCTGGTAGAGATTGCCGCGCTTGCCACCGACATAGAGCTCCTTGCCCGCGCGACGCGGATCGACATCCGCGTGGGCAATTCCGCCGAGCCACTCGCGATCTTGAACCACGACCGTAGGCGTCCACTTGCCACTGTATGTGTTTAAGATGAAACAGCGACCCTTGTCGTCGAGCGAAACGACCTGGGGGGATCCAGTGTCTTCGAGGACTTGAAGGCACTTAACTGTCCAGACGCCCACATCACCCTGGTGGACGAGATAAGCGTCGAAACCGCCGGTTGCCGCTAGTCGTACCTCGCCCTTTGACGGGTCCGTCGAAAGCGAGGGCGAGCGCCCGGACGAATAGCAACCAGTGACTCCGAGGATCGCAAGGACCGACGCGATTCGATGAATACGGCCGCGAATCATGACGGTTCGCTTTGAGTTAAGAGAATCGCGCATCCCACTGGTTTCGAACTCCATGGACCAATGCGCGAACTAACGCATGCGTTGTTACGGTGATCGGCGATCATTCTGGCCACACTATCGGCCCGCCGAGGCGGGCCGGAGCGACGATCGGTCGCAGGTCGCCGCTGTTAAGCACGCGGATGTCGCGGATTCCGTATTTCATCATCGCCAGTCGAGTCAAACCGAGTCCGAAGGCGAAGCCGCTCCACTGCTCGGGGTCGATACCGCCGGCGCGGAGGACGTTGGGATGGACCATTCCCGCAGGGAGAATCTCCACCCATCCGGATTGTTTGCAGGTCGGGCAGCCCGCGCCGCCGCAGATGCGGCAGTTCATGTCGATCTCGATACCCGGCTCGACGAACGGGAAGTACCCCGGCCGCACGCGAAGTTCGACCTCTCGTTTCATCACTTCGGCGAGCAGCGTCTTGGCCATGGCGATCAAATGCGGCAGGCCGATGTCGCGGTCGATCACCAGCCCCTCGATCTGATGAAAGGTGTTCTCATGCGAGGCGTCGATGGTCTCGTAACGGAAGCAACGGCCCGGAGCGATGACGCGAAGCGGGGCGCCGAATTTCTTCATCGCCCGATGCTGCACGGGAGAAGTGTGGGTACGGAGGACCATACCGTTGGTCAGCCAAAACGTGTCCTGCATGTCCCTCGCCGGATGGGTCGCGGGAATGTTGAGGGCCTCAAAGTTGTGATACTCGGTCTCCATCTCCGGACCGGCTTCGACAGTAAAACCCAGCCGCTCGAAGAGTCGCTCGACCTCCCACTGCACGGCGGTAACCGGGTGGACGCTGCCCATCGCCGCCGCGACGCCCGGCAGCGTCGGATCGAAAGCCGCCGCGTCATCCGCATTGTCCGTATGCGCGGCTGTTTGGAGTTCGGCCATGCGCGCATCGAGAAGACCTTTGATTCGGGTCTTGCCCTCGTTGAGCAATTTGCCGACTTGACCCCGCTGGTCAGGCGGAAACTGTTTGACGGAAGCTATTAACAACCCCAGTGAGCCTTGCTTGCCGAGGACGTTGGATTCGAGTCCGCGCAGGGCGTCGATGGCCGCTACCGCCTTCAGGTCGGCCCCGGCTCTGGCTTCAATGTCCGCAATACGCTCAGCAAGCTGAACCAGGTCCACGTTCTGCCCCGTTCCTCGTCCGGTAAGGTTCACGTAGGGACAAGCTGTAACAGGTTAATGGAGGTTGCAGCACTTGACAACCGTCCCCAAAGGCAGTAGACTAGTCTTAGACTAGTTGGAGTCCTGCAAAATGACCGTGGGTTCATACGAAGCCAAAACACACCTATCCGCCTTGTTAGAGCGCGTCTCCAAAGGGGAGTCGATCACCATCACCAAACATGGGGTACCCGTTGCAAAACTCGTGCCCGTAGGAGACGAGAAACCGAAACGGGACGTTAAGCAGGTCATTGCGGAGCTTCTTGAGTTTCGTAAGCGGAATACGCTGGGAGGGCTGTCGATCCGTGACATGATCAACGAGGGCCGACGATGAACGAACTCGTCGTGGATTGTTCGGTCACGATGGCTTGGTGCTTTGAAGACGAAAGAAATACCTACGCCGACGCAGTCCTTAGTATTTTGGACAACTCCGAAGGTCTGGTGCCATCGATATGGCCCTTGGAGGTCGCCAATGTGTTGGCGCTAAGCGAACGAGCCGGGCGACTCGATGTGTCCAGGAGCGCGTGGTTCATCCGTTTTCTAAACGATCTTCCGATCCGGGTTGATGATCGCTCGTCGTTTCATGCGTTCGGGGAGACCCTTGCTTTGGCGCGAGCGCACGATCTTACGGTCTACGATGCGTCCTACCTGGAAGTCGCCATACGGGGCGGCGGACTTCTCGCAACTCAAGACAAGGCCCTCAAAAACGCCGCGGTCAAGCTCGGAGTCGCGTTCACGGCATCGTGAGTCCAAGCGGAAGCCTTTACTTCCATTGGATGGGTCCGGCACATTCGTAGGTGGGCTAAGACGTAGGCGGTGGGGGGGCTAGCTCGAGTTGGTCGGCGATGGATTGGAGGGCGGCGATGCAGTTGGCGATGTGGTCGGCCAGCGGGAGGTTGAGCAATGCGGCCCCTTGCTGGATGTCATCGCGTGACACCGCGCGGGCGAAGGCCTTGTCCTTCATCTTCTTGGTGATGCTCGACGGTTGCATCCCGTTCAGTCGATCGGGTCGCACCAGTGCCGCGGCGTAGATGAAACCGCACAACTCATCGCAGGCGAACAAGGTCTTGCGAATCGGACGGTCGCGCGGGTAATCGTCTTGGTTCCAGGGAACATGGGAGAGCATAGCCCCGACGATCTCCTCGTCGCAGCCCGCGGCGCGGAGGATCTTGGCCCCTTCGCGGGTGTGTTCGGGAGGGGTTTGGAACCGCTCGTAGTCAAAATCGTGAAGCAACCCGGCAATTCCCCATTGTGACTGGTCGGCGGCGTTCAAACCTGCGTAATGGCGCATGGCCGCTTCCACACACAGCGCGTGGCGAATTAAAGCGGGGTTCTTGGTGTAATCGTTGAGCAGTTCCCACGCCTGATTGCGGTTCATATCACAGCTCCCCCGCCGTTGACGATTCCGTGGCCTTGAATAGAATCGTAGCCGGTTTCAGCACGCTGTCGACCCTGCCCGGATCGAAAAGAAATGTATGTGCCTAGGCAGAACCTGTTGATCGCTATCCTGATCTGCGGATTAGCGCTCGCTATCATCATTGTTTTCCTGCTGGCCTGGTATCGGAAGACAAACTAGGGCACTCTCGGATCGAGGGAATCACCTTGCAGCAACGCGAACGAGCGATGTTCGACACGGCCGAGCTGGCCGTCGCGTTGAGCTATTACGACCTGGGGGTGGTCGAGTCCATCACCGACTTTCCCCGTGGGTCGTGGCGCAGCCCCAAGGTGGGGATCGTTTGCGAACGCGGGAAGTTCCTGCTCAAACGGCGGACGGTGTCGAGTGCGCGGCTCGACCGCGTGCGTTTCGTTCACCGGGTCCAGACCCATCTGATTGCGGCCGGGTTTCCGGTCGCCAAGCTGGTCCCCTCGCGCGACACGGGGCAGACGTTGGTGCAAATCCGCAGCCACATCTACGAACTGTTCGAGTTCGTAGCCGGACAGTCCTACCAATACTCGACGGCGGAGACCCACGACGCAGGCTTGATGCTGGCGAGATTTCATCAGGCTACGGGCAATTTCGCCGCATCGCCGGCGCTGCCGACCCCGCGCGGGGATTATCACGACGCGGCCGGGGTGCGGACGGGGCTTTGTGCCATCGGTTCGACACTCAGCTCGCACGACAGCTTCAGCGGCGATGAGGCCGAGCTGGCGACGTTGATCCAGTTCCTGCTCGGTCAGTACGATCGTGCCGCGGACGCCGTGAATGCGGCGGGTTTGGCAACAAGGCCCGAGCGAATCGTTCACTCCGATTGGCATCCGGGAAACCTGCTCTTTCGCAATCAAAAGGTCGTGGCGGTCGTGGATTATGACTCGGTGAGCTACTCGCGCCTCGCGGTCGATGCGGCCAATGGGGCGCTGCAGTTTTCGATCATCGGCGGCGGCGATCCCGACACCTGGCCTGACCATTTGGATGAGGAGCGGCTGGCGGCGTTTCTTGCGGGATACGAATCGCTGGTCCCGATCTCCAACGAGGAACGACGTTGCGTGCCGTGGCTGATGAGCGAGGCCTTGATCGCGGAGTGCGTGCCGCCCATCACGGAAACGGGATCGGTAGGGCGATGGGCCGGTTTTCGGGTGTTGCAGATGGCGCGAAGGAAGCTGATCTGGTTGGAATCGAACGGCGAGCGGTTGATGACCCGCGTCTGAAGCCGAAGCCACGTAGCCACGAAGCCACGACGGAGGAGCGTTTTTCGCGTACACATTCGCACTTCCTTTTTTCATGCACCGGTTTCAAATGGGTTCGTTTTGCGAGTACAGTTTTTTCGTGTAGTGTCATGGTGTGGCACCAGCGAAACGCAGAAACGCAGAAAACAGAAACGCCGAAATGGGGGAACGAAAGGCACAGGGTGGGAGGCCGAAGGCTGTAGACGGCAGGCTGTAGGCACGGAGGCAATTGCTGGCTTTCGGTGGCTGTAACTTTTTAGCCGAATGCAGCACATTTTGCACGGCGCGGTGATTTTTGGAAACGAGAATGCCCGATAGATTAGGTCATGCACGCAGCGGCGGAGCCGATGCGGTTGGAGGGTCTTGGTACTGGTCTGACCGAAGCCC
>JAGVHG010000139.1 GCA_020056715.1 Phycisphaerae bacterium | reverse complement strand
TGCGGATCCCGAGGCTGTGATCCAACCCCGCGGCCACGGCGATGAACGTGCCGGAAGGGATGTTGATCTGACCGGAAGTATTGTCGCCCCACCCGGCCAGCGTTCCTGCGGGCTGTGCGGCTGTGGTCACCGTCACCGGGCCAAGAACCGCAATGGTCGTGAGGACATAGCGCAAATACCGTAAGTTCATGGTTCGTCACCTTACGTCAAAAGAGTTGGGTCTTGTTCGGAGTCCCGGCTCGCCGGGTCTTTCCCGCTCCGACAAACCCCCGATAACCTAGCATTTTAACGAATACTCATCGACGACGCTATGATAAAATGCCGTTTTGAGCGGAATTGTTGAAGATTTTTGACCGGGTCGATCGCTCTCGGTTCCGCCACTGTTCACCCCGCAAGTTCGATAGATGGGTGAAGCCCGCGCGGCTGCCTAGGTCGCATCACCGCTCGATTTCGGTTCCTTCTTTGTGGCCTCTTTCGGTTTCGCCGAATCGGTCTTGCCAGTACCGTCTTTTCCACCCCCGCCGTCTTTGGTCGCCTTACCGTTGGCGCCGTCGGACTCCGCCTTGGCCCCCTTCTTGTAATTCTCGCTGCGGTAATCGGTTTGATAGAAGCCCGAGCCTTTGAATAGGATCCCCCCACCGGTGCCGATGTGTCTTGTGACGGGCGCGTCGCACTTGCAGGGCCTGGGGTCGCTCTTGCGGAGTCGGCGGCGGGCCGCCTCGGTGATCGGCTGAACAAGCTCGAAAACCTTGCCGCACTCGGTACACTCGTAATCGTACGTGGGCATACGGCTCCCTCTCTATTCGGTCGAGTCCGGTTCCTTCGCCACGATCACTTTGGCGGGCCGGATCACTCGGTCGCGCAGGCGATAACCCTTGGCGATCTGTTCGATCACCGTACCTGGAGGGTGCTCGTCGGAAGGCTGGTGCAACAACGCTTCGTGGACCTTGGGGTCGAAGGGTCGATGAAGGGCATCGATGGGCTCCAGGCCGTGGTCGGCTAACGCCTTGCGCAGGTTCTCGTAGACCAATCGCACGCCCTCGACGACGGCCTGCAAATTGTCCGGCTTCGACGCCGCCGCGAGAGAGCGCTCGAAATCGTCCACCACCCTCACCAGCAATTTCATCAACTCCGCATTGGCGTAACGGAAGGCGTCTGCACGCTCCGCCGCGGATGTTCGTTGGAGATTCTGAAAATCCGCCTTGGCCCGCAGTAATGCGTCCTCAAGCTTGACGACCTTGGCCTGTAGCTCCGTCACCGGGTCCACCACGGTCGGTGTTCCGCCATCCAATGAGGCGCCAGCGGCATTGTCCGCAATGCTTTGCGGCTGTTCCGATTCGTGTTTGGGTATGCTCTTTATTTTCATGTGAATTCCCCTGGAGGGGCTACCCGTTGGCGCCGCCGCCCAGGTATTCCATCAGCTTGTCAAAAAACCCTTTCGACTCCGGCAGGACCGATCGGTCCTCGGTCTTGGCGAACTCGCGGAGGAGCGCCTCCTGGGCCTTGTCGAGCCGCTTGGGGATCTCGACCATCACCTGCACCAGTTCGTCGCCGCGCCGTCCACTCCGCAGGTCTGGCAAACCGATCCCGTTGAGGCGAAACAGTTGCCCGTGCTGCGTTCCCGGCGGTATTTTCAACTCACCCTTGCCCGTCAGCGTCGGAACCTCCACCTTCGCTCCCAGCGATGCCTGCGTGAAGCTGATCGGCATCCGGCAAACCAGGTCATTGTTGTGTCGCTCGAAGAACGGATGCGGGGAGATACGCACGTAGCAGTGCAGATCGCCGCGCTGCGCGCCGTCCTCGCCCGGTTCACCTTCGCCGCGAACGCGGACGGCCTGACCATCATGAATACCCGCCGGAATCTGCACGTTGACCACCCGGTCCTTCATCGTCCGCCCGGAGCCGCGGCACGACGCACAAGGAGAAACGACGGACGATCCGCGTCCGCGGCACGTCGGGCATGTGGTAATGACCCGCCCGAACAAGCCGCTCAGACCGCCGGTTTGCTCGACCTGCCCGTAACCGCCGCAAGTGCCGCACGTTCGGCGTTGCGAGCCTGGCGCGGCGCCGGTGCCGCCACACGTCTCGCAAAAGTCCTCGCGAGTGAAGTCGATGGCCCGCTCAGCGCCGTTGGCGACTTCCGCGAGTGTGAGGATCACCTCGGTTTGGAGGTCCGCTCCGCCGCGCCGTCCGCGGCGGCCGCCGCCCAGTCCGCCTCCGAAGATGTCGTTGAACATCGAGAAGATGTCATCGACGCCCATGTGCGAGAAATCGTGGACGCCGACGCCGCTGAGTCCCGCGTGGCCGAACTGGTCGTAGCGCTGCCGCTTCGTCGGTTCGGAGAGGACTTCGTAGGCCTCGGCCGCTTCCTTGAACTTGGCTTCCGATCCGGGGTCGTCCGCGTTTCGGTCGGGGTGAAACTTGTGGGCGTGACGACGGTAGGCCTTCTTGATCTGCTCCGGCAATGCGTCCCGCGGAACGCCGAGCACCTCGTAGTAATCCCGCTTGGCACCCGCCACGGTCATCCCTCAACCAGCCTCTATCTCATCGACACCACATCGTCGCCCGCAACAGGCAAGCAAAAAGGCGGACGACCAACGTCCGCCCTTTGCGATATCGGCCGAAAGCCCGCTCGCCGTCGAGCTAGCGGACGGCGTGTTCGATCTTCTTTTCTTCGTCCTTCAAGTCGGTCACGAGCACTTCGGTGGTGAGCATCAAGCCCGCCACGCTCGCGGCGCTTTCCAGGGCGATGCGCGCGACCTTGGCCGGGTCGATAATCCCTGCCTTGAGCATGTCCACGTACTCGCCCGCGCGAACGTCGTACCCGTAGGCGCCGGTCTTGCTAAGAATCTGCTCGACGACGACTTCGCCCTCACAACCGGAGTTGTTCACCAGTTGCCGCGTCGGGGCGCGAAGGGCCTCAAGAATGATGTCTACGCCGATCTTCTCGTCGCCACGGGCGCTATCACGAATCTTCTGCACCGCGGGGATCGCCCGCAGGAATGCGACGCCGCCGCCGGGCACGATGCCCTCCTCCGCCGCCGCTCTCGTGGCGTGGAAGGCGTCGTCAACCAAGTCCTTCCGCTCCTTCACTTCAAACTCGGTGGCGCCGCCGACGCGGATCACCGCGACTCCGCCGGTCAATTTCGCCAACCGCTCTTTGAGCTTCTCAACGTCATAATCACTGGTGGTTTTTTCGATTTGATTGCGAATCTGATCGATGCGGGCCTTGATGTCGGTCTTTTTGCCGGCGCCTTCAATGATCGTCGTGTCGTCCTTGGTGATGACCACCTTCTTAGCCGAGCCCATCTCCTTGATGGTGATGTTTTCGAGCTTAATCCCTAAATCCTCGCTGATGAGCGTCCCGCCGGTGAGCGCCGCGATGTCGCCGAGCATGGCCTTGCGGCGATCGCCGAAGCCTGGGGCCTTCACCGCGCAAACGCTCAACACGCCGCGAATCTTGTTGACCACCAACGCCGCAAGCGCCTCGCCGTCGACGTCCTCCGAAATCACCAGCAACGACTTGCCGGAGGTGGCGATGGCTTCGAGCACGGGCACGAAGTCGCGGAGGTTGGAAATCTTCTTCTCATAAATAAGGATGGCCGGATCCTTCAAGACGCACTCCAGCGAGCTGGGGTTGGTCATGAAGTAGGGCGACAGAAAGCCCTTGTCGAACTGCATGCCGTCGACGACTTCCTTCTCCGTTTGGAGCGACTTGCCCTCTTCGATCTCGACCACGCCGTCGGTGCCGACGGCTTCCAGGGCGCTGGCGAGGAGTTTGCCGATCTCCTCATCGCCGTTGGCCGAGATCGTCGCGATCTTGGCGAGGTCATCGTTGGACCGAACCTTGACGGCCAAGTTCTTAATCGCTGCCACTGCGGCAACGACGGCTTGTTCAATGCCCCGCTTAACGGCCATGGGATTCGACCCGGCGGAGACCGACTTGTAGCCTTCTCGATAGATCGCTTCCGCGAGCACGGTGGCCGCGGTCGTGCCGTCGCCCACCTCGTCACTGGTCTTCGACGCGACCTGATTGATGAGCTTGGCCCCCATGTTCTCGAATGGCTGGGAAAGCTCGACCTCCTTGCTGACCGTCACGCCGTCTTTGGTGATGCGCGGCGAACCGAACGATTTCTGTAAGATCACGTTGTGGCCCATCGGGCCCATCGTGATCTTGACCGCGTCCGAGAGTTTGGAAAGTCCCGCCAGGATGTGCTGCCGCGCGTCCTGGGAGAACATCAATTGCTTAGCCATGAACCACTCCTCACGTTTCAGAGCACCGGACGCATGCCCGGTGACTCGGATGAATGTCCGCAGGCTCGCGCCCGCGGCTCAGGTTGGGTTTACCGATCCACGACCGCGAGGATGTCGGTCTCGCGGAGTACAACGTACTTATCGACGGCGAACTCGATTTCGGTACCCGCATACTTGCCGTAGAAGACCTCGTCGCCGATTTCCACGCCCATCTCGCCGCGCTTACCGCTGTCGAGCAGCTTGCCCGGGCCGACGGCGATGATCGTGCCGCGCTGCGGTTTTTCCTTTGCGGTATCGGGAAGAATAATCCCCCCCGTTGTCGTATCGCTGGCCTCGCTGGGCTGGATCAGAACGCGATCATCCGTCGGACGAAACTTGATCTTCTTTTTCGTCGGGGTTGCTGTTGCCGTTGCTGTTGCCATTTAATCTATCTCCTATGAATCCTTTAGAACTACGCCGTTTTCGTAACTCGTAATTCGTAACTTGCTTAGTAGTCCATGTCCTCGCCCATATCGGGCGGGGCCGCTTCACTGTCCTTGCCCTTGGGTTTTTCGGCGATGCAGACCTCGGTGCTCAGTAGAACGCGAGCCACGCTGCTGCCGTTTTCCAGGGCGCACCGCACGACCTTCGTGGGGTCGATCACGCCATCCTTCACCAAGTCCGTATACTCGTTGGTGTCGGCGTTGAATCCGAACGACCCGCCCTTCTCCATAACCTTATGCAGCACGACGCCGGGGTTCAGCCCCGCGTTGGCCGCGATCTGCCGTAGCGGAGCGGACAACGACTCGCGGATGATGTTCACGCCCGTCTGCTCGTCGCCGGACAGTTTCAGGCTATCCAACGCCGACGCACAGCGCACCAGCGCCACCCCACCGCCGACCACGATCCCTTCCTCGATCGCCGCCCGCGTGGCGTGCAGCGCGTCTTCGATACGGGCTTTCTTTTCTTTGAGTTCGGTCTCGGTGGCCGCTCCGACGTTGATCTGCGCTACCCCGCCAACGAGTTTCGCACGCCGCTCTTCCAGCTTCTCACGGTCGTAATCGGAAGTCGTGCCTTCGATCTCCGCGGTAATCTGCTTGATCCGCGATTGAATATCCCCCGTCGATCCGGCCCCCTCGATGATCGTGGTGTTGTTCGCGTCGACGTGGATATTTTTCGCCTGGCCCAGTTCCTTAATCGACAGATTTTCGAGGTCCACGCCCAGGTCCTTCATGATCGGCGTCGCCCCGGTGAGCACGGCGATATCCTGGAGCATGGCCTTGCGGCGATCGCCGTAACCCGGCGCCTTCACCGCACACACTTCCAAAATGCCGCGAAGTTTGTTGACCACCAGTGTCGCCAGCGCCTCGCCTTCGATATCCTCGGCGATGATGATCAGCGGGCGTTTGGCCTTCGCGACTTTCTCCAAAATCGGGACCAGTTTGGGAACGCTGCTGATCTTGTCTTCGTGGATGAGCACGAAAGCCTTGGACAGAATGCACTCCATGCTGTTTTGATCGGTGACGAAGTGCGGCGAAAGGAATCCGCGGTCAAACTGCATACCCTCGACGACATCAATGGTGGTTTCGGAGGTCTTACCCTCCTCGACCGTAATCACGCCGTCCTTGCCGACCTTTTCGAAGCAGTCGGCCAGCAGTTTGCCGATGGCTTCGTCGTTGTTCGCGGAAATCTTGGCCACGTTGACGATGTCCTCGCGTTTGTTGGCCTTGACCGGGCGGGACAGGTCCTTGAGGGCTTCGATGATCTTGGCGACGGCCTTCTGAATGCCACGGTTGATCGAATTCGCGTCAGCACCGGCAGCGATGTTCTTTAACCCCTCTTTGAAGATCGCCTCGGCGAGGACCGTCGCCGTCGTGGTGCCGTCGCCGGCTACCTCGCTGGTCTTACTGGCCGCCTCTTTGACCAGTTGAGCCCCCATGTTTTCGTATTTGTCAACCAGCTCGATCTCCTCGGCCACGGTTACGCCGTCCTTGGTGACGGTCGGGCCGCCCCAACCCTTGTCGATGACGGCGTTGCGTCCACGAGGACCGAGTGTGGACTTCACCGCGCCGGCGAGTTTCTGAACTCCGCTCCAAAGCGCTTTTCGTGCATCCTGGTCATAGGCCAATTGCTTGACGGCCATCGTTATTTCTCTCCTCGTACGAATCCGTTGTGAATCGGCCCGCCATCGGCGGGTCGGCTCCGGCGAATGGTACCCCATTCGCCGGAGCTAGGTGTACCGCTAGACACCCTACTCAATGCAACCTACGGACCAGCTTAACCGTATCGCGTCGGCTTTCATAAATCATTCTTGGACAATGGGTTACAGATGATGGCAGCTGGTACGTGCGGTTTAATCCTCTGCCAGCTTGGCAGGTGATCCTTGGACCATCCATGCGATGTGCCAAATTGACAGCACGGATTGTCCCGCGCGTTGTCGACCATTAGTATGGCCTTGTGGTCGCTTGGGTGCATCGTTGGCTCGCTCGTCATCAGCATCCCGCCTCGCTCTTTCTTCATGCCATCGCCATCCCGATGCTCCTGCTGGCGGGCTATCTGGTTTTCGTGCAGCTTCAAGATGCGGCGTGGTCGTTGTGGTGGCGGCCGGTCGGGTTGGTAGTCCTCAGCTACGTCCTTCAATGGGTCGGGCACCGAGTCGAGGGTAATGACATGGGCGAACTTATTCTCGCCAAAAAATGGGTCGGTAAACCCTATATTGCCATCTCCCCGCGTTATGACCAAGCCGCGCAAACCAAGTCGTTGTCGCGAACGTGTCAGCCATGAGCGTCAACCCGATCAC
>JAGVHG010000065.1 GCA_020056715.1 Phycisphaerae bacterium | reverse complement strand
TGACATCCGCGTTCAGCTCGGGCAGGTTGGGTTGCAACTGCGTGATCGCCTTCACCAGAGCGCCCGGCGCGCTCTTTAACTTGTTGACCACCGCCGCGACATCGAGAGCATCGGGCTGACCCGTGGTCGATGGCGGGTTAAAGTTCGGCGCCGCGTCGCCGGAACGGCGCGTGTACATCGCCACCGCCGGGGACACTTCGGTGCAAGTCGCTTCCGTACCCAGGCACGATGCCCCGTAGACTTCGCCGCTATATTCCGAGCTGGGAACGATTTCCGCGCCGACCACGGTGATCAGCCCTTCCGGCTTCCAGTCCCAGTAGAACGGCGTACACTGTAGCCGGGCCGCTTTGTAGGTCCCGCCTCCCACGCCAGCGTCCTGGAACTCAAGGAAGGTTCCGGGCTTACCGACCCATCGGGCACATCCGTTCGTCTCGCCCACGGCCGTGCAGGCGACCATGCTGGAACACCTGCCCACCACCACCCCCGGAGGACAGTCGGCGTCTGCGTCGCAGTGGTGCCCCACAAGGGTGCCGCCGTTGCACACGCCGTTAAGCCTAGTGTCGTAGGTCGTAAAGTTCGACGGCGCTTGCGCCGGCAGGTTGGCCGGCCTCGGATGCTGCAAGTCGATCATCGTCACCTTGATGGCCGACTGCCCGGGTGACGCCGTAGCGGTTATGGGCGGGTCCACCCTGAACCTCAGAGAGCGGGTGGTTCGTTCGGAACTGAGCGGATCGGCATTCCAGAGGATGACCGGCGACGGCGTCGGATCAACCGAGATGGACAGCGGGTCAAACAAGAGCGGCGCCTCGAGAATCGTAACCACGCCGGCCCCCGTCAAGTCGGCGCGTCGGATGCGGCTGTCTGCAGCTTCGGCCCAGTAAATCCGGGCGTTTATCAGGTCCAACGATATCGCTACCGGATCGGAGACGAACAGCGTGTCCAGGAAGGTCACAACATTCGCGTTCAACGCAGTGGTATCCGCACGGCGAATGCGGTCCCCGGATCGTTCCGCCCAGTAGAGCTTCCCATTTCCGCCGTCCACCGCGATGGATACGGCGTCGGCGACAAAGATGGGGTCGACGACGGTCTCCGCGTTGGTTCCGTTCAAGTTCGCACGGCGAATGCGGTTTCCCGGGTTTTCGGCCCAGTAGATTTTCCCGGCGCTCGAGTCCACGGCAACGGCCACCGGATTCAAGGAGGTCGGCGGCGCGACAATCGTTTCCGAGGCCGACCCGTCGAGGTTGGCGCGAATGATCTTGTCGTCGAAGCTCTGAGCGCAATAAATCTTACCGCCGACGGAGTCCACGGCGATCGCAACCGGATCGAAGACTTGTGGCGGAGCAAGGACTGTTTGCACATTCGTGCCGTCCATGTCGGCGCGAAGGACGTTGTCGTCGAAGCTTTGGATGAAATAGAACTTCCCGCCCGCGGGATCGACGGCGATGGCGATGGGATCGAAGACGAAAGTCGGCAACTCTTGCGGGTCGCTTCCGTCGAGGTTCGCCCGCTGAATCCGGTCCTCGAAACTCTGGACCCAATAGACTTTCCCCGCCCTTGCCGAGGGCGCGAACAGAACCGATCCAACCGCCGCAAGTGCGAGTACGAATGATCGCTTTCTTCGAATAGACATAGCTTAATCCACTCCTACCTCGGCCAACGAATTAGGTACGCGAATCGCGCCCGGCGCGAACACCCCAAAAGCCTCCGAGCTACGCGCCATGAACAGTCGCACCAACGCTCATCCGCCTACGGCGGATTGGTGCTGACTTCGGTTTTTCGTAGAACCCGCCCCAACACGGAATGGCGAATGTTATCGGCGATTGCTGTGCGCGATAACTACCTCGCCCCAACGCTCAAGGGCGTTGGTGCTGCCGTCTGAAATCCCCCTCGGCCACCCCCCTAAAAAACAGGGAAGGGGGCCGACGAAACTCGCCGTCGGCCCCCTTCACAATTTCAGTTACTTACCGGCACCGACCTCTCACGGCGGAGGCACGCAGTTCGCCAGGCACTCTTGCAGTGCCTGACCGGCGACGATCCCGCATTGCAGAGGGTCGCCGCCGTGCATTATGCACTGCTGGTAGACGTCCGCAGCGTGAGCGCGGCAATTATCCTCACACGACGGCGGCTGGCCGCAGTTCGTCATGCAGGTGTTCATGGTATCCAGCGCCGCAGCCGCACACCCCTCGATGGTCCCGCCGCCCATCAGACAGTCGCGGAACGCATCGGCGGCGGCCATGCGACACCGGTCCTCGCAGGGCGGAGGAGGCGGCGGGCAGTTGGCGGCGATGCAAGCCTCGAAAGCAGTGCGAGCTTCGCCGGCGCACACTTCTTGCGTACCGCCGCCGTCCATGCACGCACGGAATGCCCCCTCGGACTCAGCGCGGCACTGCTCCACGCAATTCGGCGGATGGTTGCAGTTTTGCTGGAGACAATTCTGCAACATAGCGCGGGCGTCCAACGCACACTGGTCCGGATCCCCGCCGTCGTTGACGCAGGTATGGAAGGCCTCCTCCGACTGGTGCCTGCAAACTTCCTCGCACGGGGGCTGGATGCCGCATTGGTTGAGCAGGCAGCCGGCTAGAAACTGCCGGGAGCGCGGGCCGCAAATTTCCGCGGTGTTACCCGGAATAGACATGCACTCATCGAAAAGATCACGGGCGGCGTGCTTGCACCGGTCCTCGCAATTCGGCTCCGGGTTGCAGCGCTCTTGAACACAGGTTTCAAAGGCGTGACGAGACCGCGCGGTGCACTCCTCCTCGCCCGGAGGCGGATCCTGCGACATACACGCCCTGAACACCTCCGCGGCATGGTGCTGACACATCTGTTCGCAAGTCGGCGGCGGAGGCGGCGGGCAGTTGGCGGCGATGCAAGCTTCAAACGCCGTACGCGCCCGCGGCCTACAAACCTCTTCGGTGTTCGGGGGATCTATGTCTTCCTCCATGCACGCGCGGAAGGCCTCGCCGGCGGTCGCATGGCACTGTTCCACGCAATCCGAAACCTGGTTGCACTGATCCGCTAGGCAGCGAGCGAGAAACTCATGCGCCCGCGTCGTACACACTTCCTCGGTCGCGTCCGGCAGGGACATGCATTCGTGGAAGATACGCTCGGCATTCTCGCGGCAATGGCGCGCGCACTCGCCGGGGTCCGTTGGGTCGCCGCCAGGCCCGGTGACCACGTCGATCGTCCCAACGTCGACGACCGCGGGCCTCGCCGACCCGCGGACGAACTTGTCGTTCCTTGTGTCACGGGCGTCAGCAGCCCCGACCCAAAACCATCCCGCAGTAGCCAACAGCAGAGAGAACCGATTCAGTTTCATAACCGCACTCCGTTTCAGAAAGGAATGACCCACAACGCCCCCACAATGGGATCGCGGCATCCCGCCGCGCCGATAACATCAAGCGACGGGAACCTCGCCGCCGCTATTCTACCGGCCTAACGAAACGCTTGCAACGATATTGCCAAAAAAAGACCGGAAATATGGCCCGTGGAGCTAACAGAAACGAGGAATCGGCTCATCGCAATGCCCGATAATAAAAGGCGGTCGGTAGTCTTGCCGTGGGGCGTAGTGGCCCTACATTAGGTGTTCGGTATCGTTCGAGCCAGCTAAGGAAGGCGCGAGTTGGCCATTGTTGCAGGGATTGATGAGGCCGGGTTCGGTCCGTTGCTCGGGCCGCTGGTGGTAACCGGCGTGGCCTTCCGCGTCCCCGATTCGCAGGCCCACCGCTGCCTGTGGGATACTCTCAGCGAGACGTGTACATGCTCCCCCGACCGCGACAGCCGTCGTTTGGCCGTCGCGGACAGCAAACAACTTTTCCGAGGACGTGCGAACTTTTCGGCCCTCGAGCGTCCGGCGCTGGTGATGCTTGCCGCCGCCGGTCAACGACCGCGAAACTGGCGGGCACTTATCGAGGCACTTGCTCCGGATGCCACCGCCCCACTAGATCGCTACCCGTGGTACACAGGCCGGAACATTGATTTACCCCTGAGCGATGCGGTCGGCGACATCGGTACCCGCGCCAACGCCATCCGGCGGGATATGGTCGACAAGCGCGTGGAGTTGGTCGGTGTGTTCGCGGAGCCGATCCTGGAAGAGCAGTTCAACTATCTGGTCAGCAAGACGGGTAACAAGGCCGTTGCAATGCTGGGCACGGCGCTCCGCGTGATTGACCATGTCCTTCGCTGCGCCCCGGACCCGCGCGTCCGTCTTTGCGTCGATCGACTTGGCGGGCGGGTACACTATCGCGAAGCCCTGCAAACGGCGTTTCCTCAGTTCGAGCTACAGATTCTGGAAGAGTGTCCGGAACGCAGCGCTTACCGGCTCGCCAATTCATCGCGGGTGTGCCGCATAGAGTTCGTGGCCGGCGGAGAGGATCGTCACTTTGCGATCGCCCTCGCCAGCGTGTTCAGCAAGTACCTTCGCGAGCTGTACATGCACGTGTTCAACGACTATTGGTCGGGGCAGGTGGCCTCGCTGCGACCGACTGCCGGATATTACACGGACGCCAGGCGTTGGCTCAACGACGCGGGCGCGGAACTGGACCGACGGGGCATCGACCGCGCGACCCTCGTTCGGCAGCGGTAATTCAACGGGCATGGCTGTTGACACTCCGCGACTCGATGGATACCGTGGGCTGGTAGTTGTTAATGGAGTTTTAGCGGTGTCGGTTGAGAACTGGTCGGAAGACATCCTGGTCGTAGAGCTTCAGGACGATCCGGCCTTTTCGGACGACGTCACGGCCGTGATCGACCAGGTTGACGGCCACAAGGACGTCGATGTGGTGCTGAACCTCGCCGGGGTCAACTACCTCAACTCCTCCAACATCGCCAAGCTGCTCAAACTCCGCAAGAAACTACACGCTCGCAAACGCCGGCTGGTGCTTTGTGGGATTGACACGAACGTGTGGGGCCTGTTCCTCGTCACCGGGCTGGATAATGTTTTCGACTTCGCGGACAACGTCGCCATGGGCCTGGCCGGCGTGCAACTTGATCCGGAATAACACACATGCCGAATCGCGAAGATAACGTCGCGACCCATTTTCGATTTTCGATTGTCGATTGTCGATTGAGGATTGAACGATGGACCTCTCGGGCGTTACCTCTTAGGTTCTCTTCTAATCGACAATTGCCGGGCGCATTACTCCTGTTTTTGTGCTCGTGCGCCGCACCCTCCCCGACGCCGATGGACTACACCGTACGGCACGTGCAAGAGCGGGAGCGCAGCGCGGCGCTCGACGCTGCCGAGGCCGCGCTGATCGATCTCGGTTATCAAATCGAGCGACGTGATCCGGCCGAGGGTGTAATCACCACGCAACCCGTTGAGGCCCAGGCGGGCTTGGATTCGACTCGCCCAGTGAGACTCAGTTCGCGCGGCAAGACACGGCGGACCGTGGAAATTCGCATCCAGAATGACGGCGACGCGACCAAAGTTTATTGCAAGGTTCTTATTCAAGAACAGACCACCCAAGCCCATCGCATGTTTTCCTCCGATCGTAGCGGTTCGGATACGCCGGGCGATTACACACCGATCAATCGCGACGCGGCCACCACAACAGAACAGAACACCGTCTGGCGCACCGTTCGCCGCGACAAGTTCGCCGAACGCAACATCCTCAACGCGATTACCGAACACACGGGTGGGGAAGCTGGTTCAGAATTAACGCCAAGCAAGTCATAACCCTTCGGCGACCAGTACCACTCATTTTTGTTCAGCGGCAACGTCAAATGGCTTCGTTTTGCTTGCGCCAAGGAAAGCTAGGGAATGGAGGATGCGATAGATTGCTGAAACCTTTCGTTGGGACCTTGCAGGAAGAAGCATCCTGTCCGGTAAAGCTGGCCATCCGCCGCAGGCGGAGAAGCGAGTCTTGCGTGGTGGTGGAGTAATCCATGCTGCGAAGCGTAGACAGCGAATGCACGGGCCGAGTGATAGAGCCTCGAAAGAAGCGAATCGTGGGAGCCGACGCTGTGCTACCCGTCGATCAGTCTCACCCCCAAAAAATTGACCGTCCCGGTTTTTCAAAACGGTAACTGTCCCATGACCTCATGGACCTACCCTCTCCCCCCAGCGTGGGAGAGGGTTTGAGGATGCATCGTTAGGTCATGGCGACTATTGCGGCTCGATGGGTGCTTCGCTGGTTCCCATCACGCCTTGGAACTGAAGCGGCATGAGCAGTTCGGGAGTCGATGGAAGCGGCGGCAAGCCTTCCGGGATTTCGCCGTCGACCGTTTCGTCAATCTTCTCGATCTGGTTGGCGCCGCTGGTCTGGATTTCGTCAACCACGCCGTCGCCGTCGATGTCGACTTCCTTGATCAACATCGTCCAGGTCATCTGACTGAAGGTCTCCGTTGTCTTGTCGAATTCCACGTTGTCTTGAAGGTCTGGATGCTGGACGACCACGTGTGAACTCTTTGTCTGATGGATGTCCACAACCCACTGCGTCTGATAGACACCAGGCTCCATCTGAATGAGCGGAGTGGCCTGGCCGGGGACGGCTTCGATCACCGTCGTGTCGCTGCTACGCGTTTCGCTGCCGTCGTCGAGGAAGCCGGTGATCGTCGCGTTCACCTGCCCTTGCAGCGGCTGTCCGGTTGTCGCAGGGTTATAGACGGTGAACAGGTCGTCGAACTGCGGCAGATCGCCTTGGAAATCAAATCCGTCGAAGCCCGGCGGAATCGGCGGGTGCTCGGCCAGTGCGTCTTCTAGCTCGGGGTTGACCTCGCCGCCGTCGCCGATGAGCGGATGGCCTACGCCGAAGTTTTCGAATGCACCGGTTACGGCGTCGGGCAGCAGGAACCCCGGCGGCAGGAACTCGGCGATGGACTCGAAATCAATGAAAGTGAACGGATTTCCCGGTGGCGCCCCATCGACTCCTTCACCGGGGAACGTACCGTCTTCCCCGATGGGTCCGGGCGGCGGGAAGGGCTGGCCGGCGAGGAATTCGTGCATGGCGAGCAGCGCATCATGGAACACGTAGAACTCTTCGGGCAATCCCGGGGGTAGTTCTGGCGGTGGGCCTATCGGTCCGCCGGATACCGGCGGTAAGGGTCCGAATCCAGGTGGCGGCAGTGTGCCGGGTGGGAACCCGCCCGGGGGAGGAGGCATACCCGGCGGTGGCGGGACGAATCCAAACGCCGAACTACCCGGAGGGGGTGGCGGCGGAAACGGCGGGAATCCCGGAGGCGGAGGTGGCACGTTGCCAAAGGTGAACTGACCAAAGGCCGCACCCGGTTCGAACTTGGGCGGCACGCCGGGAATGATCATTTCGATCGGGTTGTTTTGCAGAAATTGAGAAAACGGAAACTGCGCGAACGTCAGCGGCGGAGGCGACCCGGGCGGGGGCGGTGCGCCGGGAACACCGCCAGGAGGCGGAGTGAACTGCTGCGCGAAAGCCGCGAACTCCGGGGATGTAAAGTCTAGCGTTCCGAACTGCTGGAACTCAGGGGGTGGGGGTGGGGGAATCGTTCCGTCGGGGAAGGTAAACCCCGCTCCACCTGCCAGCCCGGGAATCGGAGGTGGTGGAAAGAACGTACCATCCGGCGGCGGTGGGAATGTGCCGGGCGGCGGCGGAACTGAACCATCGGGTGGCGGAGGAGGGGGAAGCGAGCCATCCGGCGGAGGCGGCGGCGGAAGCGTGCCATCCGGCGGAGGCGGCGGCGGAAGCGTGCCATC
>JAGVHG010000159.1 GCA_020056715.1 Phycisphaerae bacterium | reverse complement strand
CGACATCTTCCGGGCCATCAAGCTCGAGGTTGATCGCCGACGCACCCCCGGCCGGTTCTTGCTAACCGGCTCCGCCAACGTTCTGCTCCTCCCCAAGCTATCGGAGTCACTCGCCGGTCGAATGGAAATTCTGAACCTCTGGCCGTTCTCCGTGGGAGAGCTCCGCGGAGTTCGCGAGGGTTTCATCGATCGTCTTTTCGAACGCGGTGGTATCGACGCCGCACCACTTCCGAATCTGTCGCGGAAAGAGATCGTGAATCGAATCGTGATCGGCGGCTATCCCGAGGTCACGCAGCGATCGGACGCAGAACGTCGCCGTGCGTGGTTTTCTTCGTACATCACCACGATTCTTCAGCGCGACGTGCGGGCCATGGCGGACATTGAAGGACTTGCCGTTCTGCCTCGAATGCTCTCGTTCCTTGCGGCACAGTCCGGAGGGCTGCTCAATGCCGCCGAATTATCCCGTGATGCTGGGTTTTCCTTGCCCACAACCAAACGGTATCTAACCCTGCTCCAGGCCACGCACTTGTACCAACCCCTTTATGCCTGGTCCGGCAACGTCCGCAAGCGACTGATCAAAGCACCCAAGGTCTACCTCAATGACACGGGCCTTTTGTCGCACCTGTTGGGGTTGAGCGCGGAACAACTCGCGGACCCTTCGTCGAACTTGGGACGGGCGCTTGAGGCTTTTGTGTGCCAGGAGCTGCGCAAGCAGATTACCTGGAGCCGAACACGGCCATCAATCTATTACTACCGCACGGCCGCTGGGCGCGAGGTCGATTTCGTCCTAGAGCGCCGCGGTGGAGGAATCGTGGGCATTGAGGTCAAGGCCGCGGTCAAGCTTGGCGGCGACGATCTCAAAGGTCTAGCGGATCTAGAGGAGACGGTCGGAAAGCGATTCCTCGCCGGAGTTGTACTATACCAGGGCAATACGATCGTTCCTTTTGGACCAAAGCGCTACGCTGTTCCGCTCAGCGCGATGTTTACGGAATAGGACATCTACGTCTGCGCAAAACGCGCTGGGCGGCGTTCGCTAGACGAAATGTGAAACTGCTTACCTAATTGGCCGCGGTAGATAACACGCACTTACGGCCTCGTTTCGGTTGCATCGTCTCCGGGATTCTTCGTCGATTCCGCGTGTCGGGGCTCTACAGGTTAATCGGGCGCCTCGCCCTCTCCCTTCGTGCCCCTGTCGTTCAGTGGCTTCGTGGCTTCCATTTCTTGAAGCTTCGCCCGCCACTCGGCGGCCTTCTCAGCGTAGCCCTTGCCGGGCTCCGCTATGTCCCAGGATTCGTAGAACCGTACGAGTCGTTCAAGCTGTGCCTCTTGCTTTTCGCCAGCAAAGACGTCTTTGCGATTGCGCAAGACCACAGCTTCCAGCAGGAAACTCTCGGCTGCGGCGAATGCTCCTTGCTCCGCCATTTGGCTGCCCATGGACATAAGACTTTGAAGCATATCAGCCGTTCTATTATAGGTCTCTTCCTTATCGAGGAGGTTGTTTTGTGCACGGTGCGATGCATGGTCGATCATCCTGGAAACACGATCTCTCGCTTCAATCTCCGAGAGCTTGGTCTCGATTGTCGTGCGGAGCTGAGCTTGAGCACTCGGCGCTTCTCTAAGTGCCCCCCCATCAATACTTCTAGCCGCTTCATCCAACAGCTTTCGAAGAGCAGTTGGATCCTGACCATCGGCCACAATCGGACTGGCGCCGCGCAAAACCTGTGACACAAATAACGTGACCATCTGGGCTCTCTTCTTCTCCTCATTAGCTCGGGCAGCTTCGGCAATAGCTCTCACTTCGTTTTCCTCCGCCCGGTCACGTTCTGCTGCCACCTCGGCACGAGCTTGCTCGGCCCGCTGAAACATGATGGTAGTCGTAGCAAGCCCGGCCAAGAGCGCAAGCCCGACTGCGGCGACGGCGGCGAAGGTTGCCCGGTTGCGGCGTACAAGTTTTCGAATTCGGTAAACGGCGCTCGGCGGCCCGGCGAGCACGGGCTCATGATCCAAGAAGCGTCGAATCTCCTGGGTCAGGACGTCGGCCGACGAGTACCGCCGCGTGCGGTCCTTCTCCAGGCACTTCATGACGATCCAGTCGAGGTCACCGCGAAGCTGGCGGATGAGCGTCTTGGGTTCGGTGTGGCGCTGATGAGCTACGGCCGTTGAATCATCGCCCAGGTTGCTCAACCGCGTGCTGGGTTTGGGCGGTTCCACTTCGCGGATAATACGCTGAATCTCGCCAAGTCCTCCGGCAAACAACGTCTTGTTCTCGAACGGTAAGGCGCCGACGAGGAGTTCATAAAGCAGCACGCCCAGAGAATACACGTCCGTTCGCGTGTCGATGTCCAGCGCGGTCATCTCCGCCTGCTCAGGGCTCATGTATCCCGGGGTGCCGATGAGCTGGCCCTGCTCGGTAAAAAGTGTTCGTTCGGTGAGCCTGTGCTGTGTGGCCTTGGCCACGCCGAAGTCGATCACCTTGGGGACGGGCTTGTCATCTTGCACGGCAACGAGAACGTTCGAGGGCTTGATATCGCGATGGATGATGCCCTTCTGATGGGCGTGTTGGATGGCATTGCAAACCTCGGTGAATAGCTTCAGGCGCTCCTCCGTGTTGAGCCGGTGCTTGTCGCAGTATTTGGTGATGGGTATTCCCTGAACGTATTCCATCGCGAAGTAAGGCCGGCCTTGTTCTGTCGTGCCTGCGTCGAACACCTTGGCGACGTTGGGGTGGTTCATCAGGGCGAGCGCCTCGCGCTCGGTCTCGAACCGGGCGACGACCTGTTTGGTGTCCATGCCCAGTTTGACAATCTTGAGCGCCACTCGGCGGTGGATCGGCTTGGTTTGCTCGGCGAGATACACAATGCCCATGCCGCCCTCGCCAAGCTCGCTGAGAATTCGGTACGGCCCAATTCGTTCCGGAGCGTGACCGGTGCGAGCGATCTGTTCTGAGAAACGTCCGGCGACCTCGACCGGATCGGAAACCGGTGGGACAGACTTCGTTTCCTCGAGGGGAGTGTCTTCGGTCATGTGGCACCTCTGGCTGTCGTCGAAAGCGTCAGCGAAGGCTGTTTTGTGGTCGGACTGAATCGAGCTTCTCTCGCCAATCGGCGGCCTTCTCTACGTAACCCTGCCCCGGTTGGGAAACGTTCCAGGATTCGTACAACTTGGCGATGCGCTCTACCAACTCCCGCTTGTCGTTCACTGCTACGTCCGCGCGGTCCATCAGGGCCGCATAAGCCTCCAACATCAGCGGCTCGGCTTCAACGAACGCGACCTGGCCGACTTGACCAGGTTATCGGTGCAAGCCGAATTACGACTCAACGCACTTCGAGTTCTTTGACAAGGTCCCGTACATCACGTCCCGCCGCGAAGGGGCAATTCCGCTCAAGAACATGGCCTTGCTGCGTAAACCTCAAAACGCGGCGAATGGGAATCACTTCTTATAGTACCTAATTCACTTGATGCCCCCCGTGAAGACGGACTCCGACAAGATCCCGCGTTGTTTCATGGAACATTTCCCAGCATGTTTGCGCCGTTGCCGAGAATTTCAGCGACTGTTGCGTCATCTACGCTCGCATTCCAGGTCCGTAGTGTTCCATCTTCAGAGACGGAGATGATACGCTTGCCGTCTCCTGTCCAAGTAGCGGCCCCCACCGGACCCGTGTGCCCACGAAGGGTAAGAAGCTCGCGACCGCTATTCATATCCCAAACCTTGAGCGTGCCGTCCGAGCTCGCCGACACCAGGCGCCGCCCGTCGGGACTGAACTTGGCGGAGTTCACGCTGTCGCTGTGTCCCTGGAGCGAAAACAGTTCTTCTCCGGATTCTGCATTCCATACTTTCACGGCTCCGCTTTTGGATCCACAAGCAACGCGAGCACCATCAGCACTGAAGACCAACGACAATAATCTGACACGTAACCCAGCTTGCGTCGGTTGCGAAAACAACTGGGCGCCGGTTTGTGCGTCCCACATCATCAGCGTCTCGGCATTGACGGATGCTATTCGTCCGGAATCATTGCTGAAGGCAAAGTGGTCGACCTTCTGCGCATTTCCAGATAGAAACAACAGCTTTTCGCCTGTTTGCGCGTCGAAAACAACCAATCGCGAATCGGTCCCCATCGCTACAATGCGCCGACCGTCGTTCGTAATGGCTACGGGTTTACGGCCCGGCGATTTCTTGAACCAACCGGAGTCGAACGCCGCTATATTCTTCCCAGTTTGGGCATTCCACACCTCCATTGCGCTATAGCCGGCAACAACGATCCATTCTCCATTCAAGCTGGATTTTACCATGTCAAAAGGCGAAAGTGCACCTGGAGGACTTTTGATTACTTCACCAGTCCCAACGTCCACAATGCCAAGACGATTGAGAGGGCCAGGCCCAAGAAGTCTTATTTCATCGAGCTGGATAGAGGAGGCGTCGGATGAAACCTTGGTGCCGAAGTGCAATGGCAAGGCGATAGTATCATGCTCAGGGTGTACGTTCCACAATTTTACCGATTTATCTTCGCTCCCGGAAACAATGCAGTTTCCATTTGGGCACATTGCAACGGCCGTCACACCGCCTTCATGTCCCAAAAGCGTTTCAAGCTCCTTACCCGTCGGGATATCCCAGAGCTTCACGGTTCCGTCCTTTGAAACTGAAACAATGCGTGATCCCTCTTGATCAAAGGAGATGGAAGTAACCAGGGCGGAATGGCCGCGCAACGAGGCGATATGCTCTCCAGTGACCGCGTCCCACAAATCAACGACTTTATCGATGCTTCCGGCTCCAACGTGGTTGCCATCGAAGCTGAACGCCAAACATGTTCTCGGGCCGAATGCCCCTACAAATTGGTCCTTGAGGGTTGCAATGTCACCGGGGGGCTGGGCGCTTGGAACCGCAATTGGAACTGCTCGCTCCTGTAAATTGACCAAAATCTGTCCGTCGTCTGTGCTATTGATTGTAGTTGCACCAAAGGACAACGGGTTCAAAGTTAGCCTCATACTATCGGGGCTGAACGCCCCGTCCGAGAAATTATTAATTGATGACGAACCGACGGCAAATGCCTTCTCGCCTGTCTCCACGCTCCAAATGATGGCGGCATCATGTCTGCATGCTGCAAGAGCTCGTTTCCCGTCAGGGCTGATAGCGCCTCCAAAGGCCAGATCCGAGCAACCGTATAGGGTAGAAATGTCACGACTACTTGTGATTTCGGATACCGTCAACGCGGCTGGACTGCCCTTCTCATACGGTGAGGGCTGGTGCAGAAGCAGAAGACCTTGGGGCGTGTACGAGGCGGCCAAAGGGGTAACGTGATCTCTGGAAAAGGTACTTATGATTTCGCCGGTATTCGCGTTCCAAATCTTCGCGGTTCCAAGAACATCGATGGATACGATGTTCTTGCCGTCAGAACTCACTAAAACGAACTTTACTTCTGCTTTGTGTCCGCGAAGCGTGCGAATACTCATGTCCGAACGACGGACGAGATACTTCCATTCCCAGCCTCTTTGGGCTTCGGGGCATGTGCGGAGAAACTCCTTCATGCCGCCGATGTTGTTGTCGCGATAGGCGGTGTCCGCCAAGGCGATGTTGGTGCGGTAAAGCGTTTTCTCGAGTTCGTTGGCCCACTGCGTGGCCTCCAATCGAGCCGCCCGCTCAAGGTCCGCGGACTTCAGGGCTTCGTCCGCCTTGTCCTCCGCGAGAGCACGCGCCGATTCGGCCTCGTTGCGGCTAAGACTCGCCCGTGACCACCCGAGGTAAACGCCGAAAAAAGCGACAACGAGGGCGATGAAAATCGTCGCTGTTGCGGCAACGGCGCCCTTGTTGCGACGGACGAACTTCTTGAGTCGGTACGTGCCGGAAGGCGGCCCCGCCAGGACGGGTTCGTTGTTGAGATAGCGATGAACCTCCAGCGCCAGCCCGCTGGCCGTGTCGTAGCGCCGCGTGCGGTCCTTCTCCAGGCACTTCATTACGATCCAGTCGAGATCACCGCGAAGCTGGCGGATGAGCGTCTTGGGCTCGGTGTGGCGCTGGTGGGCTACGGTCGTTGAATCATCGCCCAGGTTGCTCAACCGCGTGCTGGGTTTGGGCGGTTCTACTTCGCGGATAATACGCTGAATCTCGCCAAGTCCTCCGGCAAACAACGTCTTGTTCTCGAACGGCAAGGCGCCGACGAGGAGTTCATAAAGCAACACGCCCAGCGAATACACGTCCGTTCG
>JAGVHG010000066.1 GCA_020056715.1 Phycisphaerae bacterium | reverse complement strand
CGGGCGGCTGGACGCGCGGCGCAGGCTGGGGGTCGCCCGATCCGGACCTCAGGCCGGCGATCAGGGCGTCGTATTCGGTTAGTTCGGAGATGACGACGGGAACGTCGTGTGCGTCCTGCGCGTCGGGCATGTCTGCGATCTCGTCGTGTTCGGCGTCCAAGTCCGTAGGTTGGTAGCCCGGCTGACCGGCAAGCTCGCGCTCGGCGGTGTATCGTTCTATGATTTTCGCTTGGACCAATTCGCGGAAGGCGGGGTTGATGGGATGAGCGATGTCGCGGTGGAGGCGGACCCGGCCATTGGCGTCGGCGGCGACTCGATTGGGCGGGAGTTTGGCCCCGCAATCGTTGCAGAAACGGGCGCGAAGATGGTTTTTATGACGACACTGCGGACAGTGGACGGCGAGCTTGCGCGAGGGCATGGCGACGAACAGGCCGTTGGTGCCGTCGACGACCTTCAGGTCGCGGACGACGAACTCCTCGTCGAAGGTAATGCTGCAAACGGCCTTGAGACGGTCGGTCGCATTGTCCATGAGCTTGACACGTACGTCGGAGATTTCCATTCAACACTCCTCAGAAAAAATAGGGCCTTGCCCCACCGGCGCCGCCGCCACAACGGTCGTCACTTGCGACCAACGCTCTTGAATCTTGTTGGCGGCGCGGAGGGCGGGCTCTGGATCATCGAATAAACAGTATAACACGGACCCCGACCCGGTTACGTGAAGGGAGGGGAGGTCGAGGAAAGTCAGGGCCTCGCGCAACGAGTAGACGGTCGGGCAGACGCGGAAGACGGCCGGTTCGAGGTGATTGGTCAGCAATCCCGACAGCTCGGCCGCGGAGGCAGCGTGAAGAATGTCGCGGTCCGTGCCGGAAGGAAATCCGTCGGAGTCGTCGGGCCGGAATGCACGGTAGACTTCCGCCGTCGAAACGGGAGTGGGGGGGCATATAAGAAGAACCCAGCCGGACCATCGCAGCCGGACCGGCGTCACCCGTTCACCGCGTCCCTCGATCACCGCGCTGGGCAACGAAAAGAACAAAGGCACATCGGAGCCGAGTTCCGCGCCGATGGCGGCGAGTTCGGTCTGGTCGAGACCGGTCTGCCAAAGGGAATCGCAAAGGCGTAGGGTCGTCGCGGCATCGCTGCTTCCGCCGCCGAGTCCGCCACCGACGGGGATGTGCTTTTGCAGATCGATTCGCAGGGCCGGTTCGCGGTCGCAATATTTGGCCAAGCTCCGGGCGGCGAGCACGGCTAGGTTGTCGCCGTGGTTGAGTGCCGGATCGTTACAGTCCAGGGCGACGCCCGGCTCAAGCGAAATTCGGCAACGGACTTGGTCGGCGAGATCGACGCCGATCACTAGCGAACGCAGTTCGTGAAAGCCGTCGTCGCGGCGTCCGAGCACCTCCAGGGTAAGGTTGATCTTGGCCGGGGCGTCGGCGCGAATCCGCCGACCGGCGGACGCGACCTTGGCTCGGGGTTGTTCCAACGTTGTCAGACTCATGCCAGGCGCGAAGTTAAAATCCACTGCTGCCGCCATCGTAAAGTGACGTCGGTCGGTGTCAATGGGGGTGTTTACCCTACCAAATCGAACAGGGCGGTGTAATCATTCAGGGGTCGGACGACCGGCTTGAGAAGAGGGGCGGAGTCGTCGGCTGACGACCCCGCCCCATTCTGTGCAAACGTCCTCTTTGCGGGACGTGATGCGGTATGTCCCGCGGCCGATCAGCAGCCCTTACGGCTTGTACTCAACCGAGCCGACGTCCGCCCCGGTGGAGATACCCAGCATGCTCAAGTCGAGGTACATCGAGTAGGTTCCCGATGTGGTCGTACCGAGCGTGGTCGGGGTGAACCGCAATACGTCTTCGTTGGCCCCGGATACACCCGGAACCGAAACATTGCCGAGCGTGGAGATCAAGAGTTTTCCGTCAGGCATGATCGAAACCGCATCCACGTCTTCCGAGCCACCGTCGGTGAGGCTGACATCGCTTCCGTCGAAGTAAACCGCAAACGAACCCGAGGTGACCGAACCCAGACTGGTCGCCGTGAAGACGAGCATGTCGGTGTCCGCCCCGCTGGCGCCCGTGGCCGAAACCGTTCCAAGCGTGGAGATGACGAGCTGACCGCTAGAATTGATCGCGATCGCGTCAATGTCCTCGTTGTCGGTGGACAGGCCCACGTCACTTCCGTCGAAATAGAAGATGAATGACCCGGCGGTGGTCGCACCGAGCGAAGTCGGCACGAAGCGCACGATATCGGAATCGTCCAGCGTGGTGCTGCCGCCCGGTCCGCCGGTCATGCCCGCGACGGTCCCGGATACGGTGAAGGACAGGAGGATGCTCCCGTCCAACAGGCGCGCCATGCCGTCAATGACGAACCCGCTCAGACCTACGTCGCTCCCATCGAAGATCAGCGACCAGGCACCCGACGACTCATTGCGGGCGACGATGTCCTCGTTCGCCACGGTTCCGACAACGGGGACGGATGTGGCGGCGACGAAGGACATCCAGACTTCCGCTCCGCCGATGCAGACGTTGTTGGTTTCGTCACAGGTGACGCCGGGGCAGGGATCGGTTCCGGCCTGGCAACCGAGAGTCGCATTGCACGTCTCGCTACCGTTGCAGAACAACCCGTCGCTGCATGCCGCGTTGTTGGGCGTGTAGCTGCATGTTCCGCCCGGTTCGGTGCACGCATCGGTCGTGCATGCGACACCGTCATTACAGCTGACGGCCGTGCCCGCCTGGCACCCCAGGGTCGCGCTGCAGGTCTCGGTGCCGTTACAGGCCAAGCCGTCACTACAGGCGGCGTTGTTGGGCGTATTGCTGCACGTTCCGCCCGGTTCGTTGCACGCATCGGTCGTGCATGCAACACCGTCATTGCAGTTGACGGCCGTGCCCGCCTGACAAGTTCCACCGACGCAGGTTTCCGCACCATTGCACGATAACCCGTCATCGCAATCGGCGTTCACGATGCAGCCGCCGCCGATCGCCAGAATCTGAACGTCATCGATATTCCATCCGCAGAACTGCCATGAACTGTCGGTCGTGCCCATCGTCCACCGCAGATAAACCGTAGCTTGGTTGTCCGCAACCGCGGAGATGTCGAATTCCTGCAAGGACCAGGCCGTGTCGGCAATCTCGGCACTGTTCGACCAGACGGTCGTCCACGTGGAGCCGTTGTTGCTGACCCTAACGTACGCATGGTCGTACGTGTTGACCTCGACGCCGAGCCAGCGCTGGAACCGCAGGGTAACAGAAGTCAATCCTGTGCAGTTGATGGCCGTGCTCGTCAGGTGTGTCTCCGCGAGGGCGTTGGTGTAGTCGCCGGCCAGATTGTACCCGTATACGTTACTGCCCGTGGCGCCGCTCGTGGGATCGGGTCCGCCGTATTGGCCGCCGCCGCCGGTCGGCACTCCCCACGCCCATTGACCTTGGGTGGTCCAGCCTGGGTTCGTGTTCATGTTCCATTCGTAGACCAGGGACGGCAAGGGCACGCATGTGTTCGCGACCTCATCACAGCTTTGTCCCGGGCAGGGATCGGTTCCCGGTTGGCAAACGGTGGCCACGCAGGTCTCGGACCCGTTGCAGAACAGCCCGTCGTCGCATTCCGGGTTCGTCGTGCATGGCTGCGGCGCGGCAAGCTGGAGGGAGTTGATGACGTCGATGCGGCCATAGCCGAAATTGGTGTCAAACCCAGCCGTTCCCAGGTCAATCGCGCCGTTTCGGATATGCGCTCGGACATCGGCCGGCGTCAGCGATGGATTGACATCCAGCAACAGCGCGGCCAATCCCGCCACGTGCGGCGTTGCCTGGCTCGTCCCGCACATGCTTGTCAGTCCGTTGCCCGCGGCAACCGTGGAGTCATCGGAGTAGATGTTGCACCCCGGGGCAGCCACGTCCAGCTTGGTGCTGCGGTTGCTGAAGCAGCACCGCTGGTCGACAACGGGGTTGTTGTCGATGCAGATTCCCCAGTTGAACGACGTTTGTGTGGGGAAGTCGCAGTTGGGGAAGTTGTCGTCATAGGTTGCCGCCACAGTGATCGCGCCGGAGGCGCACGCGGGGGTGCCCACGGCGTTCGTGTAGCCGTCGTTGCCCGCTGCGACCACCACCACGACCCCCGCGGCCACGGCGTTGTTGACCGCTATGGCCGCCGTGTCCGTATCGCAGGTCCCGCTGTATTGACCACCCCCCAGGCTGAGGCTGATGACGTCGGCCTGTCCGCCGGGCAACGTCGTGGATGCACAGCGGTTAATGCCCGCGATCACGTTGGAGAATGATCCGCTCCCCGCCGCATCCAAAACCTTCACTCCGATCAGCGTCGCTGCCGGGGCCACGCCCTGCATCGACTCGGGGCCCGTGGTCGCGCAGGCGAAATCGGCGTTGACGTTCGTCCCGCCGAGCACCGTGCCCGACACATGGGAGCCGTGACCATTGTCATCTTCGGGGTTGGAATCGTTGTTGACGAAGTCCCAGCCCGCAGCGGCGTCGATCCGCGTCGAATACATGATCGAGTTGGAGTCGATGCCCGTGTCGATGACGCAGCAGCGGATGCCGGCGCCTGTCGCCGAATAACCGGCGGCAATGATCTGCGACTGATACGCCCGGATCAGCGGCATACTATCGTTGTGGTACGTGTGGACTTTGTAGTCCTCTTCCACCTTGGTGACGCCGGGGAGTCGCTTGAGAGCGGCGACGGCCTGGGGCGTAAGTCCTCGAATATTCACCACGTTGGGGAGGATCTCGTACTCGTGTTGGACCCAAGCCCGCTGCTGGTTCACGAAGTTCCGCATCGATGCCCGTACCGGGCTATCGACCCCGGCTACGGCGGCTCTGTCCGCTTGAGGGTCGAAGTGGACCAAGACACTCAGAGTGCCGTCTGCCGCAGGCCCGACAAGGGCCGGCGCTACGTCAACGCCGCCGCCCTTGCCGCCTCGGGTGACGGACGCGGTGATCGAAGGTTCGGGAACCTCATTCCACGGCTCGCGATCGCTGACTTCCATCAGATCCGTCGCAGCTTCGTCTTCGACGATCGGTTCGACCGATCGTGAGGGAGCCGACGCCTTTACGGGTTCTCGTGCGTTGACGAAGGCTGCGCCGAGCGCAAGCCCGATCAACGCCGTTACACCGGAGACTAACGTCCAGGATCTAGACCGAAACGATTTCTTCATCTACCAAACTCCTCTCTTAGTGCCAGCGTTCGGCGCACGCGCGCCGACATGCTCGCCCAAACCAACCATCCACGCGCCCGTACATACGACCGCGCTTACCAAAACCGTTGAGAACCTTTTAGGCTAGCGAAAATAGGATTATGCGTCAAGGAAAAAGTATCCCTGTATAACTGCCTGTCATGCGGGTAATCGTCCGTCCGACGCCAAACGGCCTTTCGACCTACAGCACAGCGGCAGCGCGCTTCAAATCGCTGACGCTCAAGACCAGGGTGGAGGGTACACCCTTGGAATTACTGCCGTAGACGTAGTTGATGTTCACCCCGGCCCTGCCGAGTTTCGAGGCTACTCGCTCCAGCTCTCCGGGCCGGTTGTGGGCCGCCAGCGTCAGGACCGGTTGTACGCAGAAATGATACTTCGCCTTACCCAGAACCCTCTTCGCCGTCGCAGCCGGTGAGGCCACCATCCGTACCCAACAACATTCGGCGTTTTCCGACACCGAGACGGCGTCAATATTGACCTTGGCCCGTTTGAGGGCGCCGCAGAGCTTGGCCAGGGTACCCGGCTTGTTGTCCAGCCCAATACAGAATTCCGTTGCTTTCGCCATCGTTTGACTCCCAATCGATCCTAGAAAATAACTTGGAACAGCGTTTCATTTCATCGTCGAGGCCGGGTGGCGTCAACGCGCCCTGCCTCCGGTGGATGGATGTTCTCGGGTGTAGGAAGCGACCTCGCCCAGGAACCTCGGACCCAGGTCGGCCAGTTTTCGCTCCCCCACACCCCGAACTCGACGCATCTGCGACTCCGTAGTGGGACGACTCCGGGCCAGCTCCCGCAGGGTCGCGTCGCTGAAGATCACAAAAGCCGGGACGCTCCGCTCCTGAGCAAGCTCCCGACGGACGCCGCGGAGGTGCTCGAACAACCCCCGATCGACGCCCTCCCATGCGTCTTTCTCGATGCCGCTCGACACCACCGGCTCGGCCTTAGGCTTGATGAGGCGAACCGGGCGCTGCCCGCGTAGAACAGCCCACGAGGCATCGTTCAGCCGCAACGTCGGGCGATCGTCTTCGGTACGGATCAGCAATCCCTGATCGACCAGTTGAAACACCATGTTCGTCAGCGCCTTTTTCGGCGTACCCTTCATCAGGCCGTAGGTACTGAGTTTGTCGTGTCCGTAGGCGAAGACCGACTCGGTTTTCGCAGCCAACAGTACATCCACAACGTGCATCGCGCCGAAGCGCTCTTGTACTCTCGCTACGCAGGAGAGGATTTTTCGTGCCGTTTCCGTGGCGTCGGCGACGCCCTCCACTTCGTTGAGACAAACATCGCAGGCCCCGCAATCGGGCTTTTCGTAGGGTTGCTCAAAGTGCTCGGACAGAAACCGGTGCCGGCATTCAAGTCGGCTGCAATACCCGCGCATCTGTTCGAGAAGCTGTTGCCCGGCCACGATCACTTCTTCGGGCTGCTCGGATTCCTCGGCGCTGCGGCGAATGAGCGACTCCCAACGCATGGCGTCGGCGGCGGAATAGAGCAGCACACACTCGGCCTCCAGTCCGTCGCGGCCGGCGCGACCGGTCTCCTGCTGGTAGTGCTCGATCGACTTGGGCATAGCCGCGTGGATCACGCAGCGCACGTTGCTGCGATCGATGCCCATGCCGAAAGCGACGGTGGCGACGACCACGTCGATTCGTTCCTCGGCGAAGGCGTCCTGCGTGCAGCGACGCAGGTCGGGGGCCATGCCGGCGTGATAAGCCTGGGCCTTGATTTTATGTTCCTGCAAGTAGCCGGCGAGGGCCTCCGTATCGCGGCGACTGATGCAATAAATGATGACCGCCTCGCCTTTGTGGCGCGTTAGTATCTCCCGCACCTGTTGCTGTTTGTCGACTCGGGGTATGACGCGGTAGACCAGATTGGGTCGGTCGAAGCGGCCCACAAGTACGGTCGGGTTGGTGAGTCGCAGTTGTTGGACGATATCGGCGCGGACGCGTGCCGTGGCCGTTGCGGTGTAGGCGTGGACGGCGGCCTGCGGGAAGCGCTCCTTCAACACCGCCAACTCGCGATACTCCGGTCGGAAATCGTGCCCCCAATGGCTGATGCAATGGGCCTCGTCGATGGCGAAAGCCTGGACGTTGCACTGATCGAGCAGTCGGAGGAAGCCCGGCGTCACCAACCGCTCCGGGGCCGCGAAAACCAAGGCGTAGCGCTTCGCGGCGAGACCGGATTCCACCTCCCTCCGGTCGTCCGGACTCATCCCGCTGTGCAGCGCCGCGGCCGGGTAGCCGCAGGCGAGCAGTGCGTCCACCTGGTCTTTCATCAAGGAAACGAGCGGAGACACGACTACATCGGTGCGACCCAGCAGTACCGGGGGGACTTGGTAACAAAGGGATTTCCCGCCGCCCGTAGGTAGGACCACGAGCGAGTCGCGTCGCTCGCAGGCGGCCTGAATCGCCTCCGCCTGAAGCGGACGCAGGGCGTCGAAACCCCAATACCGCTTGACCGTCTGCGTGATCTGCCGCTTCAAGTCGGAAACCATCATCGTCCCCGAGGCGTGAATTTTAACAGACTCGAAGGGTATGGTCTGTTGACCGACCCCTTGCAGGATTCCGCTGCTTTGGCCATCGCTGGTCCCCCGACCGATCCCGCGGAGGAACTGGTACGGCGTCCCATCTCACCGCTGCGCCCAGGTATCGACCGTCTTCAACGCCTCCAACCGCCGCCCGCCCCAAATGCGCAGTTTGAAGATCGGCTCAAACACAATGGGATAAACGACCGCGGGCAATGGAAAACCTCCACGAGCGATTGTAGATGTCGAACCGCTGGCCGCAAAGACTG
>JAGVHG010000008.1 GCA_020056715.1 Phycisphaerae bacterium | reverse complement strand
GCCGTGAGGGCCACCATTGCACCCCTCGCAGAAAGTGCATAAAAAGTGAAATCGCGAGTCGTCCCAAACCTCGTTTACAGACAAATTGGTGCGCCACCTTGATCCGTCCGACGACGCCGAGGATCAGTGCGCGGTCGGCGGTGAACAAGCGGTTGGGACGGACGTTGCTTGGTTTCTTGAGGCTGCCGCGCTCGAAATCCCGTTCGCCCAGCGCCACGGCCGACTCATCACGCACATTCTGACTGGTGATCTGGCAGAGGATGGCGTCATCGCCGGACAGGGCCGCCAGGACCAGGGCCGGACGACGTTTTGCGGCCGACAGGTCAGAGAAGGGAAAGGGCACGATGACCACGTCGCCCTTTACAAGTCGTTCCATGCCTCGTCCTCATCCGGTCGAAGCCAGTCGCGGGCCAACGACGGCTCAGCGGCCAGGGCGGTCTCGCGGGCGCCTTTGCCGTTCCCCTGCCGCAGGGCGCGGGCGTGCTCCAACAACTCCGCGACCAACGCATCGGGGAGCGTTTCCAATTCTTCGATGAGCTTGTCCTTGATGGTCATCAGCGATCCCCCTGAATCACTTTCCGTGCATCCTATCCTACCACGCCGCCGCTCAATTGCCACGGCACGATATCGTCTGCCCGTAAGCGCAAGCGAGCGGACCATCAGAGCGTGGAGCGGAAGCGACACGATGAATCCGAACCGCGACAGGCATGGAGCGGTCGGGCCGTCGCGGGAGGGCGAGGCTCCCGCCGAGCCGCGCCGCTCAAGACGCCTACAGCGTCCGCCCGTGGCGGAGCGGTGGCACACGTTACGGTCGGTCAGTGCCACACGTCCAAGCCGTCTGTTCTTGCGATCAATCCACCCGCTTGGCTAGTGAGTCGCGCCCGGCGCGGCGCAGCGTCATCTGCGTCGCTTTTTCGTTCTCCATGGTGAACGAAAATCGCACATCGCTCTCCGGGCTGAAGAATTTGTCCTCGGCTTCGACGACAAGCTCCACCTTCGACTTGTTCGGCGCTTCCGCGAACAGTTTGTCGCCGTCGCGCGAGATGGTGAACTTCGCCTCTGGTGAAAGTGCATACACGCCGACGTAGCGGTCGAGCTTTTCGGCCGGCAACGTGATTGCCACACGCTTTGCCTCCGGCCGGCCGACGGCTTCTAGCGCGAGTCGCCCCAGAAGCACCTCCGGCACGGCGCGGCCGGTCCCATTGCGCAGGATCGCGACGAAGACTTTTTTCTCCGGAATCCAAACTGCAGCCGACTGAAACCCATTGATGCCGCCGTTGTGCCCGATCCATCGTTCGCCAGAGCCGGTGCGGATGAACCAGCCATAGCCATAGTCCGACGGGCGTTCGGTGGGTTTGTACGGCGTCCACGCCCGCTCCAACAGTTTCGAGTCCACTGCCTTTCCGTCCGCCAGCGCTTGCGTCCACTTCGCCAAATCATCAACGGTGGATTCAATGGCGCCGGCGGCAAAGGGTTGGGTCATGCTCATCGGCTTCATCGGCGCCCATTGGCCCGAACTCTCCAGGTCATATCCGCGCGCGTGGCGCGGCGTGAGGGCGTCGTCGCGACTGTAGCGCGTGTCAGCCAATCCTAGCGGTTTGGCGATCGACGATTCGAGATTCTCCGCGTAGGTCCGCCCCGTCACCTTCTCTATCAACATGCCAAGCAGAATGTAGTTGGTGTTGCTGTACTTGAACTTCGAACCCGGCTCGAACTCCAGCGGCTTTCCGGCGATCAGATTTGCCACCTCGATGGGCTTGAGATCTCTGGTGATCTGCGAATCAAAGTCATCCAGCGCCGTCACATTGAACAGGCCGGATGTGTGCGTGAGCAGATTTTCGATTGTGATCGTCTTGCCGCGGGTGTCGAAGTCGGGCAAGTGTTTCGTGATTGGATCATCCAGTGAAATCTTGCCCTGTTGCACCAGCTGCAACACCGCGACGGCCGTGAATTGCTTGGTGACCGAGGCGATCCGGAAGATCATGTCCGGCGTGACCTTCACGCCCTTCTCCACGTCGGCCATCCCGTAGCCCTTGCGCAGCACGGGTTTGCCATCGACCATGACCAGCACAGCCGTGCCAGGCTCGGTCGCTGATGGATAGCAATCCAAGACGAGCCGATCGAGCCGCTGTTCGAGCAACAACGCGGGCTCTTCGGCACGCGTCGAGGAGACGAGCGACAGGGAGATGATCTCGACAAGAACGATTGCCGCCCAAACCATTCGCTGAATCATGAGTTGCCTCGGTCTGCTTTCACTTTGCCTCGCCGACCGCCCGTACTGCCGTATTCGGCCACGCTGAAAGAATATTTCACGCCCCTTAAAGTCGCTGCTCACGCCGCGGCACGGTTCATCACGGCCTAGTTCAAGTGTGCGTAGACCGGCCGTCCGTGCCACCCCGCCGCGACAGGTATGGAGCGGAAGTCAGAGCCGCAGGCGCAAGCCTGCGGACCGGTCTTCAGGACCAAATCTCGTCGTATTCGAACGAAAGCACCGCTCAAGACGCCTACGGCGTCCGCCCGTGGCGAAACGGTGGCACACGTCACGGCCCGTCGGTGCTACTCCCCCGCCGAGGAACGGTCATTGTGTTTCTCTCTTCACTCGTCGTTCAGGGGTTCTTCCGTGAGGCTGTAGGTCTTCCATGCATCGGGTACTATGAACTCCTCTGCACGAACACCCTGGTTAATCATACTGGAATCCAGGTCAGGCAATTCGACGGAACTCTTTTGAAAACCGGCGCGTTGCGTCAGTTCGACCCTGTGCGGAATTCCAAAATCTCGATATACATAGAACTCTACTTGCTCGTATCGACGGAAATTGCGCGTGCCAGGCTTCGGAATCAAGACCAGGCGGTCCAAAATCCTGCCGTCGACAAGCGTGGACGCACGCGCAATTGCCACAAAATCATTTTCAATCGTCGCGAGCTGATCGGTCATGAGAAACGGAATCGGGATTATCCCTATTTCGTAAGGATCAAATTCCTCGTCATTTCGAGCAAGTTCTTGCCTCTGGATGGCTTTTGTCCGCTCAACGGCGTAGGTCAACCACCGACCTTCTAAGAGATACCATTCACGCTCGCCCAGTACATCATCGGTCTGCGTCTGTTCGAAGGCAATGAAGGCGCGCAATTTGCGGGAGTATTGCGAAATGAGACATGTTCCAGTTTTCCTAGTACGAGACAGGTTGACCTTGTCGTCGTCTACGAAGTTGATTGAACAGCGCACATCCTGAACGGATGCTGATTTCGACTGCATACGGCGTAGTATTTCGCGTGGGTCAGCGCTAGACCACAGTGGCGGTGACGTATCGACGGGGACCGTCGCGATTAAGTTCGCAAACCGGGGATCGAGCCTGAGCAAGTCAAGAGAATCATCTTCAACCGAATACTGTCGGAGTGCTGGCTCCAATTGCACTGCCGTGCTCAATGCCGAGATTGCCTCGTCGAGATTCTGCTTCTTCGTGTAGGCTCGAGCCAGATTGTAGTAGGCGCGAGCCGATTGGCGGTCGTGTTCGATGGCAGATACGCAGGATGCGATAGCGGCGTCGATTTTCCCAGTTGCGATACGTGCCGTTCCTAGCATGGTGTGGATTGATGCTTGAGATTCGTCGATGCTTAATGATTTCTCAAATTCAATGATCGCCTGCTTGGGGTCACCACGATATAGGGAGATGATTCCCAGCATATTGTATGCAGCAATACTGGCCGGCCGTTTCTTTGCCATCTCAGTGTATTCACCGACGGCCGCGTCTATTTGGTCGGTTAAGAGAAGCGCCCGGGCCAAGTTCTCCTGTGCATTAACCGCATCCGGGTTTAGCTTTAGCGCACTGCGAAATGCTGAGATAGCAGCGTGATTCTGCCCATTTCGCGCGTGCGCGATCCCCTCATTTTCAATCGCGTCAACCAGATTGGGATCAATTTCTTGTGCTGTCTTGCAGGCCGCTATAGCCTCTTCGTATCGCCCAAATGTCGCCAAATAGGCGCAATTATTGGCGTAAGAGCGCGCACGTTTCGGTTCAAGCTCCAACGCTTTGGCAGTCGCGCTGACCGCTCCATTCAAATCGTCTGCCTTCCAAAGCGCAAGGCCGAGCAACTCGTATGCGTCGGCTGAAGGCGCAAGACTTAGGGCCGTTCGACACTCCGCCGCCGCAGCACCATAGCGATCGGCTTTGATGTCGATGAGGGCACGGACTAGATGGACGCGCGGCACGCCCGGGCTCGTCTCGACAAGTTCTTCAACGAGTTGTGTCGCTTCGACGAGTGCCCCGTCATTGGTTAGAGCGACCGCAAGGGACAGCCGGGTTTCGAGATTGTTTGAGTCGAGTTCCATCGCGCGCCGGAGCTCACGGATGGCATCCGTGTTGCGGTTAGCTTTTACGTATATGAATCCCAACAGTTGGTGAGCGCCGACATTCGCAGGCTCAAGAACGAGGGCTGCTCGAGCCGCACTCTCACTCTCCTCTAGTTTTCGCAGATTGAACGTTCTCGCCGCTTCGTCTAGCAGTGTAAGCACGCCCGGGCACGCGGCAGCCCTATCAAGTTCACCGGAACCGTCGCCGCCTCCAAGGCTTTTCGGAGGAGCATCGATTCCTGCCGCGCGCCCGGCATCAATCGCCAACGGCTGCGGGGGAGGAGGGGGGAAGCAGTATGTATTATTGATCTGGCTCGCAACGGGTGCGTTGACCTCAGGCGGAATTGTAGTAGCCGAAGGCGCGCGTTCGATTAGGCTTGAGACAACTCCGAAAAGGCCGGTAATTACTGCAATCGCGATTGGAACGCCGACTTTAATGGGATGGCATTGGATGAAGCCAATTAACCGATTGATCCTGGTCTCTTGCTGGTATGATGAGGGCGTCCTCTCCGCGTGGAGTGATCTGGCGCCGGTTGTCGAGGAAGATTCTTGTTCAGACAAGAACGAGTACGGTTCCGGCTTAGGCGTGGACGCCCGATCCACAACCGGTTGAAATGAGCGTTCCTCGTCCGTGAGGAGGACTCCTAGAAAACATTGAATGGCGGATGGGGCGCGACCCCCAATCCGCCATTCGAACTTCGTGCTTCTATCATCGAGTCTACGTTTGCCGCACCCCCTGTGGTCCCGCTCGGAGAGGGGGACGGCTGCGGCAACCCTCACCTTACCCTCTCCCAGAGGAAGAGGGATTACCCGGTCGCTGCCGCTCCCGGCTCTGACTCAACCCCGCATGAATGCGGGGGCTTGGGAACGGCGTTCGCCATTCGTGAGTCCGCGCGGGATGAATCCCGCGACTCAAGCGCGGCAACTCGTAACTGGTAACTTGTAACTCCGAATTCCGCCGCAATGGCGGAAATCGGTCTACATCATCCCGCCCATGCCGCCCATTCCGCCGCCCATTCCACCCATGCCGCCCATACCTGGGTGGCCGTGGCCGCCGCCGCCCTTCTTTTCCTTTTCCTTGATGTCGCTGATGATGCAATCGGTGGTGAGCAGGAGGCTGGCGACACTGGCCGCGTTTTGCAGGGCGACGCGCTCGACCTTAGTGGGCACGAGCACGCCCATCTTGATCATGTCGCCGTATTCACAGGTCAAAGCGTTGTAGCCGTAGTTTTGCTCGTTGCTGTTGGATACCTGCTGCCAGACGATCGAGCCGTCGAGGCCGGCATTGGTCGCGATCTGCCGCAGCGGAGCGGATAGTGCACGGCGGACGATATCGACGCCGGTCCTCTCATCGCCCTTGAGCTTCTTAGCGAGGCTATCGAGTGCTTTCGTGCAACGGATCACCGCGACGCCGCCGCCGGGCAGGACGCCCTCTTCGACGGCCGCACGGCAGGCGTGCAAGGCGTCCTCGACGAGGGCCTTCTTGTCCTTCATTTCTACTTCCGTCGCGGCCCCGACGTTGATCTGGGCCACTCCACCGGCGAGCTTGGCGAGCCGCTCTTCGAGCTTCTCACGGTCGTAGTCGCTGGTGGTGGAGTCGATTTCGGTCTTGATCTGGCTGATGCGGCCTTTGATGGCGTCGGCCTTACCGCCGCCCTCGATGACCGTGGTGGCGTCCTTGTCGATGCGGACCTTTTTGGCCGAGCCGAGGTCGGTGAGGGTGACATTTTCCAACTTCGTGCCGAGGTCCTCGAAGATGGCGTTGCCGCCGGTGAGGATGGCCATGTCTTCCAACATGGACTTGCGTCGATCGCCGAAGCCGGGGGCCTTGACCGCGCAGCACTGCAACGTGCCGCGGAGCTTGTTGACTACGAGCGTCGCCAGGGCCTCGCCTTCGATGTCTTCCGCGACGATCAACAGCGGCCTACCGGACTGGGAAATCTTTTCCAGAATGGGGATGAGCTCCTTGACGGAGCTGATCTTCTTTTCGTGGATGAGGATGTAGGGCTTGTCGAGTTCGCAGAGCAGGCCTTCAAACTTGTTGATGAAGTGCGGCGAGAGGTAGCCCTTGTCGAACTGCATGCCCTCGACGAGGTCAACCGTCGTGTCGAGAGTCTTGCCCTCTTCGACGGTGATGACGCCGTCCTTGCCGACTTTGTCCATGGCGTCGGCGATCTGCTTGCCGATTTCGGCGTTTTGATTGGCCGCACAGGTGCCGACTTGGGCGATTTGGGCCGTGCCCTTGATCGGGGTGGTCATCTTTTTAAGTTCTTCGACGACGGTTTCGACGGCCTGCTCGATGCCGCGCTTGAGGGACATGGCCTCTGCGCCGGCGGCGACGTTCTTGAGACCTTCATCGTAGATAGCCTCGGCGTAAATGGTGGCCGTCGTGGTGCCGTCGCCGGCGACGGTGGAGGTCTTGGAGGCGACCTCCTTGACCATCTGGGCGCCCATGTTCTCATAAGCGTCGTCCAGTTCGATCTCCTTGGCCACGGTGACGCCGTCTTTGGTCACCGTCGGGGCACCGAAGGACTTCTCAATCACTACGTTCCGCCCGCAGGGTCCGAGGGTGGCCTTGACGGCGCGTGCCAACTGCTTGACACCGCGACGAATGGCCTCCCGGGCCTCCATCTGATACGCAATTTGCTTTGCTGCCATGAATTCCTATCTCCGTTTAATCTGAAGCCGTTGTTTAAGAGTTACGAGTTACGAGTTACAAATTACGAAAATGGCGAGCATCGCAATGCAACTACGACTACCGGCGCGGCTTTGTAATTCGTAATTAGTAATCCGTAATTCCGTCGGCATTAGCCGACGACGCCGAGGATGTCGGACTCGTCCATAATCATGTAATCTTCGCCGTTGACCTTGATCTCGGTGCCGGCATAGCTGGTGAAGAGGACTTCGTCGTCCTTTTTCACCTGCATTTCGCCGCGCGTGCCGTCGTCAAGGAGCTTGCCGTTGCCGATCGCCAGGACGATGCCGCGTTTGGGCTTTTCCTTGGCGGTGTCGGGTAGGACGATCCCGCCGGCGGTCTTGGCCTCGGCCTCGAGTCGCTTCACGATCACCTTATCGCCGAGCGGTTTGATGTTGAGTCTTGCCATATTCCAGTCTTCTCCTTTCAAGTTCCTGCGGCGGTCGATCCGCGACCGCGTGTGGTTTCCGTTTGTAAGAGGCATCCCGGCAGATCGGGAATGGGCGTAGTCGTTCCACTGCTTACCATACGTCTAAGCAAGCGAAATGCCAACCCCAAGACGTAGAGCTTACCGCCCGTACGCCAGCTCTAACCCGTTTATAGACAAGAAGTTACATTACTTGTTCTGGTAAACAGCAGTTACATCTAACGGTCAACATTGCGATCGGCTCTGTCATTCCAAGTCCGTGTGCACCCGTCCGCTGCCAGATTGGCAGGCCGTTGTTCGCGCGGCCTACTACGGAGCGGCGGTACCGCGGCACGGGCTGGGTTGCCGCGTTCGCAGGATTTCCCTTCGGAGAACGAAAAGTTCCTTGAAGGCGCGAAGGATGACGCGGAGGTTGGCGCCGGTTTGCGCACCGGCAGTTCGCGGGTAGTGATGAACGCCGACTTGACCGATGGTGTATCCCAATCGCTTGGCCCGGGCGAGGATCTCCGCGTCGATCAGTGCGCCTTTGGACTTCAATTCGATCTCATCAAAGAGACGACGAGGGTAGAGTTTGAACGCGCAGTCGATGTCGCGGAGCCAAAGCCGAAACACGACGTTCACAAGCGAGGTCCAAGCGAAGGCATTGATTTTGCGGATGAGTGAGTCACGGCGATCGAGCCTATATCCGCTTACGATGTCGTATCGTTGGAGCAGGGGGAGGAGGCTGTCGATCTCCTCAAAGTCGAACTGCCCGTCGCCGTCGGTGTAGAAAACCCAGTCTTTGGTCGCTTCGCGGAAGCCGCGTTGCAACGCTCCGCCGTAACCCTGGTTGGGTTTGTTGTGCACGGCGCGGACCTCGCGATGCTCGGCGGCCAAGCGGTCGGCGATCTCGCCGGTTCGATCGCGGCTGCCGTCGTTGACGATGATGACCTCAAGGTCGTCGCTGATCCGACGGCCGGTCCGAAGTGCGGCTAACGTGGTCTTTTCCACGTTGGCTTCCTCATTGTAGCAGGGAAAGAAGACGCTAAGAGATTGCAAAGGTTTCGGTGACGGATCGACCAACAGTGCGCTCCCTGTGATCGCGGGTAATTCCGGTCGACGCTCGTTGGACGCGCGTCCGTACGGGCAAAGTGAATCCTATCTAAGCTCAGGTGATTGGCAAGGGTGCGCGACGAAGTACGAAGAGTCGGCCCGCGACCGGTGCTTGGCCGTCGAATGAAGCGGTGGTGGGGATGACCTCGACGCGGAAGCCGTGCGCCTCGGCCAGCAAAGCGAAGTCATCGGCGATGCCGCGGTTGGGATCGGCAATGACGGCCATGCCTTCCTGTTCCAGAAGTTGGTCAATACATTGAAGGACCGGAGCGTGGTCGCATCGTTGATAGAGTACGTCCGCGTCCAGAACGCGTGAGAATCGGAGCCCGACCGGGGGATTGTGCCAGTCGAGCAACTGAAACGCTTCCATTTCCACGGCATTGGCCGCCGCGTTGAACTCCGCGAACTGAAGCGGAACAGGGTCACAATCAGTGGCCAGGATATGCCAACCCGTACGTGCCGCCGCGATCGACACCAAGCCGACGCCGCAACCCAGTTCAATCGCGCGACGCCCTTGGCCGGGATCGTTTCGGTAAAGATGTTCGGCCAACATCAGCGCCGCCGGCCAAAGCTCGAAACCGTAGGGCAATCGGTCGGTCTTCTCACAATCCCGCACGAACTCCGCGTCGTCGAGAAGGGCCGCGGCGTCCTTCAATGCAATCATCTCGAAAGTGTCCGTCGCGATGGTGATGCGGCGGCGTTCAAGAGGTAGGCCGCGATAGCACGGGAGGCCGTTTCTCCGTTCGAACAGGGCACTCATATTTTCAGGATGCACCCATGTATTCTAGTGCTCAGTCAACCATGATTCGATGGGTTGACCTGAGCCGCGGCATTCATGCCGCGGTATTTACCCGCCCCATGAATGGGGCGGTTCAGGCGTCAGAACGCTAATCGAAGCCGCAAACAAAAAGGCCGCCCGAGGTGGGCGGCCCTGATAGATAGTTTCGTACTTTTTATAGCCTTCGGGGCGGGGCGGGCACGATGCCCGCCCCCCGCTGTGCGCTCAAACAACTCGCCCCAACGCTCAAGGGCGTTGGTGCTGCTGGTCTATTTTCATCACTTCGTGCCTACAGCCTACGGCCTACAGCCTACAGCCTACAGCTAATTACACCTCCCGCAACGGTCGCGGCAGAGGGGAGTGCCGCAGGTGCCGCCGGGCGTGCAGTGCGTGTTGTTGATACACGGCTGGCCGTCATTGGGCCCGCCGGTACACGTCTTCACGCATATGTTGGGACTGGGGCACGTT
>JAGVHG010000002.1 GCA_020056715.1 Phycisphaerae bacterium | reverse complement strand
GCGACACGAATCCCAGCGCAGCGAGTACCAGCCTAAGAACGGTGCTCCGCAGCGAAAGCTTCATGCGGTCAGTTTTAGCGGCAACAAAATGGGAGAAATACTCTTTCAACTCACGGAACTGCTTTAGGAGCAGCTTCAGCCCGTCAAGTAGTGACGTCGCGCCTTCCTCGAACTCCGTTGTCGTCTTTTGCGCCGGGCCATCAGTAGCGGACCCTTGCTCTGGTTTGTGCGGCATTTTCACACTCGCTTGTGAATACTGGCCAGCAATCATAGCACAATCCAACCACAACGAAATCTGAGGACTCAGCGGGAGCGAATGCAGGCAGGGAGTCAATTGGACACCCACCCAACCCGCATCCAATTTCCTGCCCGTTGTTCATCGCCTCGCCTGCGGCCGACGGCGCTCGCCGATGCCGGAGAACGAGGCGAGGGCGCGGACAATTAGCGACGCATCCAGAAGCGGCCGAACAGCCAACCGGCGGCTGCTGCGATCAGCACGGATTTCAGAGGCTGTTCCTTGACGAATTTCTCGAAGGACCGCTCCACTTCACTGAATTTACCTTTTCCCTGTTCATAGTATTCAGTGGCAGTGTCGCGCAGTTCTCCGAACTTCTCCTGGAGAGCGTCAACCGCGGTGCCACCCATTTCTTGGAGATCTTTGCCCGCTTCCTTTGCCTGTGTACCGATCCGATCCATCGCAGGCTTGGTAGAGTGGGAAGAATGGGCCATCCCGGGTCGTTTTGCAGTCATGGTTCCGTCATGCGTTGACATAAGGTCTTACCTTTCTGGAAAACCGTGCCTATCCGCGATTCGCCGTTCGCTATTGATTGCGACTTCTTAACATTGTTTCTGTCCGGTTTCTCTAATCGTCCTTGGACTTCTTCGTTTTCTTGGGCTTATCACCGGGTTTATCCTTCCGTTGATCTTCATCGGCCTTAGGCCCCGCTTCTTGTCTTTGCGGCTCGCGTTTGGCGCCGACTTTTCTTGGCTTAGCCTCGACCTTCAGATCCGGCTCCGGTGCCTCCTGTCTCTTCGGCGGCGTTCGGTCCTTGGCAAGCTCTTCGGTTGGCTTCGCCACAATCGCGGACTTGGGAAGTTTCACTCGCGCCGGCACGAATCCCTTCTGGGGGTCGTGCGCTGGCGTATTCACGGCCGGGGTCTCAAGCACCTGCCGCTCCTCGCGGAATTTCCGGACATCTATCCCTCGCTGAGCATGCTTTTGTTTCTCATCATTATCCACTGCCTGGAATCGCACGGGACTGTCTTTGCTCTTTGCCAGTTGGTCGAGGGAGGCGGCGACAACAAGGCCAGTCTCTCTCGATTTCGATCCGCTCGTGTTCAGGGTTAGCTGGGCCGCAAATGTGCGCGGCGGTCGCGCTTCTATGTGGTCGCGGCGGTTTCGGAAATCCGCTTGTACGCGAACCTCCCAGCCATTGTCCTGCCGATGCTCCCAGCGTCGATGGGCGTAGATTGGATCGTAGCCGTAACGGGTCGCGTTGTACGAACCCGCCCAGTAGAAGCCGGTGTTGGAATAGCTGCTGTCATAATAGTCACCGAAGTAGTAGCTATGGTATTGCGGCCGTACGAACAAATGGTCGGTGAACGCAGACACATTGATCACGATCGACGGGGAGTAAGAGAAGCCTCGGCGAGCGTACACCCCCGCGTTGAAATAGACCGGCGCAAACAAGACGCCGCGGCGTGCGACGGAGTAATCCCAGTAGCCGTCAACAAAGATGTATCCGCGAGGCGACCATGTATAATTGGACGGAACCCAATCCCAGTCCGCTTGCACGGCCACCCAATAACCGGGACGCCAGGCGTAACGACCATGGTGCCAAACCCACGAACCGGGGATCCAACTCTGGTCCGCCGACGGCGGAGCACCACTGGGGCCGACTTCGACCGTCTCGGGCGGCTCGGGCAGGTATTCAACCTCATTCCCCTGCACATCACCCCAGTACCCGGAAGTCCACTGAAACCCTTGTTGCGCCCTTCCCCAATATCCGGATATCCATTGACGACCGGGCGGCGGGGAACGCCAAACGCCGCTAACCCAAAGATAATCATTCCGCTCGTCATCCCAGGCCGTGTAGCCGGGAATCCATGTGACGTTAACGCCTTCGGGTCTCTGGTTAGGCGGCATTTCCTCAATTGTGTCCGGCGGGGTCTTCTGCACGACGACGCCCGGCTCGGGATCGAACGTAACTGTTCCGGCGAATGCCTCATGCACGGGTCCGCGCGTGAGCACCTCTATACCGTCCTCGCCATAGGGTATAGGCGGTGGTGCCGTTTGAGCTGTGCTCAGACCAAGTCCTGTGCCCATGGCGGCCAGTCCCGCAACGATACACAATCTCCAAACATGACATTTCTTCATAGTCCTTCTTCCTTTGTAAAAGCCTTTCCTTCTTCTGATGTTTCCGGTCCACCTTTCACACGCAATAACGAAGGCATCACGGTGCAGGTTGTGTAACTGTACTCTGATCAAGAGTGACCGCAGTCTGTGACAACAGTCTACCGTTTATCGATGCGCCAGTCGCCAGGGTGATTTCTGTTTGACACAGTATTATTCCCTCAAAGTGCGCAGTCGTATCAAGCGCAACAGCACCAAAGGACTGCCAGAAGATGTTCTTAGGCAATGCACCACCAGTCAAGATAACACTCGTAGCGGAAGCCTGAGTAATACCTCCAGCGATCTGGAAGATCCAGACATCGTTTGGGCCACCGCTAAGGGTCACATCCGTTGATATCAACACCCCAGTGCCCCATTTGTACAGGCCGGGAGCAAGCGTCATTCCGCCAATATTCCCAGCACCCAATTCAGTTGCCGTCGGATTTGTTCTTCCAGCGGCATCAGTGTACGCGGTTTGCATGTCGCTCACCGCTGTGGTCATTATCGCTGGAGTAGGAGCCGTATAGTCGGCGGCGAATACCATTCCCGTGACTTGAGTGGATGTCGAGAATGTGGTACTGGCATCAAGTACTAATGAAAACCCGGTTATAGCAGTAGAGTCGATTGGACTAACTCCGATATCTCCAGTCACTACGGAGTTCGGCACGGTATCGATTCCTGATTTTGCCAAAATCACAAAATCGCCCGCCGTTCCAAGGACTACTGGGGCTGGACCCGTCGGTGTAGTATCCGGCGCCGTCGTGAACGTCCAGACAAAGTCATTCGCCAGTGCATTGCCTGCGAGGTCTTCGACACCGGTAGTTATCCTGGCGGTAAACAGGGCATTTGGTGCAAGATCGGTCGTCGAGTCAAAGGTCGCTATGAAACTGGCTACATCGTAAGAGACCGTGCCTATGATGGACGTTGCGCCCGGTCCAGTGACGGTGTAGCTTGCGGTGGTAATGGTCGAGGGGTCCATCGCCTCACTTAACGTTGCATTGATACTCTGGTTGATCGGCACGTTTGTCGCAGTATTTGCCGGGTTCGTGGAACTCACCAGCGGCGCAGTCGTGTCCGAAGTCGCAGCCGTTGTAAACATCCAGTCTTTGTTGACTGCCAGCGCATTGCCGGCGAGGTCGCGGACCGCGGTGGTTATTGTGGCCGTGTAGGACGTATTGGGTATGAGATTGCCCGCGGGAGTGAAGGTCGCAGTGTTGCCGACGGCCGCGTAGGTTACGTTGCCGGAAACGGGCGTCGCGCCCGGGCCGGCCACCGTAAAGGCTGCGGTGGTGATCGTCGAGGGATTCATCGCCTCGTTGAAGGTGGCCGTGATTTTCGTGTTGATCACTACACCCGTTGCAGCATTCGCAGGGTTCGTGGAATTAACCAGCGGCGCAGTCGTGTCCAGAGTCACGCCCGTTGTGAAGCTCCACTCGAAGACGCTAGTCAAACCATTGCCGGCCAGGTCGCGGACCCCCGTCGTCAACGTAGCCATGTAGTCCGTATTGGTAGCAAAATTACCTGCCGGAGTAAAGGTCGCGATCTTGCTCGCGACGTCGTAGGCAACCGTTCCGGTTACGGAGGTTGCGCCAGGCCCCGTCACGGTGAAGGCCGCGATGATGCTCGACACATTCATGCGTTCACTGAAGGTCGCGGCAATTCTCTGGTTGATTGCCACGCCCGTAGCCCCGTCGGCGGGGCTGGTGGAACTCACCGTGGGCGCCGTCGTGTCCGGGACGGGCGCGCCCGGCGCCGTCGTAAACGTCCAGACAATGTCACTCGCCAATGCAATGCCCGCAAGGTCCTCGACTCCAGTCGTAATCGTGACCGTAAACTCGGTGTCGGGTGCGAGATTGCTTGTCGGTGCGAACGTCGCGATGTTGCTCGGCACATCGTAGGCGACTGTCCCCGACACGGGCGTCGTGCCCGGGCCGGTCACCGTAAAGGTTTCGGCAGTGATCGTCGAGGGATCCAGCGCCTCGCTAAAGGTTGCCGTGATTCCGCTGTCGATCCCCACATCTATTGCAGCATCCGCAGGGTCGCTGGAACTCACCGTGGGCGCCGTGGTGTCCGGGGTTCCCGTTCCATCACCATCGCAATGCCCTCCCCAAAAACACCATCCACATCCGGCCAAAGAAACGACCAGTAGTAATAGAATCAACCACATCGTGCTAAACGCCTTCGTCTTGCTTGCCCGCATTATCGTTCTCTTTTTCAAGTCGTACTGGAACCTGAGTATTAGGTGGATCATTTTTCGTTCTTGCCCTGTCACCCTCCGGAAAGTACGCCCGCCTTTTCATCTGCGTTTTGCGATCCCGTCCGATTCCCGGACAAGACTAGCATGGTAGAACTTCCGTTTCCATTGCCAAGCCGTCTGGTATGACTCCACTCCACGTGTCTGAAGGCACGGCGTGTGGAGCGAGCAGGAACACCTGCACGGTGGTACCGCTCGTGAATACCCCCACGACGGCTCCAATGGCCGGCTCGACTTCTGCGATTGCCTCGCGTAACTCAATACCGGTGATTCTTTTGATTTCCTGCCGAAATGAGTCGGAGGCATCGACGAAAAGTTGTCGGTGCAAATCCTGCACCTGAGCGGCCCCTCCAGGACTCCTGGAAAGGGCCTTTTCGGCCGGCGACAAGGCCCCGTGAAGCGTGATGACCAATGTGTTTTCGCTCAAAACCACGGTCACCGATTTGGGAAGTTGGCCCGTCCTCTGTTTTTCGAAAGCACTTGCCGCTTGAGCGATCTGCTGAGCCATAGTTGAATTTGGTTTATGCATCGCGTTCGTCCTTGATGACTGCGGTCGTCCCTCATCACCATAAGCGAAAAAAAAGCCGACGCGATTAAACACCCTAAGGTGCTCAACCGCGTCGGCTTACTCTGTAACGAGCCCCCCGGCCTAGCCGGGTTGCCCTTTAGCAAGTCATCCGATAACGTCTACTCTAGTCTCGATCGGAGCCGTCGCAGGCTTCACGAAGGCTCAGTTCGCTACTCTATTATACGAACTTCTAACGCGGTTAGCAAGTATATTCTTGCAAAGGAAGCATATTTACCTCGGCGCTCGGCATCTAGGCGTCATATTGCGCAGGTCGGCCGGCGTTCTCGGGACTGACCTCAACCTGCCGAGACTGATCAAGATCGCCCTTATTGGGATATCCCACGGGCGCTTGGAGCCGATCCCATCCTATGCCTCCGTGACATCCTGTCAAACAAACGACCGACAGCGATGCTACAAACAACATCTTGGACCACTTCGAATAGCCCTTGCATTCGCACATTCTCGTCCTCTCTTTCTTCAAACGTAGAATACTAACCTGCCTAATGCGTGCAGCGTGTCCATAGCCGTCGCTGGTTTGCGGCGCGGGACGGATGTCGCCTACTGCATCATTGCAGCCGTCGGCCACCAATCACCCGAACCAGAAACAACACCACCGCAACGACCAACAAGATGTGGATCACTCCACCCATGGTGTAGGAAGACACCATTCCCAACAACCACATTACAATCAGAATCACCGCAAGCATTTCGAGCATGACAAACCCTTTTAAAAGAACCACATGACAGACGAAAGCATTATCTCTTACACCTGAACTGGTCCGCTCATCGGAAGCTAAATCGTTACACGCCAGTTGTCGGTGCTCATCAATTCCTATCCGCAAACGCGAACTCTACGTGGCCGCCAAGCGCGCTTCGATGAGTCAAGATCGTGCGTAACTTGGCAAGGGCACCACACTGAATTTGTCGTACCCGCTCTTTGCTTAGCTGATAAACCCGCCCAATGGATTCAAGGGTAGGAGGTCTGTTCCGAGAAGAGGCCAGAAAACGCTGTTCGATAACGCAGCATTCAATGTCCGTAAACCCAGCGGACTTGTCGAATAGAGCCGCATTGACTTCGTCCAAAAGCCTCGGCCCATCGACATCTACCTCCAAATCACCAGCATGCGTAACCGTGGGACGCTCCTTGAGCAGCTTCTCAAGGATTTCTCGTTCTCGCCGCCGCTTCTTAGCCAGGGACAGGAATGAGTACAGGATCGAGCGACAGGCGTACGTGCTGAAGCGAAGCCCTCTCCACACATCGAAGCCATTCACCGCACGATACAGCGACCAGCACCCTTCACTCAGCAAATCATCGGGATCAATACCGGCCATGGGACAGCGCCTGCGCATCTTATGAACCAAGGGGATGTTCCGTTCGACAAGGTGGGCGACGACTTTCCTTTGCAGGGCTTCAATGTCCTCCAACGAGCGGACTCCCTCAAGATCCTGTTCCCCCCTGCGCTCCCCAACAGCGGCGCAGAGTTCCAGCGCCTTGAAAAGAATCACCTCGTCCGTCGGAGAGATCGCTGCGCTTCGTCTCAGGATTCCATCCGCTTGATCCAGGATCACGGAAGCCGGCGTGCTATTCGTGGCTTCTTGCTGTTCACATGGGCGAGTGTCCTCGCCCGAGGCCAGGCGCGTCGGCCGCTTCATCATACCTAGCATGGAATCCCCCCTGCGCGACGGTAAGCCAAATGAGCCTTTGACTTTTGGATTACGCGCACTTGTATCTTTTTCCAATACGGTAATGTCGCCGCCTTTCGATGCCCTTGTGGGCCGCCGTTGTGGACGCGTACCAGCGTCTCGATGTCCCCACGGCGTAACGCCTCGGGGCAATACCGCATCCAAAATGCGAGCACAACCGCTTCGGCATACTGGCGATCCTTGCACCACCTCCAGTCACCGCGAACCCCGCTGTCCGCCCAATAGGCGCGGGAGATCTGATACGGACCGATCGAGCGACCACCGTCGCCGACCGCATCACGAGGTTGCGCCATTCTTCCTGTTTCCACGGACCGGATAGCCTCGAAGACCGGAATTAAGTAACCGGTCTCGCTGCTCGCGACCACGATGCACAATACGAGAGAGATCATGTTCGCCTCATCTCGTCAAATCGTAATGAACACAATTGTTCGTTTTGTTCCATATCGGGCGCTTTCCGCACCACACCGGTTGGGGAAACGCCAGAATGGCGGGGAGCGTGAGGGGCAAACATCCAACGAAGTTTGCCCCTCACGCTTCCGGAGGAAGGTGATAGTTGGCGTGCTGAGCGAGAGGGGGAATGCTGGAATGATCGTTCCCCCTCTCGCTCTTGAAGGTAGAGGAAAATGAAGGCAGTTGCGCGAGCATAAGAGTGACGTTGCACGCAACGTTCTCCTCCCACGCTCGCGTATGAATAATAAGAAAATGATGGCAGGTGAGGGGAGGGGGGCGTGAGGGGAAACTGGGGGCACAATCGTTCCCCCTCACCGACCCCGTCAAGCATTACTATTCTCAACACTTGATGCGCCCTCCCTCACGAGAAAACAACCGGAAACAAGCCTTTAACTTCTACTTCGCGCCCGAACCACAACACTTGCCGCGTGACTTCTCCACGCGACCCCACGCATCAAGCGTCGCGCCCTTGGCTTGCTCCCAGGTCAACTTCGACGTTCCACGACGGCTCTCCCAGTCGCGACGCAAATTGGTCTCGATCTGGTTGAACGTCTTCCCTTTCGTGCCGAACGTGGAATAGCTCTCCCACCCATACTGATAGGCGGGTCCGAATTCTTCGTAGAGTGAGCCTGGAGTGAAGTATGGGCGTTTCAGGAATTCGATGCGCCAGAACTCATGCTCGGCGGTCGGATTGACTAACTCGGCCGCGCCCTTCCCGGCGATACCGCCGGAGACCGCCCCGACGACAGCGCCCACGCCGGCGCCGATCGGCCCG
>JAGVHG010000140.1 GCA_020056715.1 Phycisphaerae bacterium | reverse complement strand
GGCGGGGATACGTTGGGGATGATGGTGACCAAGTGCGGCGGCTTCTCCCGCGCCGCCCACCACTGCACCCAGCCGAGGTACGAGGCGCCGATCATGCCGACCTTCCCGGTGGACCAGGCCTGTTGGGCCGCCCACTCGATGGTGTCGTAACCGTCCTTCGGGTCATTGACGAACGGCTCCCATTCGCCCGGCGAGCCGAACCGCCCGCGACAGTCCTCGACGACCATCGCATACCCCCGCCGGGCGTGGAATCGCCCCTGCAGCTCGTTCATTTCCTTCTTGTAGGGAGTCCGCACGACAATCGTTGGGAACTTGCCGTCACCCTTGGGGCGATATACGTCCGCGGACAACTCGATGCCGTCGCGCATGGGCACCTTTACTCCGCGATCCTCGACGACCTCGAATTCCGGTTGGGAAACCTTGGCATCGGTTTCCTCTTTTGCGCGCAGCGTCTCGTAACCCGTACGCACGTAGGCCGCCCGTTGTGCCGGAACATCCGCCAGATACACCTTCCCGTCCTCGTCCGCATAAACGAAGAGGTCCACACCCGGCAGGGCGTACTTATACTTGATGAACGTCAGGTCCTTGCCGCCGATGCTTCGTTCGGTGGTCTCTAATCGTTCAAGCGATGCGTCCATAATGATGGGGCCGTTGAGAATCAGGAGTGGAAAGGTCTGCACGCCGGCCTTGTTCTTGTCGTAGTGCATGATCGCATGGCTCATCAGCGCCGGCGAGCCGTTTTCGAAGAGAATGGTTCCGGCTCGAATCGTTAGCGTCGACGTCTTGTCCTTAAACGTAAAACGCAGCGTCGAGCCGTCACGTTCAAAGGTCTGCGGGCCTTGGGGTGTTGTCGCCGTGATCCGGGTCATTCGGCCCTCGCCGTCGGCGACAATCTTCAGACTGGATTCGACCTTCTGACCGGCCATGGAGAGGGTGATCTCTTCTTCGATGGATCCATCCTTTCGCCATTCGTAGGTTGTAGTCAGGATCGGATCCTCGTTCACGTACAGTCGGAACTCGCCCTTGTCGCTGAAGCCGGATAGCGCCGCCGGAAGCCCAGGTACGACTTCCTCGGATCCGGCCTTCTCCTGTGCCAAGATTATGGCACCGCCTGGAGCGAACGCCGCCAGGGTGAGAAGTAGGTACGAACAAACAGGTCTGTGTTCTCGTCCGTAGGTGCTCATGAGAGATTCTCCACCGACGGCAGGCAGGGCGATCGATGCCCGTCGTACCGCCGGACCGTCATTGTCGACCGTGACGCAACGCAAGTCCACGCTTTAAGCGCATAATGCTGCAACAAGATGTAAAGACGTCTGGAATCGCCCGTGGGGGAGATGTAAAAAGCTAACAGGGGCGGACGGTCGAATGGCGGAGCAGCGGGCGGTACTTGCGCTCCAGGCCGCTAATCTGCTCGTCCAAAGTTTCATCGCGTCCGGTATAGGGGTGAGGGGCGCGGGCGAGTTCCACGAACCATTTCACGACGTTGTCAAAGTCGTCGAGGTCGATGTACTCCGGGGCGAGCTTCCGGCGTTTCGCGTCGACGTTGTGATAATTTCCCAGGGCGACGCACAGGCCGGTCGCTTCGTAGCCGAGGGTGCAATAGGCCGATGACTCGCACGTGCCGCCGTCCATCAGCTTGCGTTGGTATTTGAAGCGTTTGTCGTCGCGGGCCAGTTCGCGGGCGATGCGGTGGCAATGCGCCGTCGCAGCATGGGTAAACGTGCTCGCCTTATCGCCCACGCGAAGTATTGGCCCGTCGCCCATCTTGGCGAAGGGCCTCTCCGAGCTGGTTTCCATAGCGACGACGAAACACTTGGCCGGGATCGTCTTCAAGCGGCACGCGGCGATCGCGCCGATGAACCCGACTTCCTCGGCCCGGGTGAACAATAAATAAGCGTCGCAACTCTTGCCGCTTCGCACCAACTCGTCGATGGCGCACAACATCGCGCCCGCGCCGGCGAGGTCGTCGCATCCACGGGCGTAAATCCGCGTGCCCCGCACGATCGGATCGGGGAAGTCCCACATCCCGACGGCGCCCGAAGGCACGTCGCGCGGCACCTCGACAATCACGGTATCGACGCGCTGTTGCCGCTTACCCCGCGGCGTTATCGACTGGATCACACCGTGCACCCATTCGCCATCGACGTCGAACCGAACCTTGCTTCGCAGGAAATACTGGAGCGGCACTCCGCCGCGCCAGAAGGCACGCAGGGTATTCTTCGCGGTCATGCGGTCCGCAACGAATCCGGGATGATCGAGATGGGCAGTGATACAGGCGGGACGTTTGACGACGCGCTTGCCGATTCGCACGCGAACGAGCACGTTACCGACCCGGTCGCGGGTGAGCTTCAGGTGCTTTCGTTTGCCGCAGAAACGTTCGATGTAGTCGATGGCCCGGTGCTCCGCGAACGGGGCCGTGGGGATCGACAGCATGTCGTTGAGGATGCGTCGGTTCATCAACGTTGGCGTCTGCTTAGTAACCGGCATGGTCAACCGTTGAGCTTCATCGCCGCGGCGAGCCGCGAGTCAACGTTCTCCCAGTTCACGACGTTCCAGAATGCGTCCACATACCCGCCACGATTGTTTTGATACTTGAGGTAGTAGGCGTGTTCCCAGACGTCCAGCACGAGCAGCGGGATACAGCCGAACATCGTTAAGTTCTGGTGCTTCTCGGCCCCAAGTACGATCAAGCGACTGCTGAGGGGCTCCCACGCGAGGATGCCCCATCCGCCGCCCTGCACTTTCTTTGAGGCGGTGGCGAAGTGGGCCTGGAAGTTGGCGAAGTTGCCGAAGTCGCCGGCGACTTGCTTGGCGATAGCACCCTTAGGCTCACCACCACCACCTTTCTTCATGTTCTCCCAAAAGACGCAGTGCAGGACGTGCCCGGAACCGTTGAAGGCCAGAGAGTCGGTCAGATCACGGATCGCGTCGAGGCCCGTACTCGCAGCCCCGCCTTGGCGGGCCGCGTCCAGCTTGGTGATGGCGTCGTTGAGACCCTTCACGTACGCGGCATGATGCTTGTCGTGATGCAACGTCATGGTCTGGGCGTCGATGTGCGGTTCGAGGGCGTCAGGCGCGTAGGGCAACGGCGGGAGCTTGTATTCCCGCGGTCCGCCCGCTGCCTTTGCAGCGCTTTCTTGAGCGAACGTTTCATCGGCGGTCAAACCAATCCACCCGCCGGCGGCGGCCAATCCGCCTACGGCGGACAGCGTTCCCAACACTTCACGGCGATTGACATGAGCCATTGTTTGTACCTCCCTGTTTGGTTCGACGCGCCGGCGTTCCGAGCCGTTCCGCCTCGGCGCTTCACTCCGAAAGGGTACGTCACGCGCCGCCCCGCCGCAAGGAGTCCGGAGTGGCCGAAAACTCGCCGGGGCGAGATCTATCCGTTGACGGGAAGGACGCGAGTCCGTATCGTGCCCAGCCTAGGGCGATTAGCTCAGTTGGCTAGAGCGCCTGCTCGACACGCAGGAGGTCACAGGTTCAAGTCCTGTATCGCCCAGTGCCTAATAGCAAGTTGTTTCCTCTCGCATCGCACCCGGCCTATGCAGGCAGTCGTTTCCCCGGCGGTGTGATGCCGTCCGACTCCTTGGCGAATTTTCGGGCGGTTTCGAGCGAGATCCGGCCGCCATCAACAAGCCGTTGCAGGTCTTCATCGAGTGTGGCCATCCCATCGCGCTTCCCGGTTTGAATCGCCGATTCGATGGAGTCGATCTTCCCGAAGCGGATGGCGGCCCGCACCGGATGATTGACGTGCAGCACTTCCAGAGCGAGGGCGCGTTTCTCGCCGGGTCGGGCCGACGGTAAGAGGTGTTGACTCACCACCGAGCGCAGGCTGAGGGCCAGTTGCGTCCGAACGTCCTCTTGAGCGTCGTAGGGAAACAGGTCGACGAACCGCGTGACCGCACCCTTGGCATCCTTGGTATGCAGCGTGGTGAGGATCAGGTGCCCGGTCTCCGCGGCACTCAGGGCCATCTGGGCCGTGTCGCGATCGCGGATTTCGCCGAGCAGTATGACGTCCGGGTCCTGCCGCAGACCGTACTTGAGGCCGTCGAAGAACGAATCCACGTCCCGACCGACCTCGCGCTGGGTGATGACACTCGAACTGATTCGCGGATGGACGTATTCGATAGGCTCCTCCACGGTGATGATGCGGCAATTGCCTTGGCGATTCAATAAATGGATGAGCGCCGCCAACGTGGTCGATTTGCCAGACCCGGTGACGCCGGTGATGATGACCAGCCCGTTGGTGTGCCCGATCAATCGCCGGGCGAGGGCTTCCGGGAAACCCATCCATTCAAACGTCGGGATTTCGTCGGCCACGTGCCGCAGGCAGGCGCACCATTCACCTCGGGCCAGGAAAATGTTGGCTCGGAATCGACAGGGTTTCCCGCGCCGGGTCGTGGCCACCGAGCAATCGAAGTTCTTACCCTCATCCAGCCGGGTGGAAGTCCCTTCGGGCAGGATCGACTCGATCAAACGCCGCACGTCGTCCCCCACCAGCGGCGTTCCTTCGATGGCCTCCAAACGGCCATGAATGCGATAGGTGACGGGGTGGCCCGCGATGAGGTGTACGTCCGAGGCCTCGCGATCGACGGCTGCGTCAAGAAGGGCCTGCATCTCCAACCGCGCCGCCCCGCCGGAATCCCTGGTCCGTTCGTTCATGCCGTCATTATACCGCGCGGACGGCGCAGCGCCGCGTTGTTGCTTGCTCTTGGAACGGCCTGAAATACGGGCGATAAGGTTTCTTAGTCAAAGCGAAGATGGTGCGTGGACGCCGGGGGAAAGTTCAGAAAAACCGTCTTGGTGGTGAATCGATGTTGTCGAAGGTTCTCGGTGAGGTAGGCGGAGACGGCGCGAATCCGTGCCCGCCGCTTCCCGATCGCAAAGGTACGTGAGGTGCGTCGCATTCCGAGATACTCAAAGTAGCTAAAAACCCCTCCGGGTTTCAGACATTGGCGTATGACCTCGAATACGTCCTGGACATCCCGCAATTCGAAGGCGGTCAGCGGCAAGCCCGATATTACGAAGTCGTAGCGATTGTCGCTCGGTATCTCCTGAACCGGGAGCCGAAGCAGCTTGGCCCGGCCCTGCGTCACCAGCGGGGCGAAGTTGGCGTTCGACAGAACGTCGCGTTCGAGAAGGTCCGCAAAATCGTGGTTGATTTCGCAGATATCCAGAGTATCCCCCTTACGAAGGATAGTTCCCAAATAGCGTGTGATCGCTCCTGTACCCGCCCCGACTTCGAGGACATTGGCTGGGCCGTTGGAATTTCGGTATGGCTCACTTACCGCTTCGGCCAACGCCCGAGAACTGGGTGCGATAGCGCCTACCGCATGGGGGTTACGAAGGTAGCGGCTAAGAAAACGCCAACGATGCCCCAACTCCACGCGAAGTATGGTTCGTGTAGACCCGATTTTCGTCGATCCGTTTCCTGAGATGCTCAATCGATCCTACGTTTATAGGGGTCTTTCAGGGAATCCGCCGCCGCGCCGTCAGTCACCGGGGCAATCCTAACGCGGTCCTGTTAACGATTCCAGCACGAACCACAACAACCGACAACGATACATACAAGCATCGCTTTATTATTGCTCCGAAGGGGGCGGGATTTATTTCTGGAATCTACCCGTAGTAGCTGCTAAACTATGAGTCGTGGGGGATCGCTGTACGTTGCGGTGGCGCGAAAACGGGCGCTATTGGGCGAACAGGGTGAACCCGCCGAGCGTTGGCTGCGACGGCTGCTGGCGCGCGATGGGCCTGCGGGTGACGACCTGCGGGATGGGTCAGTCCGGGCCGCTGGGGCGAAAGGCGCGGCGGTTCGGGGGTCCCGTGTTGGAAAGGGAGGTGGTCATTGGAATATAACATAGGTATGCTGCCGTAGCGGCAGACGTTGCTGCTAACGGCAGCGCGAAACCTTGAGCCCGCCGGGACTTGAAAAACCCGGCGGGCTGCTTTATTTGCAGCGGACAGTGCGGCGGGGGAAGCATCGCGGACGGCGGGTGCTGCTGTTACAATGGGCGTACTCTGCTATAGCCGGTTCGGGATGAGGCGGTAGGGCTTCGGTAAACACTAATAATGTCGGAACTTATACGCGTTTCATTTGTCTCCTTGGGATGCGCCAAGAACTTGGTGGACTCCGAGAAAATGCTCGGACAGTTGGCCGAGGCGGGCTGCGCCATCACCGCCGACGAGGATGACGCCGAAGTCACGGTCATTAACACCTGCGGTTTTCTCGAAGCCTCGCGGACTGAGGCCGATGCGGTCATTCGTGAGGCTGTGGCTCGCAAGCGCAACGGGGTCCTCAAGCGAGTCGTCATCGCCGGCTGTCTGGTGCAGCGCGACAAAGAAGCAATACTCGGACGGATCAAGGGTGTTGACGCGCTTGTTGGAGTGAACAACCGCGACGACATCGTGCGCGCCGTGCTGGGAACGCCCTCACCCCAGCCCTCTCCCGGAGGGAGAGGGAGAAAACGGACGACGGATATTTATCTTTCCGATTACCATCCATTTGTCCAACTCGATACCGCGCGGCTACGGATCACTCCCCGGCATTATGCCTACCTTCGAATCAGCGAAGGCTGCGATCAGAAATGCACGTTCTGCACTATCCCGTCGATTCGCGGCCGGATGCACTGCAAGCCGCCGGAAGTGGTCCTGGCGGAAGCACGGGAGTTGGTGAGCGACGGGGCCGTCGAAATCAGCCTGATCGGACAGGACACCACCAGCTACGGCATAGGCGAAGACAAGTTTGACGTGGGGCTTGCAGGACTGCTGCGGAAACTCAACGCCGTCGACGGGCTGCGTTGGGTTCGACTGATGTACGTCTATCCATCGGTGCTCAGCGACGAGATGATCGAGGCGATCGCGGAATGCGAGCATGTTTGCAAGTACATCGACATCCCGCTGCAACACATCAACGACAAAATGCTCAAGGCCATGCACCGTCGCGTGGACCGCGCGGCCACGGAGCGGTTGTTGCAGAAGATTCGTGAGCGGATCCCCGGTGTCTCGATCCGAACTACGCTAATCGCGGGGTTCCCCGGCGAGACCGATGAACAAGTCGATGAGCTGGTCGAGTTCTTGAAGGCGTTCCGGTTCGACGCTCTGGGGGTGTTTCCGTATTCTCTGGAGGCGGAGACACCTTCGGGTAGGATGTCGGGGCAGATTTCGGAAGCGGCCAAGCAGGAGCGCGTCGAGGCGTTGATGGGCGCTCAGCAGGATGTCGCTTTCGCCCTGGCGGAGGAGCGCGTGGGCCGGGAGTTCGAGGTGCTGGTAGACGATGTGGAAAACGTCGAAACGCCGAAACACCGAAACACCGAAACACGAAAGCGCATTCCTGTGGTGAGGGCGAGGCACCAGGGTCAGGCGCCGGCGGTGGATAGCGTGACCTACGTGGAATCTCACGAAGCAGCAGCCGGGGAGTTCCTGATGGTGCGTTGCAGGGCGCGACAGGATTATGATTTGATCGCCAAACCGACGCGCATCGCGCTGCCGGTATTGGTGCGGTGACACGTGGCGGCACTGCTCAAGAGCAGTGGCACACTGGCGCCGGTTTATGCCCCATCCCTGCGCTCGTCGCTCATTTCCATCGGTTGCCCGTTTACGTCTTCCACCCGGACAATATGCAGTAAGGTGCAGTAAATGATTCGGTCGGCAATACGCACCCCTTCCTTTTCCGAGATGCCGATCTCGACCGTGGAGCGGCTCAAAAACGCCATCTCGGGGTGACGGATTTCAAAAGCCGTCCCGTCGCTGAAATGGAGTCGGATTGGAACAAACGGCTTTCGGTCGAGAAGCTGGCGAAGCTCTTCGGGTCTCATGCATTCATTCTACGTGGCGGAACTGCGGCTGGCAAGACCACGATCCACAAGGACAAACCCGTCGCCTCCCCGGCGCATAAAGGAACCCGGTGAGTCCGCCTGCGGCGGACACCAACCGGGCCCCGTTTGGTTAAACCTACGATACCTTACGATGGCGGCGGCGGTTGTTGAAGTGAAGCGACTCGACCAACAACAAATCAATTAACTCCGCCGCACCGTCTTGGTCAACGACAATAATCGTCCTCCCCGGCGGCGTGATGAACATGAACTCCGGATGAGGTACGTGATACTCCCGCCCACCACCGGTGCGGAGGGTGAAAGGCTTGAAGGGTCTTGTCTCGTACGCTTTGCGCATCTGTTCGATGGTCACTGATGTATCTCCAACTCACAAGCCGGCCCGCCGGGCTGTCACGGGAATCCGGCGCCAGCCTCTACGCTCACTATATCATGTCGCCCTGGGCGCACAAAGAGGCCCGGTGAGCATTACACCCACCGGGCCCCAGAATAACTCTCAAACTCCACGCACTACGTGACTACGCCGCGACATCAACCGTCTCGCACCCCGCATCCACGGGAACAGGGTCGCCCGCAATCTTCAACGCCTCAACGTAGGCGAGGATCGCCTCACGGATGTTCGCCAACGCCTCGGCATGTGTATCGCCCTGCGAGACGCATCCGGGAAGCGCCGGGACCGTGACCACGTACCCGCCGTCCGGTTCCTGCTCAAATACGACGGTATACTTCATGGCAAAACACCTACCTCACCAGTATACCATGGGCGATCACTGCTGTCCACAACCCGTTACGCGCAACCAGGAAGGTAAGAATGCATGATCAGAAGCGACGGACACAATGAGGGATTCCATCCCCGTGCGCCGCTCAGCCCGCGCGCATAAAGAGGCCCGGTGAGCATTACACCCACCGGGCCCCGGAACAACTCTCAAACTCCACGCACGGTCCGCACAGCGGACCCTACGTGACTACACAGCTTTTAGTAGATCAGAAGGTCCGCTGTGGTGAAGTTAGTGTAATCGGTCGAGGTCATATTGATCCGCGCGATGACCCGAATCACGTCGGCAGTCTCGACGATAGTGGTGGTAGTGCCCGTCGACAGAACCGCGAACAGCACCATCTGGCTGTTCGTGGTGTCGTAGTACGAGCCGGCCATCGTCGTCGCAGCGGTCAGACCGGTCACTGTAGCCGTGCCGATCGCGGCGTTAAAGGTGAGCTGGTCCGTTGCCGCCGCCGCCACTGCCGTGGTCAGTTTGATGAACTGTTCTGTGGCCCCTATGGCGCTGGCGGCAGCGTTTTGAGCAACACTCTTAAGAACGGTTGCTCCCGCCGCCGCCGCAACGAGCGTGCCGTCGGCTCCGCCACCCAAAGCAAGACCCGTTGCACCACCGGCAGCGAACGTATCGGCCGCACTGATTCCGATGAAATCAACTCCATCGGTCCAGTCGGACACGACCGCAGCCGCCGCAAGCCCGCCACTGGCCACGCTATCATCGAACCGGAACTCGTCGGCCCCAGCTCCGCCGCTGACGATATCCGCACCACCGCCGTCACCACCGTAAATGGTATCGTTACCCCCGTTGCCATCGATCGCATCACCGGTAGCAGCAACGCCGTAAAGGACGTCGTTTGCGCTACCACCCTTGACCGAACTGGCGCCGACGGAAGCCACCGTCATCGTGATCGCTCCGGTGGCGGCACTACCATCAATCACATTCGCCGTGACCGCGCCTGTGAAGGTAACCGCGGCCGCACCGGTAATGTTCAAGGTCTGCGTGCCGGCCCCATCCGTCACGGTGAAGGCTGCGCCGAAGACGTTGGCTGCCCCGCTGGCCGCGGAGCCGTCCAGATCGATGTTGGAGGCCAGATTGACCGTCTCGGCCCCGGTGAGAGCGACGGCACCGGTTTCGTCGCAGTCGTTGACGGTCAGATTAAGAACGTCGCTTGTCGCACTGCCGCTGATGACCACCGTGGTCGTCCCCGCAGGCGCTGGATCGGTGCCGAAGGCGCCTAAGCTCAGGTAATTGGTACCTGCCGGATAAGTGAGCGTACCGCCGTTGCTACCGGCGTCGAGGATCACCCGGTTCACCGTGCCCCAGCGTGACAGGGTCACGGCCGTGGTATGGGCGTTGCTGATGCGCAGACCCTCGATGTTGGTCACGTTCGACTGAGCGACGGCAGCGGCAGCGAACGCGGTCGTCAAACCGAGGTAGTCAGTACCGTCGCCGCCGTTGATCACGTCCGAGGTCGTATAGTTCGCGCCATAGTTCACGGTGTCGTCCCCGGAGCCGCCAGTAAAGGCGACGGCGCCGGTACCCACCGCGATCTCGAGGATCTTGCCGGTGAAGATGTCAGTGGCAGCGCCGGCATTGACCGTGAGGACGGAGTTGTCCAAAACACCGACGCCGGTCACGATGTCGCCGATCTGCAGATCCTGGTCACCGGTGATGTTCAGCGTAGCAAGCGAACTGCTGGTCGTCCCGGCGTTGGGAGTCTGCGTCAACAAACGCAACCGGTTGGCTGAACCTACGGAGTCAATCGTTATGGTCTCGATACCGTTCGCCGCCCCGGAGGAAATCCGGACCTCGCTGCGGCTGGCTACGGCGCTATCGGTGGAGTTGGACAGCGTCAGGATCATCGAATTGCTGGCCCCGGAAGCGGCCGCGGAAGTATACACCAACTCGAAGTCCTCCGACGTGTTCGTCATACCAACATTCACAACCGACGGTAGGTTATTGATGCTGAAGCCGTCGGCAGTGTCATTCAACCCGCCAGTCAGGTTGATGGTCGCCGCTCCAGTGATGGCATCAGCGATAATGGTCGTCGTGAAGGTCGTGGAGTAATCCGTGAAGTTGAACGTCTCGATACCCGCAAGGGTGGGGGCGATGGTCAGAGCTGCACCGCCGTTGACGAGATAAGCCGTCAACACGTCAGCTCCTGCCAACCCATTGGCCGAGTCACCGTTCTGGAGTGTAGCGGTCTGGGCACCCAACCCCGTGAGGGCGGTCGGCGCCAAGAAGGTATCATCGCTCGTGCTACCGGTCAGCGTGTCAACTTCCAGCGTGAAGTTGCGGGTTTCGCCCGGGCAGTTCGTGCAGACCGCCGCAATGTCGCCCTCGTCGCAGGACTGAGCCGCGCCCGCATCGCAGGTGATGACGTTGGCGTCCGCGTCGGTGTCGTCGCACGGACGGGTACCGTCGGCGCAGACGCCCTCCGTCGCGTCGACCGGAATGACGCACGTCTCGGCACCGTTGCAGAACAGCCCGTCGTCGCAGTCCGCGTCAAGCGTGCAGGCCACTTCCGTCAGGCAGGCAGCGGTGGCTTCGTCGCAAGTCGTTCCAACGGCGCATGGGTCGCCCGAAGAAACGCACGCATCAGTCGCTACATCGCAGCTCTCGGTACCATCGCAGAACACCCCGTTGTCCGTGCAGGGATCGGTGCCCGCTACGCAGATGCCGTCCGCGCTGCAGGTCTCGGCACCGTTGCAGAATGTGGCGTCGTCGCAATCGGCGTCCACCGCGCAAAGCGCATCGCACGCGCCGGTGGTCGCATTGCACTGTTCGCCCGCAGCGCAGTTGTCGCTGTGGCTGCACGTTCCGTCGGCGCAGGCGTCATCGGTGCAGGCGACATTGTCGTCGCAATCGACGTCCGTGTGCGTGCAGCCCGTGGCCGCAACACAGCCGTCGGTCGTGCAGGCGTCGGCGTCGTCACAATCCGTAGCGCCTGACGTGCCGCAGAAGCCATCGGTGCCGCACACATCAACCGTGCAGCCGTCGGCGTCATTGCAAACCGTATCTGCGGTGCATGGAGTCTTGCAAGTCCCACCGTCGCAATCCTGCCCCTCCGGGCATGAGACGTCCGCCACATCGCAGGTTCCGCCCGTGCCGCAGGTGCCTGTCCGGCACGCATCCGTCTGCACGCAGTCCGCGTCCGTCGTGCACGCGACGGGTTTAGTGATGCATTGCGCCCCCATGCTGAACATTAGCATTCCGAACATGCCACAGAGCGTGGCCACGCGGGACATAGCACGCGTCCGCGTGCGGAATGTCGTTACACCGAATACGTTTGAACCTAGCATTACCATTGACCTCCCAATAAAAGGACTGTGGCGTGAACCGTGTTACACGCGATTGGTTTCCAAACTTAACATTTCACAAAACACCGACGATCAGACGACCCCGCACACCAGCGATACAGAATGCGTGCGGTAGAAATCGCCAAACCCTCGGAAACAAAAACCGGTACTGCCTACATCACCGTTACGAAGCGTCCCGCGCCCAAGCCGCTTCCGGATCCTTCAACAACACCATCCGACTTGGCGGCCCTATTCGCCCCGATACGCGCCAGCTTCGGAACGACGGCCTCCATTTGCGTTGCCTCACGCGCGTCCTTATAGCCACGATGGACGCAAACTGCAACAGCTACGGCGGGCATTGTAGGAATCGGCCAACGCATGTCAACCGTCAATCCCAAAAATATTTCTCGCCTTCCGCCCGGCTCCCACGCGGCACCGTCCGCACCAGGCGCGGAACCGCGCATTGACCGTCCCTGCTAGATCGGCGGTCCACTCTCCGTAGCTTGAACATTTGCCCATATTTTCGAGCATAAAGCGCGATTGGAACACGATTTGACCGTTACAGGCTGATTACTCTAATGTTTGCTTTATAGGTAACCCATTATGAAAACGTAGGTTAGGAACCAGTTGGTGCGAGATAGGATTCTCGCACCAGCCAGTTTCCCAGCCTAACAGACACTTGGGGGCTGAGCGTCATCCCAATTTCACAATGGGGGTTGCTAAGGTGGGCGCGAGAAAGGATTCTCGCACCAGCCAAGGTCCGTGACACATTCGCTGGTGCGAGAATCCTTTCTCGCACCCAAAGCGCCGGGAATCCCTTCCCGCGAACAAGAGCATCAAACTGGCACGGCTAGAAGCTGGACGAGATCGACCACTAGCTCTGCGATCCGGGTTTTGCTACCGGCCACGGGGGGATCCCATCCGCTTGCCGTCCGGAAGATTTCCACCGTGGCTTGGTCGCCGCCGACGTTGGCCGGTCCGTTGAGGACGATGACGTCGCATCGCTTGCGGCGTAGCTTGGCCTCCGCGTGGCGATGGGCGTCGTGGTCCTCCATGGCGAACCCGATCACGATCCGGTCACCCTTACTCTTCCCCAGGTGCGCGGCGATGTCGGGGGTGGGCAGGAGTCGAAGGGAACGCGGGCGGTTGCTTTTTTTTAGCTTGCGATCGAGCCGCGTTGCGGGCCGGTAGTCGCAAACCGCCGCGGTCATCACCGCCGCTTGGCAGCGGGGAAACAGGACGGTCGCGGCGTCGAACATCTCCTGGGCAGTGACAACGCGTGTCACCTTGACGCCCTTCGGCGCCGGCAGTTCCACCGGACCGGAGATGAGGTCAACCTTCCAGCCCCGCCTCGCGGCCTGGGCGGCGATCGCATAGCCCATCTTTCCGCTGGACGGATTGGAGATGAAACGCACGGAGTCGAAAAACTCCCGCGTCGGACCGGCTGTCACCAGAAGACGCATGGACGTATTGTCGATTCCTTCGAAGATCAGGACAAGTGTCGATTGTCGATTGCTGTCGTGGTGCGAGAAGGGCTTCTCGCACTAGCCGGTCATGTCGCTGGTGCGAGAATCCCTTCTCGCACCCAAAGCGTCGGGAATCCCTTCCCGCGAACAATCGCGGACGATACCCTGACGGACATGCCCCGTTATCAGGCTGGCGAGTACCTCCCCCACTTCTGCACGATCACGATCCTGGACTGGATCCCGGTCTTCATCGACGCCCGTTTCATTGACCCGCTGATCGAGTCTTTATCGTTTTGCCGGACGAAAAAGGGTTTGCAGCTCTTCGGGTTCGTAGTCATGCCCAACCACCTGCACTGCATCGCCGCGGCCGACGATCTCCACGCGATGATGCGCGACTTCAAACGGTTCACGTCGCGCACGATCCACGAACGACTCGTCGCCGACGACAGAGACACGATCCTCGCGTGGCTCGAACGCGCCGCCCAACGGGCCCGCCGTGAGCGCGGCGAGTTCTCCTTCTGGCAGGACGGCTTTCACCCGCAGGCGATCCGCTCGCGCCGCGTGTTTGAACAGAAGCTGCGCTATTTACACGAGAACCCGGTCCGCAAGGGGCTCATCGCCGACCCCGAGGATTGGTGGTACAGCTCGGCCGGCTGGTACGCTGGACGCAGCGGCGTGTGCCTGGAGATGGATGTACTGGAACTCTGATTCCGGATTCGCGGGAAGGGATTCCCGCGAAGGTGGGTGCGAGAAAGGATTCTCGCACCAGTGATCCGATCTACGTATTTTTCGACGGGTGGGACTTTAGCTTTGCGGCGATGGTTTCGAGGATTTCGGTTGGTTCGGCCATTCGGCCTGGGCCGATGCTGCGGCAGGCGAGCCAGCCTTCGCCGGGGCCGACCATCGTGAAGCCGTGTTGTTTGAGCTTGGCGACGTTGCTTTGCACGATGGGGTTGGCCCACATGCGGTCATTCATGGCCGGGGCGAGGACCACCGGCGAGGCGGCGCTGATGACAAGGGTTGTCACCACGTCGTCGGCGATGCCGGAGGCGATCTTGCCGATGATGTTGGCCGTCGCGGGGGCGATGAGCACAAGGTCGGCGACGCCGGTGAGGGCGATGTGCTGCACGTCGTTAGGGTCGGCAGCGGACCACAAGTCGGTAAGCACGCGGCGACCGGTTAGGGCCTGAAACGTCGTGGGGCCGACGAACTTCTTGGCCGAGCGGGTCATGGCCACGGTCACGCCCGCGCCGCGTTGCACCAGCTTAGAGACGACCTCGCAGACCTTGTAGGCCGCGATCCCGCCGCAGACGCAGACGAGAACTTCATAGCCGCCCAGGTCGCTCGTCGTGGAAGTGTCACTCGCAGTGTGCATCCGAGAACCCCCTCACCCTACCCTCTCCCCCTGCGGGGGGAGAGGGGTCTTGGCAGGCACGGTTATTCGTCATCCTCGGCTTCTGGGACAATCTCGAAGTCGATCTTGCCTTCCAGGATTTCCTTAATGACGACCTCCATTTCGGTGAGGCCCTTGGGGTCGACCATGGGTCTCGCTCCTTGCAGTAGTTGCAACCAGCGCCGTTGGATAAGGGCCGTCAGCTTGAACCGTCCGCCGACCATGTCCATTAGATGGTCGTGCCGCAATGCTTCGATCATGCTTGCCTACGCTCCTGTTCGATGATTCGTTTTACCTGTTCGACCGTCGTTTCCAATACGTCGTTGACCACAAAATGGGTGTAACAACCGCTGTCGCGAGCGATGGCGATCTCGCCGTCGGCTTCGGCCAAGCGCTTGGCCAATTGCCCGGCGGCCTCGGTCCGACGCCCTTCGAGCCGTGCCCGCAAAGACTCCATGTTGGGCGGCATCACGAAGATACGCACCGATTTAGGCATTTTCTCGGCCACCTGCATCCCGCCTTGCACGTCGATTTCCATCACCACGTTCCGTCCGGCGGCTAAAGCTTTTTCCACGGGTTGTCGCGGGGTCCCGTAGCGCTGGCCGACGTACTCGGCGCTTTCCAGTAACTCCCCGGCCGCTTCTTTCGCCTCAAATTCCTTGCGGCTCACAAACTGATAGCTATCGCCGTTCACCTCACCGGGTCGGGGCGGCCGCGTGGTCACCGAAACGCTCCACACCGTATCGAGCAGCCCCTCCAACAGGGCCTTGCAGATCGAGGTCTTGCCCGCCCCCGACGGCCCGCTGATGACGATCAAACAACCTCGCGCGGGCACGTTTCACCACTCCCCGCACGATGTCCATCGATCGAATGCGGAATGGTGAATGCGGAATGCCGAATAACAAGCGTAAGGCCGTTTCCGCATTCCGAATTCCTCATTCAACATTCTGCACCTGTTCCTTCAACCGGTCGATCAGCCCCTTGATCTCCACGACGTTTCTGGCGATGGCGGCGTCGTTGCTCTTGGAGCCGATGGTGTTGGCCTCGCGGAGCATCTCCTGGGCCAGAAAATCAAGCGTCCGGCCCACTTGTTCGTCACGGTCGCACACCTCCGCAAACTGGTCCAGATGCGAGGTCAAGCGGCTGATCTCTTCGCTGATGTCGCAACGTTCGGCGAACACCGCAATCTCGCGGAGCAGCCCGTCGGCTTCAAGCTGAAATCCGCCCCCTTGCATCAACGCCGCTACCCGCGTTCGCAACCGCTCGCGGTATTCGTCGATCACCCCCGGAGCCCTCGCGGCGATCAAGGCCAGGTGTTTGCGGATGGCCTCGCTGCAACCCAGGAGGTCGTCGTGGAGGATTCGCCCCTCCTCACGACGCATGTCAATCAAGGCATTCAGCCCGCGGTTGGTCAGCTCCGTGAGCACCTCCACGCAACGGCGTTTCGCTTCGTCGTCCATATCCGGCGACTCGCTGACACCCGGCAGCAAGGCCACCGTCGCCAGGTCAATGACCGGCTGTACTCCGGCTGGGACTCGAACCTGCGACAACACATCCACGTAGCGCTGCAGCGCCGTTAGATCCACCGCCTTGAGCATCGTACCGTCGCTGCGGACGCGGACGGTGTAGCTCACGGTCCCGCGGGCCAGGCGATGTCGTAGAAGCTTGTCGATGTCGCTCTCGGCGAACTGCAAATGTTCGGGTAGCTTGATCGACAGCTTGAGGTACCGGTTGTTCACCGTACGGAGTTCGAGGGCGAGGCTTACACCGTTCTCGGTGTGCTGCGCCGCCCCGTATCCGGTCATCGATACAATCATGGGTTGGGACGGTTTTCGTTTTCGTCCTTCTTCTCGCCCACCGGCGGTGTCTCCTTTGGTGACGTAGCCGGCTGATCGGCGGCGGAACCAGGCGGTTGAGCACTCTCGGCGGGCTTGGGGTTCGTGGCATCGTACGGTTGCTCGGCGGGCGCCACGCCGCCCGGCGGTGTCACAGGTTTATTGGGGACTAGGATTGTGCTCTTCTCGCCCGTGTTGGGATCGACGATGCCGAGTTCCATTTTCATCGGATCGATCGGCTGAGCACCATCCAGGCCCTCCACGGGGAAATCGAGGGGTGTGACTCGTGCGGCTTCAGAAGCAAGCTTGGGCCTAAGGGATTCATCAAAGACGAAATTGCTCCAAACCGTCAGCACCACGAACACCCCGGCCACGATTACGGTGATCCAGGTGAACACGTCGCCGGTCTTAGCTCCGAAGGCGCTCGATCCGCCCGCGCCGCCGAAAGCCCCGGAGAACCCGCCCCCACGGCCCTTCTGCAATAGAATGACCAGCATCAGAATAAAACAAGTGAAGACCAGGAAACTTCCTAAAGCCCATTGCCCCCAGGTCATTTCAGCCAACATGCTCATACAAACGTCTCGCTATCACCGTAAGGTCGGTAAACAATCAGAGCCGGGAGTCCGCCTGCGGCGGACGACCGGTCGAACTATAACCCGCCCCCTACGCCCGGGCGGTCTGGGCAGCGGATATGATAGCCAAAAAATCGTCAGGGGCCAAACAGGCCCCCCCGACCAAGGCCCCGTCGATGTCAGGCTGGGAAAGCAGAGTGGCGGCATTGTCCGGCTTTACGCTCCCACCGTACAAAATACGGATGGCATCGGCTGTCGGCCTCCCGTAGATGCCGGCCAGGTGGGTGCGGATTAAAACGTGAACCTCCTGGGCCTGATCTGGGGTCGCCGTCCGACCGGTTCCGATAGCCCAGACCGGTTCGTAGGCAATGATGAGTCGATCGGCTGGTACGTCGGGTTTGACAACCTCCGTTAGTTGCCGCTCGACCACAGCCTGGGTACGCCCGGACTCCCGCTCGTCGAGAGTCTCGCCTACGCAGTAGACGACGTTAAGCCCGCCGCCGACCACTGCACGGACCTTCTTGGCGAGCAGCAGGCCGTCCTCCTTGTAGATCTGCCGCCGCTCGCTGTGGCCGATGATGACGTATGTGCAGCCGGTGTCCTTCAACATCGGCACGGAGACCTCGCCGGTGAAGGCGCCGTAGGCCGCTTCGTGGGCGTTCTGTGCCCCGAGCATGATCTTCGTTCCCGCGACGGCCTTGGCCATCGGGAATAAAAGTTGCACCGGCGGACAGATCAGCACGTCGACGCCGGTGATGGTCGTGAGGCCCTCACGAATGCCCGCGACTAACTCGCGGGCCTCCGCGAGCGTCTTGTGCATCTTCCAATTTCCGGCAATGAGTGGGGTTCGCACGCTTGGTCAATCGCTCCGCAGTGTGTCGAGGAAAAAGAGGATACTTGAGGCCTCCTGTGCAGTTAAATGCGTCGGGTTGCACGGGAAGTCGGTCGTTTCGAAATCGTCCCAGATAAAACTCGTTGTAACGCACGGGTCCACTACACGGAGGAAACAGGGTTCTAAGAATACAGTGCGCCAAACAACGACTCGACGAAAGAGGTCGAGCATGGTGTCGATCTCGTCCTGTGTCAGCACGCGCGAGGGCAGTTCCATGATCTGGGCGCAGCCATCAATCGTTTCGATCTCGGTATCCGCGGCGCAACCGCCATTCGTCGGACGGCTCTCACTCGACACGGTCATCTCGAGAGCATATTCACCGGTCGGCGAACGACGGATGGTTGCGGACAACACGGACTCGGCCGGCGGGCAAAACCCCAAGCCTGGCGTCCACTCGAAATGAAACTCGTCGAAAACGGACAAGTTACGCACGGTAGTCGCGCCGACTCCGCTACACCCGCTTATAAATCCGGCTAGCGCAAGCCAGAGCAATACCCCACAGGTCTCTCGCCGCATAGAGTCGTTGGTATCCGAAGGTCTGGGCGTGGTCAATGCACCGCCCTCCGAGACCGGCCAGCAGTTTGCCGGTGTCCTTTGACTTTCGCCGCTCTACGGCGGTATGCTGACGAGACGAAATCCGGGGCTGGACGGAGCGGCAGTCAATACATGAAACGTAGCATCAAAGCATTTATCTATCCCGAGGACGGCGGGTACATAGTTGAATGCCCGGATGTTCATGCGGTAACGCAGGGTAACACGCTCGACGAGGCCATGGGCAATCTAAAGGAAGTCATCGCCCATCGCTTTGGATGGGGAAGACCCCGCCGACTACGGTCTCGTGTCCGACCCTTCGATCTTGGTCACCATCGAGCTGGAGCCGTAAGCTCGCATCGGTTAAGGCGCGCCTGCGCACCAATTAACAACGCGTTAGCGTCTTTTCCGCCCGTTGCGACTGGCCTTGCCGTTACCAACTTCAATGGACGCGACCAGAAGTAAATCGACGTACTCGGATACATCCGGCCCGGTTTCGACATGAACCGTCCGTGACGCCTGCGGCGGTACCCACAGCATTTCCGGGTGCGGCACGGTAAGCGATCGCCCGTCAGCCATGTACATGGTGAACGGTCTGAAGGGTCGGCTTCCGTGAATCCTACGGAGTTGTTCGAGAGTCATGACGTTACCTCATTTCTTCGCGGAGCTTGCGTTGCTCCTTTTTCAGCATGGTAATGGCTACCCATGAATTATCTACGCACGTAACCTCGCGTCAATAGTATCGTGCCTGCGTGGACGCCGCGGACGGCCCGCCGCCTACTCATAGCGCAGGGCGTCGATCGGGTCGAGGTCGCTCGCGCGCCACGCGGGATAGAAGCCGAAGAACAGCCCCACCGTGGTCGCGAAGGCGACGGCAAGAGCGGCCATCCAATAGGAAACGACCGTGTCCCAGCCGTAGTACGAGGAAACAAACTTGGACACGCCCCACCCACCGACAAAGCCGAACAGCCCGCCCATCCCGCACAGCACGATCGCCTCGCAGAGGAATTGTTCAAGGATCTGATAACCGGCCGCGCCGATGGCCATGCGCAGACCGATTTCTCGCGTACGCTCCGTCACGGATACGAGCATGATGTTCATAATGCCCACGCCGCCGACCAGCAGCGATATCGAAGCGATCGTGGTAAGGAGCGTGTTAAACGTCCGCGTGGCCTCGGCGTTGGCCTGCATGGTGAGCGAGCGGTCAAAGATGCGGAAGTCGTCGTCCTCGTCTTCCGCAAGGCGGTGACGTTGTCGAAGGAGGTCACGGATTTGCTGTCGGGCAACGGAAGAATCGTAGCCCTTCTTGGCCGCGGCGAGCAACGTGCCGGAGCGCTCGCTTCCCGCAAGGTAGCGTTCCAGTGCGGTGAATGACACAACGATGACGTCATCATTGTCTCGGCCGTCGCTTCCCACACCCTTAGGCTCCAGCAGCCCGACGATATCAAAGGCCACGCGATTGATCCGCACGGTTTGCCCGACAGGGTTGACCGCCCCGAAAAGCTCGCGGGAGACGGTCGCCCCGATGCAGCAGACCTTGTTGAGCATCCGCAGGTCATCGTTGTTAAGCACACGACCGACAGCCGGCGTCATGCGTCGAATGTCAAAATAGTTGGGCCGCGCCCCGATCACGTTGGTCTGGTAGTTGCCGAAGCCGGACACGACCTGCATGGTGATGCGGTTGACCGGCGTGGTGGCGCGGACGGCGTCGCATTCACGCTCGATCGCGTCGGCGTCCTCGCTGGTAAAGTTTCGCGGAAGCCCCGTCTGTCGCCGTGTGCCGCCGCGTTGCACGCCCCAGTAACCGATCATGATCCAGTCGTCGCCGAGAGTGGCGATTTCCTTCTCCACACGGCGCTTGGCCCCTTCCCCCACGGCGACCATGGTGATGACGGCGGCGATACCGATAACGATGCCCAGCACCGATAGCCCGGTGCGCACCTTGTTCTTTTGCAGGCTGCGGAGCGATTCGGACAGAATGATCAGCGGGCTCATGGCGATGGATTATAACCGATCCGAGCCGCGACCGTGATAGATCGGACAGTGGGGCAACGAAGGCAAAGAGTGACGGAAAGGGAGCGGGGGAGGGATCATGCCGCCGTTGCTTCGTACGAAAAATCCATCTTTCCCGAGTGCAGGGCCGCGTGTTCGACGGTGAGGGAGACGACCTTGCCGTCACGATCGAGGTCGAGAAGTACGTTCTCGTTGAGTTCGGTGGTCTGAGCGGCGGGACGCTCGTTCAATTGGATGTAGAGCGTGTCGGTGTCGGTGAAGTACTTGACCTTCATGGCCGTCATCCTCGAAAACTGCGATCAAAGAATGCGTTGTGCACGGTTTCGCCGTCTTCCAACAGCACCACACGAAGATGCCGCCCTCCGGCCTCCTCGATCTTCGCCCACATCCTAATTCTACCATCGGACTGCCTTTGCGTCTTGTAGGGACGTCGAATGACCTCGTCGATCCACGCATCCTGAATATCGGCGCGATCAGGTAGCCTCCGTCGAAACTCAAAATACTGCGTCGTTTTCATTTGGGGGCTGTTTTACCGGGCGAAGGTCGTTTCCCGCAAGGAGCTCAGGGGCCGAACCCTTCTTCGGTACGCGTGGGGCGGCCCGCCTGCGGGAAATAGGAGTATCACGCCGCGGTGGCCTGCAAGACGTCCTGCACGATCAGCCCGTCGCGGAACATGACGTGCCGGCGGGCGAAGGCGGCGATCTCCGCCTCGTGCGTCACCACCACGACGGAAATGCCTTCGTCACGATTGAGCTGTTGGAACAGAGTCATGATCTCGTGGCTGGTCTTGGTGTCGAGGTTGCCGGTGGGTTCATCGGCCAGGAGCATCGCGGGGCGAGTGACCAATGCCCGGGCGATAGCTACGCGCTGCTGTTGTCCGCCGGAAAGTTGGTTGGTGTGGTGCCGCAGTCGGTCGCCCAAGCCGATGCGGCCCAGCAGTTCCGACGCCCGCTTCCTTCGTTCGGAACGCCCCACGCCCTGGTAGATGAGCGGCAAAGCCACATTGTCCACAATCGTCGTCCGCGCCAGCAGGTTAAAACTTTGGAATACAAAACCGATCCGCCGATTCCGCAGCCGCGCTAGTTGCAAACGCGACTGCTCCTGGATCGGCTGGCCCTCGAAGCGATATGTCCCCGACGAAAGCCGGTCCAGACACCCCAGCAGGTGCATGAACGTTGACTTACCCGATCCGCTGGGTCCGGTGATGGCCACGAACTCGCCTTGCGAAACTCGCAGCGAGACGCCGCGAACAGCCGGCACCTGCACCTCGCCGACATGATAGACCTTCCAAGCGTCGGTGATGTCGATCAAGTCGCTGCTCATCCGGCGATCCTTGGCGTGCGCGTGGGGACATTGGCGCGTGGACGTAGACCGCCGCTCTGTTCGATCACCACCGGATCGCCCTCGCGCAGGTCGCCGGAGCGGACCTCGGTGAAACTTCCGTCCGTCAACCCCGGCTCGATCGGCGCTTCGACCGGGCGGCCGGCGTCGAGTTTGAACACCCGCGGCTGCATGCGCACCGCCTTGCCCGGACGCATCCAATCGCCGTCCGCCGGGGCAGCGATTGGATTGAAACGCATGGCCGCGTTGGGCACCATGAGGATATTCTCAGCCCGGGCGACCTCGAACGAAATCGTCGCCGTCATGCCGGGCCGCAGCGCTAGGTCCGTATTGTCCATGTTGATCAGCGTCGTGTATGTGACCACGTTGTCGACGATCGTTTCCGCGTAGCGCACCTGCGAGACCACGCCGTGAAAACGCCGGTCCGGATAGGCGTCCACCCGGAAGTCGGCCCCGCTGCCCTCGTGAATCTTACCAATGTCCGTCTCGCTGACCGCCGCATTCACCTGCAACTTGGCGAGATCGTTAGCAATGGTGAAAAGGATCGGCGCCGTAAACGAAGCGGCGACGGTCTGTCCCGCATCTACGTTTCGCGAGATGACGACACCGCTGATGGGAGACTGGATGACCGTCCGATCCAGATCGACCTTGGCGAGGCGGGCCTCGGCATCGGCGCGTTCCACCTCGGCCTCGGCCGCGTGGACGGACGCCGCCGCCTGTTGCTCTGCGACTCGCGTCTCCGCGAGTTCGAGATCGGTTGCCGCGTTCTGCTTTATGTTGACCTCAGCGTGTTCGCGCTTGAGGGTCGTGTCCGCGAGCGCCGCACGGGCCTCCTCAACCCGTGCTCTCGCCGCTTTCGCGGTGGCCTGGCGTTGGTCGAGCGTGGCCTTGAAGCGATCTTGGTCCAACTCGGCCAGCACGAAGCCTTGCTCGACGCGCTGGTTGAAGTCCGCATACCAGCGGGTGACTGTCCCGCTCACTTGCGACCCGACCAGGACCTTCACCAACGGCTCGAGGTTGCCAGTCGCCGTCACCGTGGAGACAAGCGTCCCGCGCGTAACCGGAGTGGTCTTGTAGGTCACCTGCGGCTGCCGGTCATTCCACTTTTGGAACCCGACGTACCCGCCGAGACTCAAGACCGCCAAAACGATCAGAATCACTACTGTCCGAAGCATAAGCCAACCCCAACGATCGCCGCCTACGACAACCGGCGATCAAAGTATGATGTTCCACTCGGCCTAGTATACACGCGTTCGCGGATTTTACGTGATCGTGTTTCCTTTCGTACGCACGAAACTGTATCCTAAATGTCCGCAGTTACACGGGCGTGGCGCAGCGACACTGAGGTTGGCATTTTCGATCTTGACCCTTCGAACTTCCGACTTGCCGTTACGTCGTCCATCCTCCGGCGACGGCGCGGCGCGGTTGGGCATCCTCGCGGCCCCAGATGGTGACGCGGTGGCCGACGATCTCGGCGATCTGGCGGATCTGCTCCATGAGTTTGGCGAAGTTTTGCGGCAGAACGGCTTGAGGACCGTCGCACAGCGCTCGTTCCGGACAACTGTGTACTTCGATAATCGCGCCCTGCGCGCCTGCGGCGATGCCTGCAAGGGCAAGCGCGGGTACCAGATCGCGCTTCCCCGCGGCATGTGACGGATCAACGAAAACCGGAAGGTGCGAGCGCTCCTGAATCACCGGCACAGCCGACACATCCAGCGTGAAACGCACCTCGTCGGAGAAAGTGCGGATGCCTCGTTCGCAAAGAATCACGCGGTGGTTGCCCTGACTGAGGACGTATTCGGCGGACATGAGCAGTTCCGTAATCGAAGCGGCCAGCCCGCGTTTGATGAACACCGGCTTGTCCGTCTTGCCCACTTCCAGCAGTAAGTTGTAATTCTGCATGTTGCAGGCGCCGATCTGGAATATGTCGGCGTACTTGTAGACGATAGGCACGTCGCGCGGATCGACAACCTCGGTGATGGTGGGCATGTCCAGGGCAACGCCCGCCTCTTGGAGCAGTTCCAACCCTTCCTTCCCCATGCCGCTGAACGAATAGGGCGACGACCGCGGCTTGAAGGCCCCGCCGCGGAGGATCGAAGCGCCGGCGTCTTTGACCGCCTGGCCGACGCCGAAAAGGATTTCACGACTCTCGATGGCACACGGGCCGGCGATAATGTTCACATGCGGTCCGCCGACGCGGATGCCTTTGATATCGAGGATGGTGTCGGCTTCGTGGAACTCGCGGGAGGCAAGCTTGTACGGCTGGCTGATGGCCATGACCTCGTCAACGCCGGGAAGCTGCTCGAGCTGTTGCTGCGCTTCGGGCGTTCGCTCGCCGATCGCCCCGACGATGGTGCGAAACTCTCCTTTCGATGGATGGGGTGCTAGACCCAACTCCGTGACGCGTTCGACGACGCGTTGCACGTCTTCGTCGGTCACCCCGGCCTTCATGACTACGATCATGTCCATAGACCTTTTGGCCTCTTGGTGTCAGTGTTCGGCGGGCGACGAACCGCGCAACTTCTGTCCGTACATGAACTTATGATACGCGATGGCAAAGGGCATAGTATACCGCGCGAGCGATACCGAGTCAAAGGCGAGGTCTCCTCTTTGGACGGTCGATTCGAGGAGACGAATTAGTACACCGATTTTATCATTTTCATAACCATTTATCGTTGCTTAAGTTACGAGCAGATTATCTCCGAAAATGCGGAACTACGCCGCAGTTGACACAAGCGCTCCTATAGCCTACAAAGGGATGCGTTCATCGGAACGAGTTTGATGAGCTTTCGGCTGTGAGTCGTGGCGACTCGCGGCATGTTTGAGATGCGGCTTCTTGAGCCGTGGCGGACTTCCGGGATCGTGGCTAGGCTTCGATCCCGGAAGTTTTTTTACGACCGTACGCAATGATCGATTCGCCTCCGACACCTGTAATGCAGCGCGACCGCGTGATCCAAACTGCGCACGTTGTGGCCAACCGGCGACTTTGCCGCGACCACTACCGCCTCACGTTTCGTCTGCCGATGTTCCCGCCGGCGCGGGCGGGGCAATTCGTACACCTCAGCCCTGAACGGCGACTAGATGACTCCCCGATGGAGTCGCACGACCGATGGGTGAGTGAACTGGACCAACCCATGCTGCGCCGGGCATTCAGCATCGCGGGCCTGCGTTGCACCAATACCGGCGTCGAGGTGGACGTGATCTACCGCGTGGTAGGTACGGCCACGCGATGGATGGAGTCTCTTCGCGCTGGCGATCCGGTCAGTCTCTTGGGACCGATGGGCAACAGCTTCCCCGTCTCTGATCGCAAACCGGTCGCATGGCTCGTCGCCGGAGGAGTTGGACTGCCTCCGATGCTTTGGCTGGCCGCAGCGTTACAGGAAACCGCCAAGCGCGTCGTCGCCTTCTGCGGGGCGCAGACTCATGACCTTCTTGCTTTGACGCTCGATCCGACGGCGCAACCGGACGGAAGTGCCAAGACCGCGACACCGTCGGCGAAGGAGTTCACGAAGTGCGGCGCGGATGTGGTCATCAGCACCGACGACGGCAGCTTGGGCTTTCGCGGGTACGTAGGATCCGCGATGGCCGCCTATCACCAGGCGAATCCGGTCGCCGCTGACGATCTGGTCGTCTACACCTGCGGCCCGGAGCCGATGATACGCTTTGTGGCCGAGTATTGCGTGGCGCGGCGGATCGAATGTTACGTCTGCGTGGAGCGGAACATGGCCTGCGGCACGGGCATGTGCCAATCGTGTGTGGTGCCAGTGCGTGACACCGCCGACTCGACCGGCTGGTCCTACCGCCTCTGCTGCACCGACGGACCGATCTTCGAGGCACGCAACATCCTCTGGGAAACGCCCGACTAATTTCCAATTGCCAATTGCCAATTGGATGGTAGGGTTCAGCGGGGTTACTTCCTGCGGCCTGGGAATTAGAGGTTCAATGCTCGTGCGAATATCCCTTCTCGCACGGAAAACGGGGGACTCCAATCCCTTCCGCACCGCGGGAAGGGAATCCCGGCGGCTGGGGTGCGAGATGGGAATCTCGCACCAGTTAAGTAAGGAAGGCTACTCTTTACTAACCCGGCGATTTTGATTATTTCCTTGACTATCAAGCCCAAGTTTTGGTATCATCGCACGTTATTGGATGTGCTTCGGCACAAAAATCGGTCCTGGGAGGGTCGCGGCATCGCACGCGGTAGTTAAGCGCGGGGCGAATGAGCTTTGCACAGGCGAGCGCTTGTCGCCGGTCTTGTCGTGGAGTTACACATGTCATCACACAGTTTTAACGCGAAGCGTTGCATGGCCCCAATCCTGGCGTTGGGACTCGCTCTAATCGCGGCAAACGTTCCGGGGGGCGAGAATGCCCGCGGACAGTTGCAAGGGTCGGTCGTCGGCTGGGGGATCCAGGTCGTCGGTGTTGACCTTACCCAAGGTTTCGCAGCCGTCGCCGCGGGCGGGACCCACAGCCTGGGTCTCAAGTCCGACGGGTCCATCGTGGCGTGGGGATACAACGACTACGGTCAGACCAATCCGCCGCCCGGCGGACCCAACAGCGGTTTCGTGGCCGTCGCCGCAGGCGTATTCAACAGTCTCGGTCTGAAGGCCGACGGGTCCATCGTGGCGTGGGGGTATAACCTCGGCGGTCAAACCAACGTCCCCGCACCCAATGCCGATTTCATCGGCATCGCCGCGGGCTGGGACCACAGCTTGGGCCTCAAGGCCGACGGGTCCATCGTGGCGTGGGGGTACAACGACTTCGGGCAAACCACCGTCCCCGCGCCCAATACGGGCTTCGTCGCCGTCGCCGCGGGCTGGTCGTACAGCCTCGGTCTTAAGTCCGACGGGTCCATCGTGGCGTGGGGACGAAACAATTACGGTCAAACCACCGTCCCCGCGCCGAACAGCGGTTTCGTGGGCGTCGCTGGGGGCACGTACCACAGTCTGGGTCTGAAGGCCGACGGGTCCATCGTGGCCTGGGGATGGAACGACTACGGTCAAACCAATCCGCCGCCCGGCGGACCCAACACGGGTTTCGTCACCGTCGCTGCGGGCATGTTCCACAGTCTGGGTCTCAAGGCCGACGGGTCCATAGTGGGATGGGGACACAACCTCTATGGGCAGAACAACGTTCCCGAGCCAAATGCGGGTTTCATCGCCATCGCCGCGGGCGACTATCACAGTCTGGGTCTCAAGACTGACGGGTCCATCGTGGAGTGGGGAAGCATAACCAACGTCCCCGCGCCCAACACGGGTTTCGAGGGCGTCTCCGACGGCGGGTACCACAGCCTGGGTCTCAAGTCCGACGGGTCCATCGTGGCGTGGGGAGACAACTACTACGGTCAAACCAACGTTCCCGCACCCAACAGCGGTTTCGTGGGCATCGCCGCGGGTCAGTACCACAGTCTCGGTCTGAAGGCCGGCGGTTCCATCGTGGCGTGGGGTTGTGGGGACTGGTCCGATTATAGTGAATGCAACGTGCCCGCGCCGAACACGGATTTTGTCGCCATCGCGGCGGGCGAGTACCACAGCCTGGGTCTGAAGTCCGACGGATCCATCGTGGCGTGGGGAGACAACATCTACGGTCAAACCAATCCGCCGCCCGGCGGACCCAACAGCGGTTTCGTGGCCGTCGTCGCGGGTGGGTTCCACAGTCTGGGTCTCAAGGCCGACGGGTCCATCGTGGCGTGGGGAGACAACTCCTACGGTCAAACCAATCCGCCGCCCGGCGGACCCAACACGGGTTTCGTCACCGTCGCTGCGGGCAGGTTACACAGTCTGGGTCTCAAGGCCGACGGGTCCATAGTGGGATGGGGACACAACCTCTATGGGCAGAACAACGTTGCCGAGCCAAATACGGGTTTCATCGCCATCGCCGCGGGCGACTATCACAATCTGGGTCTCAAGGGCGACGGCTCCATCGTGGCCTGGGGACGCAACAACTTCGGTCAAACCAACGTCCCCGCGCCCAACACGGGTTTCGTCGCCATCGCCGCAGGCGACGAGGACAGTCTGGGCCTCGTTACGTTGACGCGGGGGAACATCAGGTGGGAGGTATCCCCCACGAGCGCAAATCGAACGAGTCGGTCCCTGCAGTTCTCCGTGATGATGCCGGCCACGCCTCCCGAAGTCGCCATCAAGGTGACGATGATCGACCTACAGCATCCGATTCCGCTGAACTTACCGCAATTCCCACCGCCGGATTTCAGCGCGTTCGAATCTGCAACCTGCACGGCCTCGGGCGAGATGAACGGCTGCGCACGCTGGGTCGGTAAGCCCGGTACCTTCCTTGAGAATCAGGACGCTGCGGGAGGCGCGACCTACAAAGCGGCCCGGCTACAGTGTACGCCGTTCTACTACGATTGGATCACGGAAACGGCGAGCGGACCGATCACCGTGGTGGGTGCGGAAATCGCTCCCAGCTCGGAATACAGCGTCCAGACGTACGGGGCGTCGTGCATGGGTGCAGAAGATGGTTGCACCGCCGTGTCCCCGGCGGTGACGATGTACACGCGCCGTTCCGGCGACGCGGCTCCGAACTTTAACCCGCCGGCGACCACGGGTCAGCCCGATGCTCTCGACGTCGCGGCGGTGGTCACCAAGTTAAAGAACCTGCCGGGCGCTCTGGCGAAGGCGATCACCCAGTTGCAACCCAACCTGCCGGAGCTAAACGCGAACGTCAACGCTTTGGACATCGTGGCGGTGGTGGACGCGGTGAAGCAGAGGGCGTATGCGTTCAGCGGGCCGTGCGCGTGTCCGTCGGCGGTTACGTGCGGTGGCGCCTGTGGTACGGGGTGCCCCAGTCCTAACATGTGCGTGAAGACGTGTACTGGCGGGACCAACGACGGCAAGCCGTGCATCGACAGCGCGAGGCACTGTCCGGGCGGTACGTGCGGCACTCCCCTCTGCCGCGACAGTTGCGGGCGATGTACGCCGTGAAGGGAAACGCAGAAACGCGGTTACGAGAAAGCATCCCGGCGCGCCGGGACAAGTTCCTGCAGCGGCACGGGTAGTCTTCGCGTTCGCCATCAACTACGGAGCGTTGCCGGGGTGTCGCAGTTGACGGTCGTACCATCACTCACGGGTGATGGTGCTGCTGGCGCCGCCGCTCCCCAGCCGAAAACAAATCGGCCCGACGAGGTTCACCCTCGCCGGGCCGATGGATCTTACTCTGCCAGTTTGCAGTCGCGACCTAATACTTCAGGGTGTAGGCGTAGGTCAGGGCCGCCCCCAGGTTCGCGGCCTCGTCCTCCGCGTGATCCAAGCCGGCCTGTACGGACATTCCGAGCTTATTGCAGTCATCGATCTGCCACTGCCAGCCGGCCTCGGCGATGTTCTTACCGCCGCCGCCCTCATGCTGGCCGATGCGGTACATGTAGTCGAATACCCAGCGAACCGCGCCGTCGGCACACAGCGGACCGTCAAGCCCGGCCACCGCCCCATACTGGAAGTGCCGTAGGTCATCATAGTTGTCGTGGTTCGCAGTGATCCCGAAAATGTTGAAATGCGAGCGGATACCGCTGTCGTACTGGTTGGTCATGGCGAGCCGAAGCTCCCAATCGACGCCATTGGAGCGCTGTCCGGTTGGGACACGAAGGTTGCTAGCCAAAGCGAGCGCCGGCCAGTAGTCCTGCTGGTCCGTCAGCTTCCAGAGCAGCCCGAAGTATGAATCGTGGTGGCCATCGGCCTGTCCGGGGATGTTCCCGCCATCGCCGATCTGAACCGGCGTGCTCACCGACACCTCGACGTTGGGGCAGGATCCCCAGACGACCACCGGTTGGATGTAGAAGTCGTCGTTGGAATCACCTGCATTAGCCGGGAAGTTTTCAGTTTCCCACCGGAACGCAAACCGCAGGTCAACCGCGTGGGTCTCAAACGGCGTCGCATCCGTGACGTTAAACGTCTCGCCGCCGAGCAGATCAAACCCGCTCTTGACCGTCGTGGTCGTAGTCTTGATGGTCGTTTTTTCCTTTTCCTGAGCAATCGCACATACGGCAAACGCCAGCACACACACACATGTAAATGCTTGCTTCATAAGCTTTCACTCCAATCACCGAATTCATGTACCGAACACGTGGCCGCAGACCGCGCCGCCCGCGTAATACTCACGTGCTGCAAAATCTAATAACTAATCGGCCCGCGTCAACTGTTTTCTATCCAAAACTCCACAGTTTTTAAGAGGGACAAATGCTATTTTGCGGCAAGTAGCTGTCGGTGGCGACAAAAAAAGAATCGGCGCTTTATATTCCTGCAAAAAGCGTTGAGCTGTAATGCTTCTCTTCCCATTTTTATCCGGACTTGCTGCGTGCCGTCATGGAACGGGTACTGTGCTTAACGATGAATCGTTCCACCGCGACTTCGACGGTGGACAGGCCTGTCTTGGCGGCGATGTCGGCGGCCAACAGATCACGTTGTTGCTCGCGCAAATGATCGACGCTGCTCCGCTCGAGTCGACGCCGCAGCGTCACGGGATCCGTGAACATGCGACGAGCGAGACCTCCGATGTCGGCGCCGCGGTCCCACTCGCGGCGGACCTCCAAAAGCCGTCGGACGCTCCAAGCGAGTCCCGCGATGGCGCGACCGGGGGCCGCACGATCCGTCGCCCAGACCTGTTCCCAGGCTCGAAGTGCGCTGACGGGATCGCCGGCGGTGATTGCATCGAGAACGGCGAACACCTTCTCCTCGCGATGCTCACCCGTCGCGGCGTCGATGTCCTTGGGTGTAATCTCCGGCCGGTCGCCCACGTAGGCAGCGAGTTTCGCCAACTCCACGTCGAGCAAGCCGAGTGCGTCGCCGAGGTGCTCCTTCAGCATCTGCGCCGCAGTGTCGTTCACTCTTTTTCCATGGACTTCTTTGGCTCGGCGGACGATCCAGCTCACCACGGCTCGGCCCTTGAGCGGTTCACACTCAATGACCTCGCCGCCGTCGGAAATAATCTTGCGTATTCGCGTGTTTTTAGGCATGGAATCGCACAAAAAAATGACGCAGCCTCCGGGTGCCGGCGCCGCGCAATATCGCTCCAGTGCGGCGCGATGGTTCGTGATGCATTCATCGGCATCGTCCACGATCACGACGCGCCGGCCTCCCAGAAGCGACGGCGTTCGTACTTCGTCGAGGAGGTCCGCCAGCGAAGCGTTTTTGCCGTCCACGCACGCCGGTCCGAGGGCATCCATGTGGGGTGCGAGCGTCCGCAGAATGTTCTGGAGGGCTTCGTTTCGTAGGAAGTGATCCTGTCCGATGACGGCGTATACAGGGTGCATGACGACTGCTGGTGCGGACATGGTTTACTTACTCTTCGGTTAAAGACCGCGGAAGGTTTTCATAGTGGTCATCAAGACGAGCCGCTGCTGCGCTTCGGCGATGGTCATGTCCGCCTGGGGATCAATGTTCGTCGCCCGGGTGTAGCAATCGCGTGCCAACACTTTGTCACCTTGATACACCGCGACGTCATCCGAGGTTCATCCACACCTCCGAGTCGTTTGGATTGTACCTTACCGACCACCGACAGTGTAAAATGACGAGGGCCACGAAATGCAGTGTTATTCATTATATTTGCTTTATACGGACAATTAGTTGGTGTCCAATCCTGAACGAGGGGCTTGATCCCGTCCTTCAAGGCGATAAAAGGGCAGTTTCTGGTGCGGCAGAGCCGATGAGTGGAGTAAGATACGTTTGGTAGGATCGTGGCCTGGTTAGAATCTACAGGGCCACGAAATGTTTACTGTGACGCCGTCGCCCGGTTCGCGATGATCGGAGAGTGTGAACATGCAGGACTATGAACGTCTGAAGGAACTCGTGGAGGCCGCTGCGGATGACGTCGCCAAGGCGTCGGGAGGGAACAAGGCCGCGGGTACACGGGTTCGTAAGGCCATGCAAGATATCAAGGACACCGCGCAGACCGTACGAAAGAAGATTCTGGAGGTCCGCTCGCAGCCGACGAGCTAATCTCGCAACGGTGCCGCGTTCCAACCCGCTCGCGTCGCCGTTAAGGCTAACGTCTCGCCCAAACACTCAAGGGTGTTTGTGCTGACGGCGTGAGCGGCGAGAACCTGTTGCCACCGCGGTTGTGTGGTCGGACCACCTCCTTTGTCCGTCGCATGTCACACCTCGCAGCCGGCCTCAAGGGGCCGGCTGCTGTCGCGTGGATCGGCGTCCTACACGGAGTCTATGCTGCATGCCGCCCCCCCTTCTTGTTGACCTTCAACAACTCGATCTCGACCGGGTCTGTTTGACCAAGGACGAGATTTACGAACGACTTCCCCAACGTTTCGAGTTCCGGGTTCTTGACGGGGTCTGTATGGTTGACCCGGAAGGCCAGCGAATCGTCGCGTTCGCCGATATTCGATCCGAGGATTGGTGGGTTCGCGGACACGTGCCCAATCGACCGCTGCTGCCCGGTGTGCTCATGCTGGAGATGGCGGCTCAGGCCAGTGCCGTTCTGGCCAAGCTGCGCGGGTGCGACACGTTCATCGGGTTCGGCGGGGTGGACAACTGCAAATTCCGGGAGACCGTCGTTCCACCGGCGCGTCTCTACATCATCGGGGTCGGCGTCGACTTTCGTCCGCGTCGGATCGTTTCGGACACACAGGGTGTGATGGATGGTAAACTCGTTTTCGAGGCTCGAATTACCGGCCTTACCATCCGCTGACCCTGGTGGGAAAACGCGAACGGTGTGTGTTGCATGGTTCGCGCTCTTCACCGCCGGCTTCGCGCTGTATGCGGCCACCGCGAATCGCGGGGCGCAATGGCAGGACTCCGGGAACCACATCCTGCGCATAGTGACCCAAGAGCCGGTTAACCCGCTCGGGTTGGCGTTGAGTCATCCATTACATCACTGGCTCGGAAGGTTCGCGGTATCCCTCAACTTGTTTGAACCGTGTTTCGCCGTGACTTTGGTGAGCACGCTGGCGGCGGCGATCGCAGTGGCGAACACGTTTGGGTGCGTGTTTACGCTGACCCGGCAATGGCCGGCGGCGCTTTTCGCGGCGCTGTCACTCGCTATTGCGCACACGTTCTGGCAGATGGCGACGCTGACGGAGACGTATACGTTCGCCGCGGCGTTGTTCTCGGGGGAATGCTGGTTCCTGATCCTGTATGCCAAGACGCGGCGGCCGGTCTATTTGTGGGGCACGCTGCTGCTCAATGGATTGGGCGTATCGAACCATCTACTCGCAGCACTAACCACTCCGGTGCTTGGGGTGGTTGTACTGCATGAGGCCTGGAGAAAGGCAATCCGCATTCGCGACGTTGCGGCGGCTGCGGGGCTGTGGTTGCTCGGCGCGGCGCCCTACGGCTGCCTGGTGCTCAGCGAGTGGCTCCGCACATCGGACTATGCGGGAACGATCCGCTCGACGCTGTTCGGACAAGGCTTCCGGAACGAGGTCCTCAATACGACGTTGTCCGCGCGGGAGTTGCTCTTGAGCGCCGGTTTCCTGGCCCTCAACTTTCCTAACTTGCTCTTGCCGGTTGCTGCCTACGGGATCATTCGCTCGACGCGGTTGATCTCATCCCCACTCGTGCGACGAGCGCTGCTAGCGGGCTTGCTGATTCACGCGGTGTTCGTCCTGCGGTACCCGATGTGGGACCGGTACACGTTTTTCCTGCCCATGTACGTTATTCTGTCGATCTTCGGCGGTGTCGGGGTCGCGGGGTTTCTCGATCGCGCGAGCGGCGCGCGCCGCGCTGTGGCGTTGGTGGCGGCCTGCGGATTGCTAGGCCTGACACCCTGCCTATACGCCGTTCTGCCCGATGTCGCGCGACATTGGAAGGTGCTGGCGTCGATGGAGCGGCACAAGCCGTACCGGGACGACTATGTGTATATTTTCACGCCGTGGTCGATCGTGGAGCGGTCCGCGGAGCGAATGAGCCGCGAGGCCGTGGCGTTGGCGGGAGCCGATGGGATCATCATCGTTGAAGATGGCATGGCCGAGTTTGCCGTGCGCTATCAAGCGCTCCGGGCCGACTATGACGAACTGCAAATCGTAAGCAGTCTGCCCGCCGAGACGGCGGGTGATGCCGTCGATGCCCACAGATCGGTGGTCCTTGTTCCCGCAAACAGGGAGTTGCCGCGAATCGAACCACCCGTGGGAGCCTGGCAGCGAGTCGGGGATTTGTATCTGCTGGTAGGAATGCCGTAGGACGCGCCCGCTCCCTCATCCACCTGCGGCGGACGGTACTGAGTGCCTGCACCTCAACGGGCGGCTCGGTCTTCTTTGGGTCCACCGCGATCCATACGGACCATGCGGAACTTGACGATGAGCCGGCAGACGGCGAACACCACGCCCGCGTACAGTAGGATGATGTACCGCGTCCGCAGCGTGATCGAGATGCAACCCATGAAGGCGAAGAATGCGGCAAGGGCGTAGCTGATCGTGACTACTTTTCGCACGGACCAGCCGCGGTCGAGTAATTGATCGTAAAAGTGGCTTCGATCGCCCTGCATGATCGGTTTCTCGTACCGCCACCTCCGTACCATCGCGAGGATCATGTCCGCCAGCGGCAGGGCGAAGACCATGAGCGACGCCAGCATCCAGCGGATCGCGCTGGACTTGCTGAACAGGAGCAGCAGAATCGCGGCGTTCAGACCGAGCAACATCGAACCTGCGTCGCCCATGAAGATCTTGGCGGGGTTGCGGTTATAGGGCAGGAAGCCCAGCGCCGCGCCCATCATCGCGAGCGAGAGCGTCACGCGCTCCACGTCCCACGGGTGCCAATCGCTGTAAAGGTGCATGTGTACGGAGAGAATCAGGAAGCCGCCGGCGATGATGCCGAGGACGCCCGAGCACAGGCCGTCGACGCCGTCGATGAGGTTCGTCGCGTTGCAGGCGGCCATGGTGATGAACAGGGTGAGCGGGACGGAGTAGATGAGGATGAGCACCCGGTCGAAGTCCTGCTGATTCAGTCCCGTGGTCCGCAGCACGATGAGAATCGAGTCGTCGCCCAGGCCGCACAGGATCAACACCGCCGTGACCGCGGCGATGCCGGCGAGCTTGATCCTCGGCGACATCATCCGAAGGTCGTCGAAGAGACCCAGCAGCATAATACCCGTCGCGCCAAGCAGGATGCCGATGGTCAACACGGGATCCATCGCCGGCCCGCCGCGCTGCGATTCGCCGGGCGTCCAGGGCGAGTCGGTCGCCCGGACCTGGTCGAACAGGAGGAACGCCAAGACGACCCCGGCCGCCCAACCCAGGAAGATGGCCACGCCGCCCAGATACGGTACGGGCCGCTTGTGTGGTTTCAGGAAATCATCGGGCCGATCGACAATCTGATGGCGTAACGCGAAGCGTCGGCAGATCGGCGTGCAAACGACGGAGACCCCGAACGAGACGGCCAGGATCGGCCAATACGTCCGCAGGATATCCATCAGGGTCATCTGTCGTTCGAGCACTCGTCAAGCTCCGGCGGTCGCCAACCAATCTTCGGTTTCGATAGCGGCGGATTCTAAACGTGCGAGGTTGAGCGTGCCAACGGACTCGGTTGTCCTGAGGCGGGGGGGGCCTGGCCACGGATTTTGGCATCAGGCGGTTTTTCGGTTTTGCCAGTGTTGCTCCCACTGCCCGTCGGGCGCAAGGTCCAATGCGTCCAAGGCACGGTTGTACAACTCCTGAAAACGATCCGTCATCTGCTGCATCAAAACATCCCTGTCCATCGTTCTCTCCTGAAAGGTGTCTCCACCGTACAAACACCCCAGGATTCTGTCAGCCGCCGCATCCTCACGCAATCAAAGCAGGTCGCGAATCATTCCTCCCGACCATCAGAAATGGCCAGACCCAAGTTAAGCGATTCCAATAGCCGACGCGGCGGCAAGTTGTTCCGTGTGGGTGATGGAGAGAAGAATCCGTTGGATACCGAGCTGGGCGGCGAGGCGGGTGGTTTCGCCGGTGAGGGTCACGACGGGTCGGCCCAGGGAGTCGGGGAGGACCTCCATGTCAGTCCAGGCGATGCCGCCTCGCCAGCCCGTGCCGATCATCTTGAGGATCGCCTCCTTGGCCGCGAAGCGACCGGCGATGAAGGGGATGGGATCTTTGTACTGCTTGGCCCGTTCTTGCTCGGCGGGCGTTAGGACGCGATCGAGAAACCGTACGCCGTGATTCTTGAAAACCTTCGCGATGCGGGCGCACTCCACGAGATCGAGGCCATGACCGATGATGGACATGAAGCCACGCTAACGCGTGGAATGGCGAATGTCGAATCCTTCGAGGCTCAGGACAAGTCTTTGCACGGGTGGAGGGCGTGGAGCCGACTAACAACCACGCCGAATCCGCCTCTGGCGGACTGCGACGTGCCGCGATCTGGCGCAAGTAAGCTTCAGCAACCACAGCGACGCGGGCTGTCGCTTCGCGGAACGCCTTCTGACCGTGGTCCAAACGTTACGACGGCAACACCACCCCGTCCTTGACTACTCCGCCTCTGGCGGACCGTCGTCGCCCACCGCGCCGCCAGCCCCGCCCCCGTTCTATGTGCTGTCGGGATGTGAACGGTTACCTCTGAAGAAGGTCGTCTCTCTTGAGACATGCGCCGGCCGACGACAGTAGGGACCCGGTTCTGATCGAATGGTTTGGACAGAGTTCCATCCCGAATAAAAGTTCACCATGAAATTGCGGCCTAAATGACCTTGCGGAAATATCTATGCATGAGGTGCGAACTTGGTTTGACGGGAATCGTCTCGGCGTGTGCCCGGAGTACGGAATCGCTGTCGGTACGCTAAGAAGCAGCGAGGAATCGTGAAGTCGGCTGCTGGACACGCACAAACGCTGAATTGGCCGCTTACATTTGAATCAGTCGGTTCGCCCGGCTACGATGTCGGCTTGAGAATCGATCGACACGAGATGTCGGTTCCGAGGGCCTTACGGAGGGTATTCATGTCCAGAAATCGAACCTTGCTTTGGCAATTGCTGTTCCTGCTATTGACCGTCGGGCCGTTGGCCTCGGCCCGGTCAGCGCCTCCAATCAACGGCCGGATCGATCATATCGAATCCATCCGCGTCCTGCGGGTCTGGGGAACGCCGCAGGAGATGGGCTTTGCCCACGGCTTCCTCTTGGCGGATGACATCGCCGCCTATGTGAACGAAAGCGGTTCCACCTTTTTCGCGGGCGATCCGAAAAAGTATTCTCACGCGGTGGCTGAAGCCGCGAAGGCCTTCGAATTCCCGAACGATGCGCGCGCGGAGCTGGTCGGCATCCTCGACGGAATCAAGGCTGCCAAAGGTGCGCTCCCGCAACTAACTTTCGTCGGGCGTCCGCTGCAACTCGATGATCTGATTCTGACCAATGCCATGGATGCGATGCGTGCCTTCGGATGCTCGGGCTTCACTGTCTGGGGCGAGGCCGCGGGCCCGGCAGGCTTGATCACAGGCCGCAACTTCGACTTTGGGCTGGTCAGCCGCAAGGGAATGGTCGGCCAAATCCTGGTCCGCCTGCCGACGGGGCGCCACGCCGTCGCCAGCGTCGCCCCGCCCGGCTACATCGGATCATTCACCGGAATCAACGATGCCGGGGTGTGCGCGTTTATGCATGATGGCGATGGGCCGAGGCTCTCCAGCCCGGCCGGCCGATATGCGCCGCTTGCCCTGACCCTCACCGGCTTGCTGGAATCCACCGATGCCACCCAAGCGCTGACCCTCGCCGAGAAGCAGTTGAAGGCGATCACGCCTTATCCGTTCAGCTACATGGTTCGGATCGTGGCCCCGCGTGCGGCCGATGATAAATCGCCCCCTGCGCGAGTCTATCGAGTCGATGCCAACGGTCTGAGTGAGAACCGCGCCGAAGGCGCCATCTGCCTGACGACCAACCATTATCTGCCCGCATCAAACGCAAATGGGTCGGGGTCGTCGGCCACCCGGTATCGGAAACTGACGGACTTGGTCACTTCGCCGGTAAGCGATGAAGCGGCGTGGAAAGCGCTGCGTGCCGTGGCGGTCGACCAGCTGGAAAACGTGACGTTGCATTCCGTCGTGGTCTACCCGCAGGCGCGCCTCCTGGAAATCGCCTTTGCCACGATTGGGGACAAGCTCGTTCCCGCTCCCAACAATCCGCCGATCGCGATCACTTTCGACCGGCTTTTTGCGAAGTGAGGACCGCGGTCACAGACGGCCCTTCGTTCGCAACAATCGAACCATCACCTACTCGACCGGCAACTTGCATCAAGAAGTTCAGCGGCGATCTGAAGAAGATAAGAAGCGTTTTCGACCTCAGCCCGCCACTTCTCCGGGATCGCATCAAGCCCATTGTACGCCCCGCTGATGGCGCCTGCGATTCAACTCAACGCCTCAGCGCCCCAGTCGGTACCAGCCCACCCACAGCTTGCGGCAGGCGAGCACCAGCGCGATTCCGACGGCGATATACAGCAGACCAACGACGTAATGAGGAAGCAGGCTCCCACGCAGGATCCTTCCCAGGAACGCCATCGCCACCACAAAGACCCATGCCCTGAACGAGAAGAACCCACCGACGCAGCGCCCGTCCCCGCGCCCCTGGATGCGCTCCATGGCTCGGTTGGCCGATCGCTCGAGGACGAACCGCGACTTGAGCACCCCCGCCGCGGCCGCGATGAGCACGAATAACCACGCATGGGGAAGGCTGCTGCTGATAACCCAACGCACGCCTACAAACGCTAAAACCGTCCCCACAACAGTCCACATGGACGCAGCCAAAAACGCATGACTTCTGGCCGATGCAGCAGGCTTGTACGCGTTGAACCACGGGCTCAAATGCATACGCTCTGCTCCCCAGTAGAACCACTCGTGGCGCGGACGGCGATCTGTGTCACCCGCCGGCGCAGCCTACCAACGCGCCAATCGGATATCGACAGGAGAGGCGCATAACGCGCCCGTGTCCAATGCAACTCCTGAATCTCCTCAGCCCAACCTTCGCACTTCGGACAATCAAGGACGCCGGATGGCGATCGAGATGGACAACTCAATTAAAAAACTCAGAGAAGAGATCCATCCGTTTCTGTTTCCCTCGCGATCAATGGGAAAAAACTGCACAGGGCGATTGTAAGCGCAGTTCCAAACGGTCCTCAGCAACAAGCGCCCCTCCGCACTTGTCCTTGATATCGCGGAAAACCAGTTCCCGCTCGTCGTGCCGGATCACGTGCAGTTGCGGGTCCAAATGTGCTGCCAGATGTCCGAATACCGACCTCGCTCGGGCAGGGTCGCCATAAGGTATGACCAGTTGAGTGAGCCGGTCGTTGTCGTCCTGGACATAATCCCCGGCAATGCCGAAGATTCGTCCGTCAAGCTCCAGAATGTCCCCCTCTCCTAGGTAATAAATCGTTTGCAGAGACTGCGGTCCGCGAACGATGATCTCGGAGCCGGCAACAAGGCCTTGTTTTGAGAGAACGTCGAGGAGTCCAATTGGCTCCTCGGCAGGAATTGTGCTGAACACGGACCGCGCGAGTTCCGACATGGCCGGCAACAGTTCCGCTTTGCCGCTGAAATTGTTGATTTGGAAAAAATAGGCGCCCTTGCACGCCGTGATCTGAAAGCGGTTGCCTGTATGACGACCGACAAGACTCTCGATGGGTGTCTCACGCCCGCGTTTGTGGAAATACATGCCCATCGCGGCGGTCGCGTTTTCCATTTCATAGAGGTCTAGATCAATCGCGGACTCACCGTTGCGATACCGTTGGGCGTGCAGTCTCTGAAAGCCCATCTCCACAAACAGTTCCGCCGCCCCGTTGATGCGGTTGAAAAGATCCTCCTTCACGAATGTCTTCTCCGGCCCCGCCGGGAACCACGAAGCGCCGAAACTCCCCGGTGGCAACGTCGCTCTGACGCTTGCCGGAGGACGGTTTGCGCCGGAAGGCGCACCGCGTCGCGAATCGGCGTTCCGACAACCGGCGGACTGTACCGCCAGAAGCACGGAGCAGTAGAAGATGATGACCCGCGTCATGCGTCACGCCTTCTTTTCAAAACCGAGCCGCGCCCGTTAGGAAGCGGTTTGATTGCTTGGCGCCCCGTCCGCTCCCTCACGGTCGCGGCTCGGATAAGATGCAAATAGCGCGAATTTCTACACTAGGCGCTCAACTTCGTGATTCGCGCCGGATCGGCGACGCCCAGGCCGAGCCGCTCCGCGTAGCGCAGGTATTCCGTGTATCTTGGGTGCTCGTCAACCTTCACGCCCCGCTCCTTGCGTTTTTCGATGATTAACGGATGGCACACGGCATCGAGTGCGAATGGGTCCGTTGCGAAAAAGAGGGAGTTGAACTCGTAGGCAAACTGAGCTGCGGGCATGGGTCCGCCGTCGTACTGGGCACGCAGGCCGTCGGTGACATTCAGTACCAGCTTGTCCCGAATGCAAGGAAAAGCCAGGACTTCGGTGCAGACATCGAAGAACAACGGTTTGTGCAGCCGGTTCGTATTGCAGATCGCGCCATACCCGAGGTTCTTCGTGGCCATCGAAATACCGTTCCCCGCGTTCTTGAACACCGGAACGTTGATGATCTTCGTAAGCCGCTGGGTGACAAGCTTGCCGAAGTAGGAATGCTTGCCGTTGAACACATGTTGGTTGAGGTATGCCGCGTCCTGCGGGCCCTCGACATCGGCCCAGTAAAACGTGTCCTTGTCGAAATTGGAGGCGCTGATGTGGTTGCCGTCCGCGTCGCGCCAGCGGCTTTGGTCGGCCTGCGGGTCCTCCGCGGCCCGTTCGTCCATGGTCTGCAGCCCCTCAATCTTGACGCCCGGGAACCGTTCCGCGGTATAGCCCGCATCCGCAAGCATGTAATCGAAGCGGTCCCAGATCACGATCCGTTCCTTGGGCAAACCGCCCGCGGTGAGCCAGCTCACGAGCACCTGCACCAGTTCCGGCTTTGTGCTGATCAGTCCGGAGCCGACCGGATTCACTTTGATCCCCACAACGTCGTCCGGCGTAAAGAACAGCCCGAAACTCTCCTTCGTGCCCTTTCCGGTCAGTTGTTCCAAACCACGGTTGAACATCTGCTCCACGACCGATGGCGACGGCGAATCCTTGACCATCGCCTTGTCGTCCTGGACGTGTACGACTCGGCCGGGGTACAGGCCGGGCAGCGAGTACTTCGTACGCGGCGCTTTGAGGGCTTCGTCGATATTCGTCTTTGGCTTCGGGGGCGGCGTCGCCTTGTCCGCCTCCTGGGCCCACGCACTCGGCGTGCCCAGCATCAATCCCGCACCGACCGCCCCGACTTGCAGGAAGCGGCGCCGGTCAAGTTTCGTATCCGATACGATCGATTGATAGGGTCGAGAATACACGGATGTTCTCCTTACAAGGTCCCCTTGCGATCGCGCCACAAACGTGGGACGCAAGGCACACCTAGCTTAGCACGGTAACCCAGTTGTTCCCAGCCCAACCTCGCGTAAAAACCTGTGCGCCGGTATTGGGGGAAAACGCAGAAAGGTCCGGCCATCTTCCCCGTCGTTTCCTTCCGCGACGCGATGGCGAACGCGGCATGGAGTGCCGCACGGGAGGAAACGCCCGCCAAAGTCCCTTCCTCATACCCCAGACGTCGCGTAGATCCAAGAGCCTCCTCGTCACAAGACATTGTCCGCTTCGTCAACCGACGCGATTGCTCGTGTGTCCGCCTCCCGCGCCTCGTCTTCCTGACCCCCACTCCCTCACCCTCCGCCTCCAACACCTTGACGGTACTTTTCACCGATAGGCTACGACGCCTCAATGCCTCAGTCACGGGCTACTTTTGAAGGTGTCAATTCCCGCACCGTCACGAGCACGCAAGCGAGAAAGAGCGCGACGGCGGATGCAATCAGCACTTCGGGGACACCCGATCCATTGGCGGGGAAAAGCTGCGCGCTAAGCTCCGAGGGAAGTTGAAACAGGTTGACCAGGCGGGGGATCGACGCCGCGGCGCTGACGCGCAATTGATGGATCAGACTGTACTCCCTTGCTCGGGCGGGCAGGTTGCCGATGACCAGCTCGACGACGACCATGTAAAATACCGACATCGCCAGCGGTTTGGCGGTCAAGAGGCCGATGAGGCTGAAGATCGCCAAGAACCCGATCACGCCGAGGGCGGTGACGCTTAGATAGACAATCAACTCGTGGGCTGGGTTCCATTGGGCGAGAGCCGCCGACTTTGGGGCAAGCGACTGCCAATCCAAACGGTATACCACGGAAGCGTAAATCGCGGCAGTTGCAACACCGCAAGCCACGATCAGCACAAGCGTCGTGGCGGCGAACTTGGTGAGCAAGACGGTGCGACGTCGAAGGCGGCGGGTAATCAGATACCCGATCGTTTTCGATTCGGCTTCGGTTCCGATCAAGCCCGTCCCATAGATCATGCAGGCGAGGGGCACGAGACCCATGAGGAACATGAACTGCGACAGGCCGTGATAGAGATGCCACACCGGATCAAGGCTCTTGATGGGAGGATGAAAGTGCCGGATCAGCAGGGCAAGCGCACAAGGTAGAAACATCGCGGCCGCCACCGCCCAGAACTTCGCGTCGCGCAGCATCTGCCTGATGGTGAAGAGGAACAGGGCGGCGATCGCTCCGATCGGGAAGGCCGGTTTCATTTCGCGCTCCGCTGGGTCAGATATCCGAAAACGGCTTCCAGGCTTTCGTCGGCCGCGGCGACCTCGCGCACGGTCAAGCCGTCTTCCAGGATAAGCGTCGTGAGCCGCTCATACGCAGCCTCGGGCGAGCGGGTTTCGAAGAGAACGGTGTCCGGCTCTGGAACGGAGACTCCCGTGACCATCTCCCAACCCGCGAGTCGCGAGGCGAGTTTTCGCGGTTGATCCACGCGTACGCGGATGACGTGCGGGCGATCGAGCATGGTCCGCCGCACGTCCTGCACGTCTCCCTGGGCGACGATTCGGCCGTGGTCGATCATGAGGATCTGCCGCGTGAGGGCTTCGACTTCGTGGAGCACGTGGCTGGACACGAGGATGTTCGTTCCCTGCGCCGCCAATTCACGAAACAGATGGGTCAGTTCGTGGCGGGCGATGGGGTCGGTGCCGGTGAAAGGCTCGTCCAGGATCAGCAATTCAGGGGAATGGACGAGGGTCTGGGCGATCTTGATCCGCTGGCGCATTCCTTTGGAATAGCCGCGGATCGCCCGTCCGGCGTGGGGGCTCATCCCTGTCCGTTCGATGGCCTGCGTCGCGGCGCGGCGGGCGGCGCCGCCGTGAAGCCCCGATACTTTGGCGAGAAACAGAACGAACTGATGACCGGTCAGGTTCGACCAGAATGGGTCGCCCTCGGGACAGTATCCGATCCGCGAGAGCAGGCGCGGATTGTCCCAAGGAGACCCGCCGAAGACTCGGATGGCGCCTTTGCTGGGACCGAGCTGGCCGGTCGCCAAACCCATCAACGTGGATTTGCCGGCGCCGTTGGGACCTAACAGTCCGGTGATGCCGGGGCCGATCTCGGCGGTTACGTTGTTGAGGCCGATGACCTCGCCGTACCACTTCGAAAGCTGGATTAACTCAATGACGGCCACAGGTCACCCGCTCAAACCGTCGCCGCGGTTCGCGAGAACCGCACCACTCGCCGCCAACTGAAAACAATCGCCGCCACCGTTAGGGCCCCAAGAACCAAGGCGGCCTTCGAGGGATCGACCGGGCTTCCCAGGGCCTGGGCGAACCGCTCCGCAGGCATCGAGGTTGCGGCCAGCCCTTGCCGAATGCGAAGCAGATACTCGATGACAATCACAATGTCGTCACGCAAGGAGATGCATCCCAGCCAGCCCATTCTTGAGTCCGCGGGAAGCGATTCGCTGATGATGGCTTGGGCGAAAGCCGGTAGGAGGCAAATCGCCACCCAAGCGACGGTCACGTAACGCTGGTCAGATGTAATGCTCGAAAGCGCGAGAATGACCGCTGCGGAAACGACACACACCAACGCACCGCTTGCCGTCAGATCAACGGCGAGCGTGAACACCTGAGCCCATGTCCCCGGCCCGCCGGTCAGGGCAATACCCAAAGCGAACGCGGCGTGACTTGGGACCAAAGTGACAAGAGCAACGAAGAATGCGACAACGGCCCATTTTCCCAGAAGGTATGTGGCGGGCGTGACGGGCTTGGCGAAGTAAATAGGCAGCGCCCGCGCCTTCAAATCGTTGGCGATCACGCCAGTGCCGACGCGAGCCACGACAATCAGCACCCATATCATCTGAAGTCTGGCCATCATGAGGAAGGTGCTGCGCCATAGCACGTCGCGGAATTCCGCGAGCTGGCTGATCCCCCGGATGTCGATGTGCAGAAGTGCGTTTAGAAAATCGTACATTCCCCTGGCCTCTTCCGTGCCGACCACCGACTCCAACAGCGAAGTGATGTAGAACACTCCGACGGCCGTTAGCGCGGGCATTCCGCTGGTCAGTAGAAGAATCCGCGTCTTGGAATGCCGGAGCGATAAGTTGATGCCGCTTACGACAATGGCCGGCCAGGTCCAATGCGTCTTGCCCAGCGTGCCCTGCCAGCGCTGGTACTGATGCACACGATCTGTCGAGGCCGTGGTCATGCGTTCTGCTGCCTCTGGATTGCGGCCATGAACGTTTCCTCGAGCGAGCTTCGCTTGGGGTGCAAACCGAAGAGTTTCGTGCCGGTGTCCTGCGCCGCCTGAAAAACGAGCCGTTGCGAGCCTTCCTCGGGCAGGGCGATCTGAAAACAACCGTCACTTTGTTCGAGTACGCGCACGGTCCGCTCGGTGAGCCGGCGCTGGAAGCTGGTCGTGTCGCCCTGGAAATCCACGCGATACAACGTGGGATGCGGCTTATTCATTTCTTCGAGGTGTCCCTCGGTCAACACTTCGCCGCCGCCCATGATGACGACCCGTTCACATGCTCGTTCGACGTCCGGGAGCAAATGACTGGAGAGGACGACGCTGATCCCCGCGCGGCCCAGATCGCTGATGAGTGAGAGCATGACTTGCCGCCCTTGAGGGTCCATGCCGTTCGTCGGCTCGTCGAGGAACAGGAGGTCGGGGTCATGGACGAGTGCCTGCGCCAGCTTAAGCCGCTGCTTCATTCCGGCCGAATACTGCTCGGCCGGGCGGTAGCGGGCCTCCTCCATCCCGACGTAATCGAGGACCTCGTGGGCACGTTGCATGGCGTCGGCGTGCGACATGCCCGCCAACCGCCCCGCAAAGTACACATACCCCGTGCCGGACATGCCTGGAATGAGGCAGTCGTTTTCCGGCACAAAACCGACGCGGCGGCGGATGGCGCGCTGTCGCCGCCGGATGTCCAGGCCCAGCACCGTCGCCGTTCCGGAGGTCACGGGTGTTTGGCCGAGAAGGACGCTGATGAGCGTGCTCTTCCCCGCCCCGTTGGGACCGAGCAGTCCGACGATGCCGGGCTGGAGTGTCAGGGTGATTCCCTTGAGGGCGACGATCCGGCCGTAACGCTTGGTCAGCCGATCGCATTCCAGAATAGCCCCCATCGTGACAACTACCATTACCAATGAATCGGAGTGAAGCGCCGACCGGAGCCGACTTCGTGGCGCAGAATACCCACTTTCTGAACAATGAGCGAGAAGGAACGTTCTGCACACCTACGCCGGCCAACGACAACCCCGTCGAATAGGCTCGCGAACGGTTCCGGCGCAATGTGCGACCCTCGGTTCTCATCGCTGCGATTATCCCGAATTATTCAGAAGTGCCCCTATTTTACGACCTCCTGGCGCTTGATATTGATGTGGGTCGATTGGACCGGGCTAGTGGGCTGGTGCGTGGAGATTGGTATCTCGCTACAACTCACTGTTGTACCAACAGTGGCACACTGATGATCTGCGCGAACCACTGCGACAGCGCGTAGGCAACGCCGCCGGTGACCACGGCCATCACTACGCCCACGGCAAAGAACTCGATCATGCTGCGCCCGGTCGCGCGGGCGGATACGATGGAAATAACGCCGAGGAGTCCGAGACCGCCGAGCGGTATCCACCAGTGAGCCGAGTCGGGGAACATTAGGGCCGTTGGCAAGGCCAAGGCCAGTCCCGCAAGGACTGCCCCTCCGAAGTTCCATAACCCCACGATCAAGGGGTGATTGACATGATACAACGACAATCCCAGCTCCTCCTCCATCATTACTTTGAGGAGTCGGTCGTCGTCGGCTGAAAGCGTATCCACGATCTGCTCCAGCAGCGGGTCGCGGAAGCCCTTCGCGGCATAAAGCTCGCGGACCTCCTCGCGTTCATGCTCGAAGTCGGTGCGGATTTCTGTTCGTTCGCGATCCAGTTCCGCGGCGTAGTATTGAACCTGCGCATGCGTGGAACGGGCGGTGGAAATGCCCAAAAGTAAGGCGAGGGCGACGGCGAGGGCCACCAGCATCCACCCCGTAAACGGAGGGTCGCCGAAACCGTGCAGCGCCACCCAGGCCAGCCATATGAAAATCAACGCGTCGCGGGCGCTGACCAGGGCGCGGCGCCAATCATCGACGGCGCCGATGTGCGACTCCCCGGCGAGCACCTGGCGCGCTCGTTGGCGGGCCTCGATCACATGGTCCGCCGCGTCACTGGCGGGCTCGAGCGTTTCGGTTGATGAAATCGCCGGCATGTCGCAACCCAGCGGCTAGTGATCCGACGCAGCCTTTTTCGGGTGGCATGGCCAAACGAAGCGCCGCCATGCCGAAGGAAAACATGCCGGCGCTCGGCTACGCCGAGCTTGGGCATGCCATCCAACCCCCAGGATTAGTTGCGTCGTCGCACTAGGTCCTTTCCGGCAACTCCTCTCCCCTTGAGGAGAGAGGGAGAGGGAGTGCTCGAACACAGGCTAAACCATAATGGAAAACACGGCCCATAACCCGACCGCGATGGCGCACATCGCCAGAACAATGGTCGCCGAAAGAATCAAAGAGGCCGCCGGTATGGCACGGACGTCCTCCAGGCGAATCGTTTTGTAGACCACTGCGAGGCTGAGGCACAAGGGCAGCATCAGTAAAAACCGCTGCGCGCTGGTTAGCTCGATCGCCGTGGTGAATAACGCGACAAGAGTCATGGTCGTGGAGCGCCGGGTGGGTGATCGCGGCGAGTGCGCTTCGGGGAAGGTGCATCGGCCCGACCGAGGGCGTCGAGGATGACTAGCAAGTTCAGTAAGCCCGCAACACCTGTATAGTGGACGCCGACTTCGGAGGACAGCCAATGGGCCAAAGCGGCGACGGGTCGCTGTCCGGCCGCTAGCTGCGGTTCAACGACACGGTGGAGGCCGTAGGCGGCGAGCGTATTGCCCCCCGTGCAAATCTGGGCCATGAACCAAAAAGACCGCTCATGCGGGTCAACGGTCGCTTGCACTCCGCCGATCGCCACGCCGGTCCAGAACGTCACCGTGATCGTGACCAAGCAAACAACGCCGCGGACGCGGTGTCCAAGATAAATGTGACCCAGACCGGGCACGAGCCAGGCAAGGAACCCCGCGATCGGCCCAGTCAACAGGGCGTTTCGAGGCGCGTACGCCACGGCAGCGGGGTTGGTCGCAGGTTCAGGCGGAACAAGGGCCATTGGGATCCCTACATCGGTTACAGGCAGTGCCGGCGCTCATTCCCACCGGTTTCGACGCCCCAAGTCGCGCGGCGAACACGCTTAGCTTGCGCTCCGCGGTCCGTTTTTCGCAGGCGGGACACGTCACAACTAACGAATTCGTCATCGAACGAGAAAACTCCTCGAACTCGTGTCCGCACGCTTGGCATACATATTCATACACGGGCATATCAATTCGCCGAAAACACGTTTGGGACTGTCATCCTCATGCTTCGCACGAGTATAGAAGCGGCGATCCGAGCCTGCAATGGGTCGTGGTGCGGTCAGCAGACGGTCACCTCGTGCAGATCACGGAATCCGTTCAGCGTCTTCTGATCGAGTTATGCGGTGGCGACGAGTTGCAAGCGACGGCAACCAGCGTACCATTTCGATCCACCTATGCCCTGGACACTCCAGAAATACATCTTCCGCGAGATGGGCAAGACTTTTTTGCTGACCGCTGCGGCCCTGACAGGTATCCTCGGTCTGGGTGGCGGGGTATTGGAAATGATCAAATTGGGGGAAGTGACCCCCGGGCAGCTCTTTCGCATGATGGGGTTGGTGCTTCCCGTGGCCGCGGCGTTGACCCTCCCCATCGCGGCCTTGTTCAGCGCCGCGGCGACGTATGGTCGGCTCAGTGCCGACAACGAGTTCGTCGCCTGCCGCAGCAGCGGCATCAACCTGCACGTACTGTTCTTCCCCACCGTCGTTCTCAGTTTGGCGTCGGCGGTCGTAACCTTCGCGTTCATTAACTTCTTGATCCCCGGCATGGTGCGGAACCTCAACGAGTTCATCGGGGCGGACGTTGGCGCTTTCATCCAACAGAAGCTCAATCGTCCACGCGGGATAACCTTGGGCGGTCGATACCGCATTTATGCTGACGACAGTGCGGTGGATTTCGCGCAAAGCGACCGCGTGGTCCTCAGCCGTGTGGCGTTCGTCGAAGTGGACGGAGAGGAGTGGGTACGTTACGGCACCGCTCGGCAGATCAGTTTACGGTTCGACCGGGATGAAGTCCGGCTCCGGGCGTCGGGTTCGATGTCCGGGCTGAGTTTCTATGACCGCCGCGCGGGACGGTTCGCGGACCTTGCCGAACAGAATATCCCGCCCAACGAGCTTCCCACCTTGCTTCCGCCACAGATCAAGTTTCTCACCCTCGGCGAGTTGTTCAACTATTGGGCGGACCCGAGCCGTTGGCACCAAGTGGCCGACGCTTTCGCCCGCCTGCGGACGAGCATCGGCAAGCGTATGGTCTATGACGAACTACTCGCCGACTGGAATAATGACAAACAAATAGCACTTTCTGATGTTGCCGGACGTTATACGGTCCGCGCCGAGAAAGCCGCTCGCATCCCGCGAGACGGCGGCGTGGAGCTGACCGACGTTACAGTGGATGAAGAGCGGCAGGGACGACGCCGCACGTACACCGCGAAACGGGCGACGATCGACCTGTCACAGGGTGACACGTTCGAGCAGAGCGGCCTGCAGATCGAGCTTTTCGAGGTTCACATGCGGGACGGGACGACGTCCGTCCCTCGGGTCAAGGAAATGCTCGGTCCGATGACCCTGTCGCCGCAGTGGTTACAACGTGTGGCGAATCTTTCCGAAAACGATCTGCTACGGGAGGATGCCTCCGGGGTCCAGGTTGAACTCTCGCCCCAACGCTCAAGGGCGTTGGGGCTGACCGACCCGCTCTCGGAGCGTCGCGACCGGGCACGCGACGTACTCGGCGCCGTGGTGCGGAAGATCATCGCCACGATCCACGAACGCACGGCCTATAGCATCAGCGTATTCGGGTTGGTGATTTTGGGGGCGGCGTTGGGAATTGTGTTCCGCGGCTCACACGTGCTGATGGCGTTCGGGATCAGTTTCGTCCCGTCCCTCATCGTAATCATCACCATCGTTACTGGCCGGCAACTGGCGAGCAACGCGAACACCCACGTAGTCGGGTTGCTGCTGATCTGGGCGGGCATCGCCGTGGTGGCGGCATTGGATTGGTGGACGCTGGCCCGCGTACTGCGGCGTTAAGGGCGTCAGGACCGTCGGACGACGCGACCGAGGAGGGAGCGTCCACGCCCGTGAGCGTTGGGCCGAGCAGTCGGCCTGGATGAATGTTCGATGCTGACCGTGTTGGATCGCTATCTGCTCCGCTCGCTCCTGGTAAACTACTTGATCGGGTTGGGCGTCATGCTCAGCCTCTACGTGGTTCTCGACATGTTCGTCAACATGGACGAGTTCACCGAGCAGCGCGAGCCGGTGTTCACCATCCTGGGCAACATCGTGAGCTACTACACGCCGAACTTATTGTTGTATTTTTCGCAGCTATCGGGTGTGATCACGCTGTTCGCCTGCGCGGCCGTGTTGGCGCGGATGCGGAAGTTGAACGAGATGACCGCCATTCTATCCTCGGGCGTTAGCCTGTATCGCGTAGCCCGACCGGTGCTGATCTTCGGCGCGGTAGTGACCGGACTGTTGGTGGTCGATACGGAGTGGCTCGTTCCCGCGGTGGCCCACAAACTCTCGCGGTATCACGACGACGCCGCCGGGAAACTGGCGTATGAAGTCCTTTTCCTGCGCGACAAAGGCGGCGCCCTCTTATCCGCCGGCAAGTTCAACCCTGGCAGCCATGATTTGGAGCGACTTCTGATTCTGGTGCGCAACGAAGACGGCTCGGTGGTGCAGACGTGGGAGGCCGACCGCGCGACCTGGGAGCCGCCAAGCTCGGTTCGCCCGCAGGGACGATGGCATCTCGATCGCGGACGATTGACAACTCGTTTGGCCGGGGCGGAGACGGGACTTGGCCCCCGCGAAGACCAGCGCATCACCTACCCCACGTATTACGAAAGTGATCTGAGTCCCGAAGCGATCGAGCTTCGACAATCGCAGGGTTGGCTCCGCTTCTTGAGCCTCGCCCAGTTGCGAGAATTGGAGACCGATCAAACCGCCGATCGAGCGTCGATCATCCAGACGCGACATTCGCGCATCGCGGCGCCGATCGTGAGCCTGCTGCTGCTCTTGTTGGGGCTGCCCTTCTTTCTCGATCGCTCGCCGGCCAACGTGCTGGGCGACGCGGGCCGATGCCTGCTGGTCTGCGGGCTGTGTTACGTCGTAACCTTCATCGCCCAAAACATCCGCTCCGAAACGGCGTCCGCCCTGCCCGCCTGGATTCCGATTTTCGTCTTCGGAACCCTGGCCATGGTGCTCCTCGATCGCGTGCGAACGTGACCTCGTATGCACGTCAAGAACCGTTTCAGTAGCTCGACAAGAACAAACACCTCTCGACAACTATCGTATTGAGGCGAATGCCGCCGGCCGGTAGGATGGCGATGCGTTACCGAGGCGAACGTAGACGCGCCTCCGCCCGGTTGGATGGTTGAACCGACTATGAACGTCGTCGAAATCGAGAACGTCACCAAGACGTTCGGACGCTTCACCGCTGTCAACGCCTTGTCACTGGCGGTCCCCAAGGGGTCGATCTACGGGTTCATCGGCCCCAACGGATCGGGCAAGACGACCACGCTGCGCATGATCATGCGCATTTATCACCCCGACCCGGGACCGGGACGGATTCGCGTCTTGGGTGAGACGAAGCAAACAGCGGCCGACGACCGCGTTGGGTACTTGCCGGAGGAACGCGGGCTTTACAAAAAAATGAAAGTCCGCGACATCCTGCGGTTCTACGCGGAGCTGAAGGGCTGTCGCGACTTCAAGGATCGAGTCAATTCCTGGCTGGAGCGGATGGGATTGTCCGAATGGGCGGACAAAAAGGTCGAAGCCCTTTCCAAGGGAATGGCCCAGAAAGTGCAGTTCATCTCCGCGGTCATCGCAGATCCGGAACTGGTAATTCTCGATGAGCCGTTCACCGGTCTGGACCCGGTCAACGCCGACGTGCTCCGCGACGCGGTGCTCGAATTGCGGAAGAACGGCTCGACGGTAATTTTCTCGACCCACGACATGGCCGTCGCGGAGAGGATGTGCGACCTCATTTTCATGATCTACAAGGGCGAAAAAGTCCTCGACGGCACGCTCGAATCCATCCAGGACCGCTACGGAACGGACACGCTCCGCGTGAAAGTCGAAGGCAACGGGTTCGACGCTCGAACAATTCCCGGCGTGGAAAAGGTGACGGACTTCGGCAAGTTGCAGGAGTTACGCATTTCGCCACAGACGGATACGCAGGATGTGCTGGCCGAGTTGATGAAGTGCGGTCGCGTTACGCATTTTGAGTTGACCACCCCGTCCCTCCACGACATTTTCGTGCGTATCGCCCGGCCCGAACCCCAAGACGTCGTCCCGGGAGCCGCGCGAGAAACCGCCCATGCGTAAGATGATCGTCGTTGCAGTCCGTGAGTATCAGGCCGCCGTTAAGAGCAAAGCCTTCCTCATGACTTTGGTAGCCATGCCCATCCTCTGGGGCGGAAGCATCGTCGTGCAGATGGCCATGCGCAATAAGGTCGACACGAAGGACAAGAGAATCGCCGTCGTTGACTACACCGACCATTTGTACGACGCGGTGGCGGCCGCCGCGCAAGTTCGCAACGAAAAGGACATCTTTGAAGGTGAAGGTGCGGATCGCAAGCAGGTCAAGCCGCGGTTCCTCGTCGAGCGCGTTGACCCGCGCGGCGACGACGCGGCTAAAGCGAGGCTCGCTCTTTCTGAGCGGGTTCGCAAGGCCGATTCCAAGGAGATCATGGCCTTCGTCGTTATCGGCGCGGACGTTATTAGGCCCGGCCCCGATCCCGCCAACGCCTCCATCGACTACCATTCCAACAGCCCTACGTATGATGACATCCAGCACTGGATTGCTGGGCCGCTCAACGAGCGGGTTCAGCAACTGCGCCTGCAAGCGGCGAACCTCGACGCCGGAATCGTCGCCGCGGCGACGAAACGTGTTCCGGTCGCCAACCTGGGTTTGGTCTCGCGCGACGAGGCCGGCAACATCACCGAGGCTGAGAAGACCAACGAACTCGCTAATATTTTCGTGCCCATGGGCCTGATGATGCTCATGCTCATGGTCGTGATGGTAGGGGCGTCGCCCTTGGTCCAAAGTGTGCTGGAGGAGAAGACCCTGCGCATCGCCGAAGTGTTACTCGGATCGGTTCCTCCGTTCCAGTTGATGATGGGCAAGCTGGTGGGGATGGTGGGCGTGTCCCTGACCATCGTCACGGTGTATCTGGTTGGGGCTTTCTACGCGATCCATCAGGCCGGGTTCGGGTCCTTCTTCCCGGCACACATCGTGTGGTGGTTCGTGATCTTCCAGTCACTCGCAGTGCTCATGTACGGTTCGCTATTCATCGCCGTGGGCGCCGCGGTGAGCGACATGAAGGAGGCGCAAAGCCTGGTTACGCCGGTAATGCTGATCGCGGTGTCCCCGATGTTCGTCTGGATCAATGTGGTCAAGGAGCCGAGTTCCTCGTTCGCCCTGGCGATGTCCTTGATACCGCCGGCGACGCCGATGCTCATGACCATCCGCCAAGCCGTTCCGCCGGGAATCCCAACGTGGCAGCCGTTACTGGGAATCCTCTTGGTTCTCCTCACGACGGTCGCCTGCGTCTTCGCCGCCGGGCGCATTTTCCGCGTCGGCATCCTCATGCAGGGGAAAGGCGCCAAGGTCGGCGAAATGATGCGCTGGGTTCTCCGCGGTTAGTTAGGGTGCGTTCCGGGCGAACTCATCGAGCATCCGTGCAACAAGTTCCATCGGCAATCCGACAACATTCGTGAAGCTGCCGTCGATGCGTTCGACGAAGGCGTCGCCTTTGTCCTGAATGCCATAAGCGCCCGCCTTCCCCTCCCACGCTCCACTGTCGAGATAGTCTTCGATTTCCGAATCGGTCAGTCGCCGTATGATCACGTCCGTCGAATCGTGACGGATGAGCCTCGCGCCGCTCGATGCGTCCAACAAGGTCACGCCGGTGATGACCTGGTGCGTAGTGCACGAAAGCGACCTAAGGATCCTCCGCGCGTCGTCCCGATCGGCGGGTTTCCCGAACACGCGACCGCCGAGCGCCGCGATCGTGTCCGCCGCCAAAACCCACCCGTCGCCGGCAAGCGTGGCCACGTTTTTCGCCTTAAAATAGCTGGACGATTCCGCTCGCTCCACCGGTGACACGTCGTCAGGAAACTCGACTGGCTCGGCCAACGGTGATGCGATGACCGTGAAATCGTAACCGTACTCGCGAAGCAACTCCGCCCGCCGCGGGCTGGCCGACGCGAGAATCAGACGTGGGCTCTGTGAAGGCACGCGAAATCCTAATGGTCTATCGCACTTAATACGGCGAGTCGGTGTAGCCCAGCCGCCCTCGGCCGGGCGCATTGGCACAGCGGAGGGCCGCTGTGCCACACGTCAAGGATTGCCTGCGACGCATCACTAGGCGTAGCTGTGCAGACCGCTGATGACGAAGTTGACCACGATCCAGTTGAACATCATCACCTCAAAGCCCACGACGGCGAGGATCGCCGTCCAGAAGGCCTTGTCCCGCACTTTGAGGCGAACATGAATGAGGACCAGGAAAATGATGAACGTATTGAGGGCAAAGACTTCCTTGGGATCCCAACCCCAAGGCCTGCCCCACGAATGGTCTGCCCAAATGGCGCCCATCACCAAACCCGTCCACAGCATGATGAAGGACAACTCCACCAAAACCATCGTCGCCCCGTCGAACACCTGACCGGCGGTGGGTTTTTCCTGGCGCAGGAAGGACGAGCCGGACGACCCGCCGAGGATCAACGACGACGCCCCGCCCGTTGCGGACCGTTCGACCGTGCCGCCGGAAAGCATCCGACCCCGGGCGCTCAACGCTTCGAGCAGCACAATCATCAGCGCGCCCCAGAATGCGCCGGTCACACCGAAGAGCGATCGGCCGCTGAGCCCAAAACCCGTGTGGTCGATCAGGTGCATGAGTAGGAGGTAGGCCGTGTAGTTCAGAATCCCAATGGCGACGGGAAGGATCAGCAGCCGCAATTTGGGGATCGCCCCTTGGTCCCACGCGAGGCACCAGCGATCGCGCAACAGCAGTAGCGCTGGTACGCACGCCAACCCGATCACCGCGTAGCTCCAGATAATCATGTTCGTATGGATATAGAGCCAGATGTCGTTGAGGGCGGCCATCTTGTTGTTGATTGCCGAGTCGAGCTGGGCAGGTAGATAATACGCGGCCATCAACGCCGCCATGGAAATCACCGCCGAACCCAGAGCAAAGACATTGCGGAACGGGGTCCGACGCGTGAGGCGTTCCAGAATCATGGCCATGACGCCGCCGAACCACGCGGAGGTGGTGACGGCCTCGAACATGTTCGAGTTCGGCCAGCGACCGGAGATGTACCAGCGGATCGCCACCGACGCCGTGTGCGCCGAAAACGCGATCACGAACAACACCATTCCAATGGTCCGCGCCCGGTCCCACTTGTAGATGATGGACATCAGCAGCGGCATGACGCTCGCCAGGTAGATCAACCACACCCAGGTCATGCTCTGGTAGCGGAAATACCAACTCTCCATCCCCAGTCGGCCCTCGGCGGGGTAGAGCTGCGGCACGACGGTCGGGAGCAACGAGGACAGCTTAGCGATCTGGTCATTTACGGCGGAGGCCTCCTGCGCACGCCACGCTGTCTGCAACGCAGACCATGCCGCGGAGAGATTCTTCTGCAATTCGTTGTCGAGTCCGGGTATGCCCGCCGCCGGCATCGCCATCCCACCGTGAACGCTGTCTTGTGGTGCGGCGCGTGTCGCGGTAACGTCGGACATCGGTCGCCACGGAGTGCTCAGCTCTCCACTCGGCGGGGGAATCAACCGAAGGTTCTCGAGTAAGAACCGTGGATCGGAAACGCCAAGGGCCTGATTGATCGCATCAACCACCTTGGACGTGCGGATCAAATCCTTCCCCAGCTTCTGCAAGAGCGCCGCGACCTCCGGCTGGGTCATGAGCTTGCGCGGAAAAAGCCCGCTCTTGAAAATCACGTCGCGACGTACCGGGTCGATGTCGGGGCGTCCCTTCAACGCATCCAAAATCTGGACGCGGACCTCCTTGTTCTTGACGAAGATCAAGTCGGTGTCGGCGTAGCTCTCCGGCCGGAACATCAGATCGAGGTAGGTGAGACCGTTGGACTGTCCCCGGATCGATCGCGAGCCGCTGACCATGCCCATGTACGTCTTGGCGTGGGATTCAAACGAGCGCAGCCGCCCGTCGGCCTGAACCGCGGTCTTATACAGCGGGTCGAGCCGCACTTGCTGCGCGAACGGCGAAGGCCCCTCGTCCGTCCGCGGCGGACGATCGCCCGCGCGATACACGCCGTAGGCGAGCATCGCCGCCACCACCATCACGTCGATTGCCCGAACTCGAAATCGAGAAGTCATATCTTGATCCTGCTATCCCGCCAGTGCACCGTGAGTCTCAAAGCCGCACTGTCTCCGCAACCGCGGTCGCTGACGTATCATTGGGCACTTCGCCGCGGCCTTGCGATATTCTAGCCCGCGACTGCTCATGTCGGCGGCGTTTAATGACCGGCTTCACGTAAAACGCGAAGATCATCCCCGCCACGGAAATACAACACCCGGCAAGCTGTACGTACACTCCGTGTCGGTTGCCGATGCCCAGCCCCGTATAATTCATGCCCGCGGTCGGATCACTTTGCGGTGGCCGGTCCCACGAGGCCTGGAAATACCAGTATCCGCCGTATTCGGTCGGATGATTGACGGCAATCGGCTGCGGATCAGTCCATTTCCCGTTGTCCAGAAACCGCAACCGGCTCACGTAATTCATGATCGTTGACACGCTCCCCGTATAGCCGCCGATGTGCGTGTCCAGCTCGAAGTCCTCCATGGCAATGGGGTTGGGAAGCTTCAAACGCTGACGCGAGAAAACCACCTCGACCGCGCTGCCGTCCGCCAGTCGGAAGTTTTCCGGCGTATACGTAAAGCGCCCGCCGTAGGCATACTGCGCGTCGGGGAATACATACTGATTGAACGGCACCCACTTGCTCTGCACGCCCTGGCCCGACTCGACTTCGAGACGGATCATGGCGAACGACTCCGCGGCGTTCCGCTGTCGAGAGGCCGGTGGAATGATGTACGGCTTTTCCTCGGCGACGGCGTGGGTTAGAAAGCTGTCAACCTTCACACTCACTCCCGGAATGATCTCGATCGTCTCGCCCGGTTTCACGTCTCGCTCGATCATCCGACCTTTGGGTCCGTTGAAGACAAAGTGCAAACCGCCGGGATGGCCGGCGAAGATCAACGGCGGCGATCCTGGTTGATAGGTCATCTGAATCCGTACGTCGGCCTCCCGGGCATCGACGGCGTGCGGGTCGCTGCCCTCACCGTGCAGATCACGAGTATGCTCCGGCTGATCGGCCACCCAGCGACGGAAGCTGCCCTGCGGCGTCTGCACCTCCACCACCGCAATCGACACCGGCTTGTCCCGCCCAGGAAGCGACAGGTTGTCATGAAGGTCTAAAAGGCGATAGGAGAACTCCGTCCCTTCGATCGGCGTCGGCGGGCTTTGAAGCAGTTGCGGCGTAATGGGTACGTCCAAAGACACGTTGGCTTGAGGCACGGCGATGTGCAGCAAAGCGCGTGAATCCGTCGGCAAGGTGTCCAGCTTGGAGGAGTCACTCAACCACACAAATTGCACGTTGCCGTCGGCGGCCTGACTGTGCGCCGGATCGAAAGCGACCATTTCATAAGACTGCGCCCGTGCGTCCTCCGACAGGAGGCTAACTTGCAACAACGGGTTCACGCGGTTGCCGCCGTCGTGCCATCGATGATCCATCTGCGCGTATTGTAGAAATCCCGTAATTCGCACCGGCAACGGCCCGAGCGCGTCTCCGGCCTGGGACGGGGCAACCGGCAGATCGATCGAACGCAGCGGCAGCGGATCGTGCGGCTCGGTGAACACCTGGTCGCGCGAGCCGATGCGGTCGTTATATCTGGGCAATCCCTCGATGGGGCGCTGAGCCCACTCCGTCTCGCCGACTCGTCGGACGAAAAGCGCCCAAGTGTCCATCACGTGGAAATACTCCTGCGGCTCGTAGTCCAACGAGAGTTGCAGGTTTTCGTCCATCAGCTTCCGCCCGACGGATTTCACCGCTCGTCCCTTGCCGGGGATGACGTCCTCGGTGTATTGCGGGTAACCGGCGAGCAACTGGCGGATGAACGGTTCGCCGGTCGGCGGCGTGACCATGACGTTGACCGCGTAGGCTTTCTCACCCTTGTGCTCGTCGGAGAGGATCGGCCAATCGCTGTTCGTATCCTGGACCTCGATTCGCCACACATCCGAACCCACCGCAACACTGGTTCGGTTGCCCGCCACGGCGAGCAAGGTCTCGGGGTTCGACAGCCCGGGCATCTCGATCTTCAACCGGCGGCGGAAGACCGGGGCGTCGCCCTCCACCTTGGTCCCGAAATAGTAGAAGCTGCCGATGCAGAGGGTGATGATGCCGGTGTGAATCATCCACACTCCGGCGTTCACCAGCCGCAACGGAATTCGCCGTACGGTTACGACGATCAGCGTCGTGCAAAGCAGGACCATCAGGACGTTGAAGGGCCACCAGTGGAACCACTCGAACTCCGTCATTTCCAAGGCCGGAAGCTGACGTACGGCCGGTAGGGCGCTGCCGATCGAGCAATAGATGAACAGCAACACGGCCCAGAAGACTCCGAGCCAGACGCTGCTGAACAGGTTCGACACCGCGGCGAAAAGGCCGGCGCGCGGGCGATAATGTGCTCGGGCCATCGGCGCCGGGTTGGTTTGAATCATTCGCTACTCGCCGAACGGGGACACAGCCGGCCTCCAAGGCCGGTATAAACGATTATACGCCGCGGAGCGACCCGTGGCCGCCCTCCATTAACGGATAGAGGCGGTCGAGTGGCGAGAAAAGTGCGAAGTAACGAAGATAGCCCATTGAGAAGGAGCATTGTACGATCAGACTCTCGTCTCGAGTCCCAGTGCGACATCAATCTTTCGTCGGGAACTAGCTGTCAGAAAGCTCTCCCCGCAGCCGCCACATCCCCAGCGGCGCACGCGAAGTCGGATGGCGCCGTCAGCCTTTCGGCGAAGCGAAATCGTCTCCACGCCCAACTCGATATCCCGCGAACCGCAGAGCGGACATGTCGAGAAAGAAGGCTCAATCGGAGCGGATGGACCGCTTGCCCGAGATAAGGATGTAGAACTCCGTCTCATATTCTTCGTTGCGTCGCACGACGCCCTTAGAGTATATCGGCACACCCTCGAAATTGAAACTGTCGATGATATAGAGCTTCTCTCGTCGGCTGCGCCGCCACGGGCTACGGCTGTTTTTGATACGCAGGAACTGGGCGGTCAAAATGGACTCCGTCACGTCCTCACGGGTCAATCCGTCCGCAGCGCATTCCAGGTCGGCCTTCATGGTGAAGGCATAGCGCCCGCTCGCCACCAGACGCTTGATCTTTACGAGCTGGGAATCCATGCCACGAGGATAGACGGCTCGGTACTGGGTCGCAACGGGATTAGGCCGGGCCGCTTCAGCCGACAGGTGCCGCGATGGATCGCCGCACCGAATCAGCCGCGGGACGCCGCCGAGCCTGGCAAGGGCTACGCCGAAAAGGCCGCACGGTACCGCGCGTTGTCGCAGTCCCCGATTCCCAGACTCGAAGCGCCGTAAGACGCGTCGCCCCAATGGACCTAAACTATTTCACGGTGTTGCCGGCCGTGTGGGTGTCGCTTTCTCGGCCGCAGTCGGCTGTTTGACCGACTTCGCCGGCGTCGCCGAAGGGGCAGCCACTTGGACGACCGAACCCGTGGGTACCAGATAAATCTCAACCCGGCGGTTTTGGCTTTGCCCGTTTTCGCCCGAATTATCCGCTACGGGGCGATACTCGCTGCATCCCATCACGCCGATCCGCTCTGGTCGATAGCCGTGTTTTTGCAAAACGGCCCCAACCGCAATCGAGCGATGGGAGGAAAGATGCCAATTCGTCGGGTGCTTGTCTTTGGTCCCCGGCCGTTGAATCGGACGGTTGTCGGTGTGTCCGACGATGATGACCTCGAAGTCCGAGGCCGCCGCCGACTTGAGGACGTCGGCGAAACCGCGAAGCGAGTCAAGCGACGTATCCTTCACCACGTCACTGCCCAAGGGAAAGAGTAGATCGCCCTTCCACTTCACCGTGCCGCGCGCGGGATCGTACACGACCTCGCTGGGATGCTCCTCGGCAAAGCGCTTCAACGCGCTGTCCAGGGGCGCGGGGAGGATCGGCATGGTAATGTCACCGAACTTCTGCCGCCCGGCCATGTCCTCCAGGGTGCCCTTCGCGTTCAACCGCAACTCGTTGAGTAGATCATTCTCGCCCCGCAGGTTCGACAACAGTTCGCTCTTGCTGGCCAATTCGCCCTCCAGCGAGTCGACCTTCGTCCGAAGGATGTCATTGACGTGTCGCTCGTCGAAGAGTTCCTGGCTGACTGACTCTTTCTCCGCGGTCACCGTCCGATTAGCCGCTTTCAACCTCAGGTGATCGTCCAGAGATACACATCCGCCCAACGTCGTCACCCACACACCGCCGACCAAACCTACCATCCAACCGCCGCCGCGCATCACAGGCCTCCTTTGCTCGTGAACCATCCCCTACCGACCGATCCGCCGGTCGGATTGTATCGCTTTCTAAACGCTTTTACTTGGATCGCTTGGCAAGAAAATACGTCGCCCCGAAAGCGATCCCGCACGCCAACAGCGAGCCGGCGGCGAAAATCAACAGATTGTCGTACACCGACCGAAGGATCGCCGGCGTGATGCCGCGAACCAAAGCCGCAGCGCCCAGCCCACCGAACCACATCACCGCCACCGCAACGACCAGCGCCGCCGTCAAACCGCTGGAGACTACGTCGGGGGCGTATTCAAAGACTTGAGTAACAACGGCTCGCGGCTTTACCGCCACGGCGGTCTTGGCGCCCACCTCGACCGGCTCTTCGCCCTCAGCGCCCTCCGCACCCTCCGCAGGCAGGGCTTCGTCAAGACCCGCCCGTGTCGCTTCGCCCATCTCGGCCGCAGCGCCGCCACCGCTCTCGGCCTCGCCCTCTTCACCGGTGTAAATCTCTTCCAGAAGCTCCGCGCCTAGCGAGGTATCGTCGCTCTCCCGCGTCAGATCGAGAATGCCCGATCCGCTCCCGATCCCTTCCAGGCCCAGCCCGGCCACATCCGTCACCGCCGTCTGGGCGAGCGGATCGACGTGTTCGTCAAGATCGTCGTCGTCGAACACATTGACTCCGACCGAGGCGACGGCCGACCCTTCCTTGGACTTCTTGGTGATTCGCGCACCGGTTGCGGTATCCTCCGCGTCCACACCCTCCAGGCTCACCACGTCGCTGGCGGAGGGCGCCAATGCGACGTTGGAGTCCTCGACGGGTTCGAGCACGATCTCGCCGCTCTGCGAACCGCCGACCGAGGCCTTGACGGGCTTATCGCTCTTGCCTGAAGCCTTCGACGCCAAACCGTCCACGTCGGACACTTTGTAGTTCACCGAGCCGGCGTCGCGGAACTCGCGCAATTTCCCGTCACGGACGAGAGCCTTTAGCTCGTCTTCCGACCGGCCTAGCCGTTCGGACGCCTCTTTCGCCGAATAAAACATCTTGGCCATGGGGTTTCGATTGACTCCTCTGCGTGCGTCTGGTTGGACCGCTACGGCGTCTTCTGCTCGATAGACTGTAACCGAAACTGCCGCTGTTCCTCTACCATTTTCTCCACCACATCGGGCGGGAGGTCGCAAACATTATGGTTTTCCAAGTACCGATCATACCGCCAGGTCCTGGCCCCGGCTAGTCGGATGCAACCCTTCTGGGCCAGGTATTCGTAGACCCAAATGGTCATCGCGTCGGTGTCCACCACGTAGACCCCGTACGTGCCCTTGGAAAGCTGTCCGGAAAAGGCGAAGACCCCCCTGGCCCCGGCCGTCGTCGGTAGCTGCCCGAAAGCCGTTGCGTCGAACGCCGCCCCATCCCGCCGCACAACCAAGGCCGTGGCGATCACCACCAACGCGACCGCTATCACCCAGAACACCGGGTGCGGCGATCTCCGGGGCTGTGAGTTTCCCAGTCGAGCAGCGTCGGATTGAGGTTCGGCGATGGCGTTAATACGTCAGGTCTCCGTTGTCCGGCTCGTGTGCCACTGCTCTTGAGCAGTGGAGGGCGTTCCGCTCCCGTGGGGCCGGGAACAGTATAGGCGGGTTTGACCCCAAACGGCAACTATTCCGGTGGACAGCCCATCCTGTTGTCCCGCCAACCCAATAACGCGACGGGTGATCGGTCGGGAAGGAGTCAGAGCACCGGGCGGGCGCAAGTCCAGTGACATTGGTGATTTATCGCGGCAAGGAATCGCGGAGCGGCGAGTCAGAGCACCAGGCGCGAGCCTGGTGACCCCCTTTGCCGGGCTTGTCCGTAGGCTCGCGCCTACGGCTCGGATTCTACGCAATCGTCAATCGTCTTATCCGCGTACACGTCCTGAATGGTGTTGAGCAGCTTGACGCCGTCGTCCATGGGAAGTTGGAAGACGATTCGGCCCATCCATCCACATGCCGTTCTATTTTTTCGTATTCGCTTTCCGCGACTTCCGTGGATCAGTCAGCTTTTCCGGATGCTCGGCCTGAAGCCGTTGGATAGCTGCGTAAACCTTGTCCAGATCGTTACCGTAATCTGCCCACAGTTGACGGCGCCGTTCGCGGACCTCGTCGATCAGGGGATCGGGATAGCTTTTCCTTTTATCGGTCATGAGAATTATTCCAGCCAGAGCATTTCGGGCGTCACAATCACGGGACTGAGCAAACCGAGGCGGCGGTTGATCGCCGTCAGATGATCCACTTTGTTCGGGTTGGCAAGGTGCCGAATGTTCCAAGTTAACAGATAATCGAACTCATTTACACTCGCCGCAGCTAGGTGCAACGCGTCTCCCCTGACATCGTCAGGTACCAACTGTTCCTCGATGTACCGGCGCGCTACGCCAATGATCTCATCGTTAATCGCCAGCCGCGGCAGCCCGCCAAGGAGGGCGATTGCTTCAGACTTCCCTGGCCAATCCCCTTTGCCCAGCTCCAACACGACACCGTCGGATGACCAGGCTTCGTACAGAAGAAGTTGCTCGCTCCACCATTGCCTGGTCGCTTCGCGGCGGTGGACACTGCTGGCGTCCTGCCGCGTGCTCACATAAGCGCTCGGAATGCTGGTTTCGATGAAGACACTGGCTGGCATGGTTCACACCCGCAGAACGCTGCTTCATTCTACGCCCGAACAGGCAACAATACTATCGACAGCGCTTGAACTGACATCTCAGGCGACCGTAATCGTCTTATCCGCGTACACATCCTGAATGGTGTTCAGCAGCTTGACGCCATCGGTCATCGGGCGTTGGAAGGCTTTTCGGCCGGAGATCAGACCCATGCCGCCGGCGCGTTTGTTGATGACCGCAGTCTTGGCCGCGTCGGCGAAGTCGCTGGCCCCGGAGGACTCGCCGCCGGAGTTGATCAGCCCGCTGCGGCCCATGTAGCAGCCGACGACTTGATACCGAGTCAGGTCGATGGGGTTATTGCTGGTCAGCTTCTCGTAAACGAGCTTGCTGGTCTTGCCGAAGTTCAACGCCGTGAATCCGCCGTTGTTGGTCGCTTGCTTTTGCTTGATGATGTCGGCCTGGATGGTCACGCCCAGGTGATTCGCCTGGCTGGTCAAGTCGGCGGACGTGGAATAATCAGTCCCATCCTTCTTGAAGGCGCTGTTCCGCAGATAGCACCACAGTACCGTGACCATGCCTAGTTCGTGGGCCATGTGGAAGGCCTCGGTCACTTCCTGAATCTGCCGTGCGGACTCATCCGATCCGAAGTAGATCGTCGCCCCGACGGCGGCGGCCCCCATCTCCACGGCCTGGTGCACGTTGGCGAACATGATCTGGTCGTACTTGTTGGGATAGGTGAGCAGTTCGTTGTGATTGAGCTTGACGATGAACGGAATCTTGTGGGCATATTTCCGCGCCACCGATCCGAGCACGCCGAGCGTCGAGGCCACCGCGTTGCACCCGCCTTCGATCGCCAGCTTCACAATGTTCTCCGGATCGAAGTAGATCGGGTTCGGGGCAAACGACGCCCCCGCACTGTGTTCGATACCTTGATCCACGGGCAGGATCGAGAGATACCCGCTACCCGCCAATCGCCCGTTGTTAAAGATCGCCTGCATGTTACGCAGAACGGGGATCGGTCGATCACCCGCGGCCAGCACCCGGTCGACAAAGTCCGGCCCGGGCAGGGTCAAAAACGACTTTTCGATGCCCCGACACTTGTAGCTCAGCAAGGCCTCCGCGTCCGCCCCAAGTAAGTCCGTGATTGCGCTCATGGCTGGTTGTCCTCCATTTTCCGTTCCTTTCGGTTGGCTCCTGACCCCCGAATGATATCCGCCCGCCCCACCAATGCAAAGCCCCGCTGTATATCCCGGAACACGCTAAAAAAGGTGGGCCTTCGGTAAAAACACCTTGACAATATCGGGTCGCCGTGCTAACCTGCCAATTATCGTTCTTGGCATGCCGGAGGGGATGGGAGTGTCCGCTTACGGAGGTCAAGCTATGGTCGTTCAAGCCGCAAGAATCAATCGTCCCGCTATCTCAGCGTTCGCATCGGTCGCTCTCTGGACTCTGGTCTTCCCTGCGGTCTCCGCGGCAGATCCACTCGGCGCGGGCAGCGGGGCGATCTACATGATGACCCCGGCGGCGACTTATCAGGAGGGCTGCTTCCCGCCTTGCATGTGCCCGATCTTGAACGAGCAACCAATCAGCGGCACGTTCAAGCTCGTCTACACGGGACCGAGCGATGGGATTGAGACCTACGCCGTTCAGGACGTCAATTTAACGGTGCCCTTCTTCGACCCTCAGCTTAGGATCATTGGCGGGGGCAAGTACAGCATCGGCAGCCCAGGCATTATTCCACTGTTGCAACAGCGCATGGAACTTGATCTGCAAGTCGGCGCCAACGCCGTCGAGCACTTCGACAGCGGCTGGGTCCTGATCGGGGACATGTCCCGCATTAACGTCACCGTCTCCATCAACGGCATGTGGTGCTTTGATCGCGTCGTCGCGATTGACGCCGTTCGTGTTCCGGATAGCGCGATTACGCCGTACATGCTGGGCCCGGGTGCAACCTACGAGATGGGTTGCTGCTCCCCGCTCAGTCCGTGCGATTGCCTTTGTTTCGGTCCGGTACCGATGGTCGGGGATTTCGCCCTCGTGCCGCTGTCCGACAACGGCCTTTTCCGCGACTTCGCCGTGGTGAACCTCAACTGGCAGGTCCCGTCGACCGGACCGATCAACGGTATCTCCATCCGCGGATTCGGGCGTTACCGGGTGGGCGGCGAAGTCGCCGTCCAACATCAACTGAGCCTCGAGCTTTGGCTCAGCAATACGGGGCCGACCCATTTCGATAGCGGGTTCGTCATGGGCGGCGGGCAATTCCCGGTGATTGATATCTTCGCGTCCATGCATGGGATGAACCCTGGGGCGTGTGACGACACGATACTGCACGTGTTGGGCCAGCCGGTCATCGGCAACGCGATCTGCGGGGGCATCGGCGGCCTGCCCTGTCCCGATGGCTTTTTCTGCAAGCTGCCCGACGGGGCGTGCTGCTGCGACTTCATGGGCGTATGTGCCTCGATTCCCACGGGCTGCCCCGACGTGTGGGACCCAGTCTGCGGCTGCGATGGAGTTACTTATGGCAACGAATGTGAGGCCGACCGAGTCGGCGTGACCATCGCTTATCGAGGCGAGTGTTCTGAAGTCTGTGGCGGTATCGCAGGCATTGCGTGCCCGCAAGGGAAGTTCTGCAAGTTCCCCATCGGCACGTGCGACATCGTCGACAACCAAGGGATGTGCGCGCCGATCCCCGACGCCTGCATCACGCTCTGGGATCCCGTCTGCGGCTGCGACGGGGTGACCTACGGCAACGAGTGCGAAGCGGACAGAGCCGGTGTCTCCATCGACCATCACGGAGAATGTGTGTCCGCCGCGTGTGCCGCGTCCCGCGACTTGTCCGATCCCAATCTTTCTTTCTGTCCCGGTGACCCGAAGATGGTTCGCATCGTGTTGACCCCGCCCAACAGCACGACGGCGCTCGGCGTCGAGGATTTGCCGCCGCCCGGTTGGATCGTGACCAACAACATCAGCCACGGAGGGGCTTATGATCCGGTGAACGGCAAGGTCAAGTGGGGCCCGCTCTTTGCGCCTTTCCCCCCGGAAGTCAGCTACGAGATTATTCCCATCCCCGCTGACTCCGTCACACGGTGCTTCTACGGCTCCGTCTCCGTCGACGGGAACAATCAACCTATTTGCGGTGAGGAGTGCGTCAATGAGCATTGCTGCTCGAAGATGCCCGCCGACCTTCCGCAAGAGGCGTGTAGCGGCTGTCCGGTCGGCGGCTGCGATAGTTGCGGCGGGGGAACGTGCGACGACGGCCGGGTTACCCTGTGTGAAGTGATCGGCTACGCCTGCTCCTGGATTCGCGGCTGCAACGACGATCTGTCCGGCATGACTCGTGCGGCCTATGTCTGGCGGAGCGGCGAGTGCTATTGCTGGGACGACGGGCAACAGAAATGGTCGCCGACCTCTTGTCCGGCGCCGGAGTCGGGATGCTGCCCGGCAAGCAATGGCGGCGCGGCGGCGGACGACTCCATCATTCCGATCGAAGTCCCCTCCACGATCACTGTGCTTCATAAAATATCCGTACGTACGTGGAACATCCCTGTGACGGTCGAGCCGCCGATCGGCACTTCGGCGGTGGCGTTCGAAGTTCAACTCCCCGCAGGTTGGGTAGTGACGACGATCAGTGACGACGGGGCATGGGACAACGTCCACCGCAAAATCAAGTGGGGCCCGTTCTTCGACGACTCCGCCCGGACAGTGACGTTCCAGGTCCGTCCGGCGGTGGAACCAGGCGGGAAGACCCGAACGATGCGCGGCGGCCCACGGTTGAGGGGCGTATCGGGCACGGTCTCGTTTGACGGCGTCAATCACCCGATCACGGTGAGGTAGCCGTTGTAGTATTCGTGGGATCACTTGCCGCGCTGGTCCTTCCAAGCGCGAACCGAACCGCTCGCCCTATCGTTGACGCCGGTGGCGATCCCACTACAGTCCGTGCCCGTCGTTCGGTAGAGGTATCTTCGACCTCTGGCCGATACTGAGAACTGCCGACTTCCGTTTGGTACTTTTTTGTTTCGGCGTTTTGGTCTTTCGGCGTTTCGGCGTTTATGTCCACCGCCATCGTCCATATCGAAGCGCGGGAGATTCTGGACTCCCGCGGGTATCCCACCGTCGAGGCGTCGGTGGTGTTGGAGGATGAAAGCTGCGGGGAAGCCGCTGTCCCCTCCGGCGCATCGACGGGCGAGCATGAGGCCGTTGAGCTGCGCGACGGTGATGCCAAGCGTTACAACGGCAAGGGCGTGCTCAAGGCCGTTGAGTTCGTCAACGGCGAGATCGCCGAGGCCGTCATGGGTCTCGATGCCGCCGATCAAGAGGACGTCGATCAAACCATGATCGACTTGGACGGGACGCCGAACAAGTCCCGCATGGGGGCCAACGCCATCCTCGCCGTGTCCCTGGCGACGGCGAAGGCCATGGCGCAATCGTGCAATCTGCCGCTTTTCCGCTACCTCGGCGGGCCCAAGGCTCATATTCTTCCCGTCCCCATGATGAACATCCTCAACGGCGGCAGGCACGCCGACAACAACGTGGACTTCCAGGAGTTCATGATCCAACCCTGGGGCGCTCCCTCGTTTCGAGAGGCGTTGCGGATGGGGTCCGAATGTTTCCACGCCCTGCGCAAGGTCTTGCAGAAGCGCGGGTACAACACCAACGTCGGCGACGAGGGCGGCTTCGCTCCGAACTTGAAAACGAACGAAGAGGCGTTGGAGGTCATCGTCGAAGCTGTTGCGGCCGCGGGGTACAAGCTCGGCCAGGATATCTTCATCGCCCTCGACCCGGCCTGCTCCGAACTCTTCGACAAGAAGACCGAAAGATACGCATTTTTCAAATCCGCCCCGCAGAAGAGCGTGACCTCGGATGAATTGATCGCTTTCTGGGCAGGTTGGTGCGATAAGTATCCCATCCGCACCATCGAAGACGGCCTCGCCGAGGATGATTGGGAGGGGTGGAAGCGGCTCACGACGCGGCTGGGCGACCGCATCCAGCTCGTCGGCGACGACCTGTTCGTCACCAACACCGAACGGCTTAAGAAGGGTCTGGAGATGGGGGCGGGAAATTCGATCCTCATCAAGGTCAACCAGATCGGCACGCTGACAGAGACCTTCGCCGCGATCGACCTGGCCATGCGCAACGGGTGGAGCGCCGTCATCAGCCACCGCAGCGGCGAGACGGAAGACACGACCATCGCGGACATCGCCGTCGCCGCCAACGCGGGGCAGATCAAGACGGGGAGCCTCTGCCGCAGCGACCGCGTCGCCAAATACAATCGATTGCTGCGCATCGAAGACCACCTGGGACCGGCCGCCGTCTATGGTGCGGGATGGGGGAAACGAAATGGATAGCGACAAATCACCTCGCGGCGGTTTCGTGTTCTGGATGCTTATTCTCATGGGCTTGGCCACCTTCACTCCCTGCGTGGTTCTGCCCGAATGGCGGGAGTATCAAGCGGTGCGGCTGGCGGAACAGGCCGAACGGCATCGGTTGGATGAAATGCAACGGGTCGTTGACCGGGAGCGCAATCTTCTCGAGGCCATGCAGAGCAACCCCGCCGTCATTGCTCGTATCGCGCAGCGCGATCTGCACTTTCGCCGACCCGGCGACACTTCCGTTTCCGTTTCGGTGCCGCTTACCGCGACCGCGCTTCAAGAGCCGTTCGTGCCCGAACCGATCGATCCGCCCGTCGCCCTGGCCCGCGCTCGATCGTACATGCCCGATTTCAACTACGATCAACTCTTCTGCGACGACCGCACTCGGCCAATTATTATGGTGATGTCGGTGGGTTTGATCGTCACCGCCATCGCCCTCTTTTCGACCAGAGCGCCGGTCCGGAACCCGTAGCACAATTCGAGCTGCGACCAGTAGCGTTTTTCGCATTGACATTTGTACTTCCCTTTTTCATGTACCGGTTTCAAATGGGTTCGTTCTGCGAGTACAGTTTTTTTCGAGTGTCACATCGTGGCACCTATGAAAAAGGCGCGAAGTGACGTAGGGAAACGCAGAAACGTCGCAACACCGAAACCCAATTCCCCAATCCCGATCCCCGACAACTGCGCGCAGAGCGAGCGCGGCTTTCATCAACACCCATATAACTTGAGGGGTGATCGGTGGAGACCGCGTGATCGAGCGATCACGCGGGATGGTGAATGCTGAATACGGAAGGGCGAAGGCAGTGGGGCGGGGAATTGTCGATTGGCGATTGTCGAATGGATAAGTCGAAATCGGATGTCGGGTCCGGAGGATGTCTACTACTGGGGGCACCCAAGGTGGTCCGCGGAGCGGACCCTACGGACTAGGCCCCGAAATACTTGGCGTACAGCGTTCGAGCCTTGTCGGGGTCGTGGGTGCCTTTGATGATGGCGCGGCCGTCGGGGAAAAGAGTCAATTCGTAACCGTCCACGGCGGCCTTGAGCATGAAGCGGTTGTGGGATACGAGGCGGGCGGCGATGGGTTGGAGCTTCTTGGCGATGACGGCGAAGTCGATCTGGGTCGCGCCGCCGGGAATGACCTGAACGGCGTCGCGGCCACAGAGGGTCGTCGTAGTGCCGGCGAACTTCCCCTCAAGATATTGAAACTCGCCACGCTTGCAGCACGGGCAATTACCCGTGTCGTAGGCCGACTGCACCTTCATATTCACCAACCGGCCCGACCAAGCGTCGATGTGTACGAGATGTCGGTTGATTTCATCCTCTCGTCCAAGGAGCAGTTTAATGGCTTCGATCGCCTGGAGACTGGCAACTAGGTTTACGGCTGATCCGAGTACGCCCGCCGTGTCGCAGGTGGGATTCATCTCCGGCGGAGGAGCGTCCTCGAACACGCAACGAATACAGGGAGTGTCGTGGGGGATGATGGTCATGCACAGGCCGGTAGCGCCGATGACCGCGCCGTAAATCCACGGTCGCCGCGTCTTGACCGCGAGATCGTTGATGAGAAACCGGGTCTCGAAGTTGTCGGTGCCGTCGAGCAAAAGTTCGGCGCCGTCGGCGAGGCGTTCGATGTTGGTGGGGTTGACGTCGATGACGAACGGCTCGATGGTCACGGCGGAGTTGATGCGGCGGAGCTTCGCGGCGGCGGCCTCCGCCTTGGGGAGACCGGCGGCGATGTCGTTCTCGTCGAAGAGCACCTGGCGTTGGAGGTTATCGCGTTCGATGAAGTCGCGATCGCAAATTCGCATAGTCCCCACGCCCGCACGAACGAGCGTATTGGCAAGGACCGTGCCGAGGGCGCCGCATCCGAAGAGCACAACACGGGCGGCGGAGAGGCGCTGCTGCCCTTCCACCCCGATTTTTTCGTACAGAATCTGCCGTGAGTAACGCGCCAGAGCGGGGTCGAGGATCGGTAGATCACCCTCGGTGCGACTCACGTACTCGGTCCTTCGTCGTCAGTCGGCGGCGGCGGTTTTTTCGCCAGCGAGGCTAAGAACCCCTCCGGCGGAGGCGCGATCGGCGTGGTCGATTTTCGTTGCACCCGACTATCATCCCGACCCTCTCTTGCAGAGGGAGAAGGAGGCTTTCGACGAACGTCCGGCGAGGCGTGAGGGCGTCGATCGAAAGCGTTAAGGTCGCGTGTTGGTATTGCGGGATCGTTCGACGTTTTGGTCGCGCTGATAAACCGGTAATCTCGCCAATTGCGGACACCGGAGGAGATGAACATACCGCCACAGACCACGTTGATGATCGTCTGGACCATGGCTCCACCGTCCACAGCCATACCCAGTCCCGTAAGGATGAGCAGTGCGCCGATCGCCACGGTCACCACGGCGTCGACGGCGAGGGTGATGGACTGACCCAGCAGTGACCAAGCGGCGACGGCGGCCATCGCCAGTCCGCCGAGTCGAAGCGTGTAATAGAAAACCCAGTTGGCACGGCTGAAGAGATCAGTGCCCGTCGGTTCAGTTAATTGGAAGAAGCCGAAAAAGAGGAGGAAGGCAGCACCAATGGCGGCGGGAGCGACGTTCTGCCGGACGCGCATCACGCGCATCGCCGGATCGGCTACCGCGCTTACATGTACGGTCGGTTGCATGGAAGATTACACTCAGTCTCCTTGCGGTTTTCTTGCAATGTATTCTAGCCGCGTAAAGCCAGCGATACGAGTCTTGGTTCCGGGGTGGAAATAAGCTATACTGGCATCATGTTCAAAGTCGAGTGTCGAACAGGAGACCGACGGTCGGTGGATCGCTGAGGTCCCGGAGTTGCCTGGCGTGATAACGTATGGCGCGTCGCGTGAAGAAGCGGTGATGCGCGCCCAGGCGCCGGCGTTGCGCGTCCCGGCCGAGCGGCTGGAACACGGCGAAGACCTCCCGCAAGTGGAAGCGGTCTTTTCAATCGTCGCAGCTTAACCGTGGCGGACTGGCCTTCAACCCGGGCATCGCGAGTGCCGGCGGCGCTGCTCCGCATCGGTTGGTCAATCAAGTGACAGTCCGGCTCACATCGTACCTTGCAAAGAATCGGGTGGCCGAATTTCGTATTCGCGTTCCATGAGAACGAGGAGATTGGCACCCGCATGCTCGTGCGCATCGCCAAGCGAACCGGGCTAACCCCGGCAGACCTATAACGGCATATGTGACTGCGCTTGGCCATGCCACTCAACCCATCAATTCATGGTTGACGCTACACTAGGTGCATTCGAGAATAGTGCAAATGAGCATCGCCGATGATAAGGATATCTTGCGTTTGATCGAGCTTGCCAAGAACGAGGACTTCGGACCAGGGGACATCTCATCCTCGCTCCTCGATGATCCGCAACAACGCGCGACCTTCCATCTCATCGCCAAACAGTGCGGCGTCTTCGCCGGTCGCGAAGTCGCCGCCGCGGTTTTCGCCGCGTATAGTACTACGGTGGACATGGAATGGACTGCATCGGGCGTCGACGGGCGACGGATCGACTCTGTGCCGGCGCAGCTCGCCACAATTTGTGGGCCGCTGGGCACGGTCCTCTCCGCGGAACGCGTCCTGCTCAACTTTCTTCAAAGGCTCTGCGGTGTGGCCACGCTCACCCGTGCATTCGTTGACGCCGTCTCCGGAACCGATGCGACAATCTATGACACACGCAAGACAACCCCTGGTTGGCGAGTGTTGGAGAAGTACGCCGTGCGCTGCGGCGGAGGAAGCAATCACCGCATGGGCCTCTATGACGCCGTGCTCATCAAAGACAACCACCTGGCTGGGATAGGAACAGCACGACTCGCTCACGACGTATTCGAGATGTTAAACCGGTTGCCAATGCGGGATGCGGTACCGACGTTCGTCGAAATCGAGGCTGACGGCATCGAGCAGGTCAAGCAGCTCCTCAAAGTGGTGGGAATCGACGCCATTCTTCTGGACAACTTCTCCCTCGATCAACTGCGTGAGGCCGTCATCCTTCGCGACGATCTAGGACTGCGTGGTAAAGTGGCCTTAGAGGCGTCGGGGGGAATTACCCTACAGACTGTTCGTTCCGTTGCGGAGACCGGCGTAGACCGCATTTCGGTCGGCGCCCTGACTCATTCCGCAGTCGCCATCGATTTATCGCTGGACCGCGTATGATGCTCACCAGCGGCGCTTTCGGATATTTGTTTGACTATATCCTCTGGTGGGTTCTTTACCTTTCCCTTCTCCTGCACACATGCTGTTTTTTCAAGTTGTTCCCGTGGAAAGTCTATCGCAAATTGGGGCTAAGCATTGGCAATGGACTTGTTTTTCTCTGCCTGATCGGCTTTGCGGCATTGGCGGGCGAGAGTTACCTTCGGTTCGCATGTGTACAGACGGATTCGTTCGGCGTGTCATTGCCCGCACGACGCTGGTTCGCATTGCATACGCACCTGAATTCACTCGGTTGCCGTGATCGTGAGTGGCCGCCGATCAAACCGCCCGGCGTTCGGCGGATTGCCTTTGTGGGCGATTCATTCACCTATGGATGGGGCATCGAGCGGACGGAGGACCGGTTCCCGGATCGCATTCAATCTCTATTTGATGTCCGCGCGCCGGGGACAGTGGAAGTGATGAATGTGGCCAAACCCGGATGGGATACCGGTGCGCAACTGCAACCTATTCAGGACATGATCTCATTGTACGGCGTGGACGAAGTTGTGCTCTGCTATGTGGCCAATGATATCGAAAAACTTCTACCGACGACGGATGACTTCAATCCAATACGGCCTCCCGACACGCAGTTTTTCAATATGGATTCATCGTGTCTTATGGACTATTTGTATCGCCGTATTTATCTTCCCCGCATTCCTAGCGTGAGAAACTATCACGACTGGCTGGCCGAAGGATACGGCGATGAGGGCATTTGGCATCGCCACCAGGAACAACTGAACGCTATCATTGGACACTGCCGGGAAAACGGTGTGACGCTGCACGTCGCCTTGCTGCCGTTTATTCGTACCAGCGGTGACAAGTTGAATATTACCACTCTTCATGCCCTGCTACGGAAGTTCTTCGAGGTAAATCAAACGCCGGTGGTGGATCTCTATCCGGCCATTGCCGGTTTGCCTGCCGAGGATCTGGTTGTAAACCGCGTGGATGCCCATCCCAATGAACGCGCCCACGAACTGTTCGCCGAGGCGATATGGCGCGCCTTCTTCGCTCAGCCATAGATTGGCAAAGTGCAAGTCATTCTTACTCAGGGACCAATGATCGAACTTGCGATTGGGGGTCGAGCTTGAGAGCCTGACGGGCCAACGCTTGTGCCTCCTGCGTCGCGCCGAGTTTGTGAGCGGCCAGGGCGGCGGCCTCGAAGTGTTTGGCGTTTGTGGGTTGCAGTTCAGTCAGCGTCTTGTACTCCCGCAAGGCCGCCTCGGAATCCCCGGTCTGCATGCACACATCGCCCAACGCTTGATGCAGGGCGACGCTTGACGGATCAATGGAGAGTGCCTGGCGGTACCAATACTGTGCCTCGCGCAATTCGCCCCGTCGCCGGACGATGCTCGCAACTTTTTGCGGAATCGACGGATCGTTCTGCTCGATCCGCGCCAGTTCGATCAATTGCGGCAGGGCAAGCTCCTCCTCGCCTCTCTCCAGGTATATCCCCGCCAACCCTCCCCAACTGGCCGGGTCCATGGGACAGAGGTGTTGAAGGCGCTTGAGCGTCTCGACGGCGCGGTCCCACTCCTTGCGTCGCAGAGCGATCTCGGCGAAGTGTTTCGAAGCCGCCCAACTGTTCGGATCGACCCGCATGAATCGTTCCAACAGTGGCAGCGCCTCATCCTCATACCCGCGCTTTCCCGCTTCGCTTTTTTCCTTTTGGGAGAGCAGCGTCAAAACACTGGTCACAATATCAAGCCCGTTGACCTCGTTCTCATCGAGAGCCAACGCCTGCCGTGCGGCGGCCATCGACCGTTCGTACTCCGATTCGTCAAACTCCGCACGGGCCAGTCGCCCCCAGACGCTCGCAACGGCGTCTTCCTTCGCTGCCTGTGCTCGAAGCTCTTTAATGTCTTCGGGTGGACTCAAATCAAAATGACAATTCCACTTAGCCGCCTCCGCTCGCGCCCAGTCGTGAAATGCACGATCGAACTTCTCCGGCTCCACCCCCAATTCTCCGGTGAATACTTCGCTTTGCGTTTTTCCGGAACGGAAACGATTGACCATGATTTGGATCATGTCATACCCGAACCGCTCGACGATGTATTCCACCATCCATTCGCTTTGAGCATAGGCCATCTGACGATCCGTGGGACGTCGCGGGCGGATAAATCCCCAGTCGACGGATTCGAGGGTGAACAGTCGGTCGCGGCGCACTGCGTCAGCCAACAGTTCAGACCAATCGAACGGACGCGGGGCGTCCTCTTCATAGACTGCGAGTCCTTCGGTAAACCAGTGGGGAATTCGATTGTCCGTCGCGGCCAGAGTAACGGTGTGAGCGAACTCATGCTTGAGGACCCGGGCCAGGTTGTAGCGACCCATGAGGTCGGCCGACTCCCGCGGAGAGGCGAGGGCGATAACCCGCCCCGTCGAGGCCCCGACAGTGTGAATCCACGGCTTGCCGGTGATGCGGACGCCGAAGGCGCGATGCGTGGGGAAGATTTCAATGATTGTCTTATCGCTGAGCGGCGTCTGGAAGTCGCTGGTCACGGCCTCATAGATGGGTTCCAGATAGCTCGACACGTACTCGCCCAATCCCGGATCGTGCTCGGCATCATACTTGACCACAAAGTGCGCCGTCTCGTACTTCGCGAATTTGTGGAGCCGGTCGAGCAGTTCGAGGGTGAACTTGGTCCGGTCGTTGTAGGGGTCGAGTGCCCACGCGGCGTCGAGAGCGTCGCGGGCCTTATCCTCCAAGCCCCATTGCATGTACATCATTCCAAGTTCGGTGCGGGCGTTGGCGTCGCTCGCGTCGAGTTCGATGGCTCTTAGGTATTCCCGCTCCGAGGCCGCATACTGGCGAATGCCCGACAAGGCGTCGCCTAGGGTGCGATGGAACAAAGCGCAACGGGTGTTGAGCGCAGTCACGCGGACCTGCATTTGCTCGACGCCCGTTCGATCGTACCGGCACGCCGACGCCGCCGCCGACAACGAAAGCGCCGTCAAATCGTTGGGGTTGATCTTCAGCGCCCGCTCACAAGGCTCCTTGGCCTGCTCATAACGACGCTCCAGGATGAACTTCTTGGCCAGCAGATGGATCGCGGGAGAGAAGTTCGGGTTGATCTTCAGCGCCAGTTCGGCCCGGCGCTCGACCTCCTCGAATTGCCAGCCTTCCAACACCACTTCGCCCAATCCCACCTGGGCTTCGCACAGGTTGGGGTTGATCCGCAGAGCGGCCAGATAGTCCGAGACGCTTCCGTCCTCCTCATCGTTGTTGAATTTCTCGCGGAGCAGGTCGCCCGCCGCGATCCGCGCCGGCCAGTAGGAACGATCCAGCCAGGTATACGCCGGTTGGAGCATCTCTCGCAACACGTGCTGCGTCCGCCGCGGAACCTCAGTGCCGGTCAACACGCTAAACCGGAGGAACCCAAGGGCCGTATCGGTGGTCCACGCCGCGTCCTTGGGAAGGTCGGGCCGTTCCACAAGCTGTCGATCGAACCAGCGGTAGGATTCAATCGCCTCATCGCGTCGGCCAAGCAACTCGTGCAGCCGCCCAAGCTGGAGTCGCGCGGCGGCGTGACGCTCGTCGATTTTCAGCACCGCCTGCAAGCGGGTTTGGGCGTCAGCGTACTTGCCGAGGCGAGTCAAAAGCTCGGCGAGCAGATCGTGCCACTCCGCGGAGGTTTCGGCGTTCAGGGCGGTTAAGCCCGCGATCGCTTCGTCGTATTGGCCGACTTGAAGGCGGCATCGTGCCAGACCCAACCCGGCCTGGACGGCGTGCTGTGGGTCGTTCGAGAGTTTCGCATAGGCCTCCATCGCGGCCTCGTACGACCCCTGCATCAGCAGATCGCGGGCGTCGGCGAGGGTCGCGGGCTTTGCTTCTTCGCTCGGAGCGGCATCGTCCTTGGCGACGTCCTGCCCACGAGACGGAGCGGACAACACAAGCGTGAGCAACACGGTGAAGGTCACAGCGGCGGGCAACGATGGGATGGCGATACGAATACACATGGGTGGGTTCTACCTCAACGAGGGTTCGGCACGCGGCGCCGGCGCTGCCTGGCGACTCTCGGACCGGCCGATTCTTATCGCGGTTTTTACTCGTTGGGTTCCGGGCTGGAAAGAGCGCGCTTGCTTCCGGGACGCCGGGATTTCATTCTGCCCGCGACTCAGGCGGGTTGGGATTCGCGCAGCGTTGTTCCGTTCGCGAGAAGCTGTTCCATGCGTTCGACGAGACGTTCCATGCGGAACGGCTTGTTGAAGTAGCCGTCGACGCCGAGACTTTCGGCCCAGGTCTGGTGACGCTTGCCTTCGTTGCCGGTGATCATGATGACCAGAGGCCGCGAGCCTTTCTTCCTGGTAGTCCCCTTCAGCTTCTCCAGCACGAGGAAGCCGCTGCGCTTGGGAAGCATCGCATCCAGGATAACCAGGTCCGGGTCGAACTGCGCCGCCTTCTCGATCGCTAGGTTGCCGTCGCCCGCCGTTTGGATCGTCGCCCCCGTGCCGTCGAGGACCATCGTAAGCGCCGTCACCATGTCCGGATCGTCATCGACGACCAGGATGCTTTTACCGTCCAACGCTGTAGCCACAGAGTAGTCTCCTTCGTGCCGAGCAAGCTCTGGCCCGCCCCATAAATTCCCGTTCGTGCAACCCACGAGTATAGGGGGTCCGCCTCATCCGATCAAGCACACACAACCTGTCCGTTTCTCCACGCCGCCATAATTCAAGCTAAAGTCGAACCTTGCCCGTCGGTTGCCGGTTTGCCATGCTTTCAGGCACAAGCTAGAGTCGTCAGGAATCTGGTTCTCTGGACGGCGATTGGGTTCGACGGATCGACAATGGCCAAACAATGGATGATCTCGGCCCCCTCGCCCGATTGCGAGGCCCTCGCCTGCCGCCTGCGAGTCCCGTCCGCCATCGCCCAAGTGCTCATCAACCGTGGGTTATCGCTCGATGGAACGGGCGAAGCCTTCTTATTTCCGCAACTGAAGGACCTTCACCCGCCGCAACTTCTTCCCGGCGCGTCCGAGGCCGCCGCGAGGATAGTCGATGCGATCAATGCCAAAACGAAAATCGTCCTCTACGGCGACTACGACGTGGACGGGACCACCGGTGTAGCCATCCTCTGGCACATGCTGCGTCAGGCTGGCGCCGAGGTGACGTTCTACGTGCCCCATCGGATCGACGAGGGATACGGATTGAACCTCGAGGCCGTCAAACGTCTGGTCGAAGATGGCGCGGGCATGATCGTCTCCGTGGACTGCGGGATCACCGCGGTGGATATCGCCAAGGTCCTTAAAGACGCCGGCGTCACGCTCATCATCACCGACCATCACGCACCCCACGCCGAACTGCCCGACGCGGCGGCGATCGTGCATCCCACCGTCGGCGGCACATACCCCAATCCGCATCTTAGCGGCGCGGGCGTGGCCTTTAAGCTCGCCTGGGCCATCGCCCAGCGGCTCAGCGGCGCGGATCGCGTCACAACCGAGTTCCGCGAATTGTTGCGCGAGCTGCTTCCGCTTGCGGCCATTGGAACGATCGCGGACGTGGTTCCGCTGGTGGGAGAGAATCGGATCATCGCTCGTCACGGCCTCAGCGCCTTACCTTCCTCATCGCTGCCCGGCCTGAGGCTGCTCATCGAGTCCGCCGGTCTGGGTGGATGCACAAAAACCCCTCTCCCCCTTGGGGGAGAGGGTAGGGTGAGGGGGACAATCAGCGGCTATGACGTGGGCTTTAAGCTCGCCCCACGGATCAACGCGGCCGGACGCATGGGCCACGCCAGGCTCGCAATCGAGTTGTTCACCCGCGCCGACGCCGATCGTGCCCGCGAGATCGCCCTCTACCTCGAAGAGCACAACCGTTCGCGGCAGGCGACCGAGCGGCAGATCGCCAAGCAGGCCTATGAGATGATCGAGCGTGACAACCTTGCGAGCGATGCACGGCGGGCGATCGTACTAGCGTCACCGGGATGGCACGCGGGGGTGATCGGGATCGTGGCCGCTAGGGTCGTCGGCCGCTACCACCGTCCCACGGTGATGATCGCCCTCAACAACGGCGAGGGCCAAGGCTCGGCACGGGGCATCCAACACTTCGACCTCGCCGACGCCTTGTCTTCGTGTTCGCGGCACCTGCTCGCCTACGGCGGACACGCGATGGCCGCCGGACTGCGTATCGCCGCCGACGGCGTCGATGCTTTCACCGAGGCTTTCGTCGCCGAGGCCAACAATCGCCTCACCGGCGATGACCTGGTTGACAAGCTCCGACTGGATGCCCAGGTCATTCTCAAGGAAATGACGTTGCCTACGGCGGAGGCGCTCGTCGGGTTGGGGCCCTTCGGCATCGGCAATCCCAAACCCAAGTTCGCCACCGACTGGCTCGACCTCGCCTACGAGCCGCGCTGCGTCGGGGCCAATCAAGACCACTTGCAGGTTTCGTTTCAGCAAAACGGCACGCGTATCAAGGGCATCGGGTTCGGATTGGGCGGCGCGATCGAGGACTTGAAGCAACATCGCCGCTGCCGCGTGGCCTTCGAGCCGATCATCAACGATTTCAACGGCCGCCGCAGCGTCGAATTGCAAATCCTGGACTTCCAGTTCCCGACCTAGAATGCGTCCTAAAACTCCTCTCCCCCGCTTCGGGGGAGAGGGCAGGGTGAGGGGGTTTCGGATCTGCTCGTGCGAGAATCCCTTCTCGCACGCGAGGGTTCCCCCAGGTCCTTTGGACCTGGGGGAACCGATGATGTACGCTCACCGCCATGCCCACGTATCTTCGCCGTTTACGGTTTAACCCCCCAACGTTTGATCCGCACGGAAAACAAAAGGGTCCGCTGGTAATACAATCCACCCCACGATCATCGCGTCCGAGTCCGTTTGGGTAATTACTCGCACAGGGAATGACCAGTAATGAGCATGAGTAGTAACTGCAACATTCTACAGGCCATCGGCAACACATCGTTGGTGCAGCTTCGTCGCGTTGTTCCACCAGACTGTGGAAGAGTTTTCGCCAAACTCGAATGGGAGAATCCCACCGGAAGCATGAAAGATCGTTCGGCGCAGGCAATGATTTCGCGCGCCGAGGAAGACGGCCGATTGAAGCCCGGAGACACGATCGTTGAGTACACGGGCGGCAGCACGGGCACGTCACTTGCGTTCATCTGCGTGGCAAAGGGTTATCGTATTCATATCGTTACTTCCCATGCCTTTAGTCAGGAAAAACTTGATCATATGGCGGCTCTTGGTGCGCAACTTACCCTTATACCGAGCGAAGGAGGCCTCACTACCAAACAGTTAATTCTGGATATGATCGAGGCCGCTAATACTACAGCGCCGTTTGGTCATTGATTATCCCGTACGCACGAGGGCAAGAGTTCGATGTTGACGCCTCGGGCCTTCAGCGATGCAAGCGTCCTCT